>CASBRD010000279.1 GCA_949128025.1 Oscillatoriales cyanobacterium PMM_0008 | reverse complement strand
TGCTCAACTCATACAAGATGACGCTTTATTTACCGCAGACGATGATGCAGAACGTCGGGAACGGCAAGCTGAAAATCGGGAATTAGCTACGAAAGTTTGGGTGGGTGGCATCATCAGTACTATTTTAGTCATCGGTTCGCTACCCATGATGACAGGATTGCCGATTCCCTTTATTCCCATGTGGCTGCACAATCCTTGGCTACAGTTAGTGCTGACAACGCCAGTCCTGTTTTGGTGTGGTGCATCCTTCTTTATTAATGCCTGGAAAGCCCTCAAACGCCATACAGCAACGATGGACACATTGGTGGCAATTGGCACAGGTGCCGCCTATCTTTACTCCCTGTTTCCAACTGTCTTACCTGAGTTTTTTACCGCTCAAAGATTACCAGCGGATGTGTATTATGAAGTGGCGGCGGTTGTTGTGACGCTGATTTTATTAGGACGACTGCTAGAAAATCGCGCCAAAGGACAGACCTCGGAAGCCATTCGCAAACTCATAGGTTTGCAAGCGAAAACCGCTCGCGTCATTCGGAACGGCAGAGAGGTAGATATTCCCATTGCTGAAGTGGTTTTGGGCGATGTAATTCTAGTACGTCCGGGTGAAAAAATCCCGGTAGATGGCGAGATTATTGAGGGTTCCTCAACTATTGATGAAGCAATGGTGACGGGTGAAAGTGTGGCCGTAAAAAAGCAACCCGGTGATGAAGTAATTGGAGCAACAATTAACAAAACTGGCAGCTTCAAATTCCGCGCTATGCGCGTTGGTAAAGATACATTTCTGGCGCAAATTGTTAAGTTGGTGCAACAAGCACAAGGCTCTAAAGCGCCTATTCAACGATTGGCAGACCAAGTAACTGGATGGTTTGTGCCTGCGGTGATTGCCATTGCGATCGCTACCTTCATCCTTTGGTACAACCTCATGGGCAACGTAACGATCGCGTTGATCACCACTGTAGGTGTCCTCATCATTGCGTGTCCTTGTGCCCTCGGTTTAGCTACACCAACCTCCATCATGGTAGGAACAGGTAAAGGTGCAGAACATGGCATCCTGATTAAAGGTGCAGACAGCTTGGAGTTAGCACAAAAACTGCAAACCGTTGTTTTAGACAAAACAGGCACTATTACGCAAGGAAAGCCAACTGTTACTGACTTTATAACTGTTAATGGTACAGTCAATAGCAATGAATTAAAATTATTGCGTCTCGCTGCATCAGTTGAACGAAATTCCGAGCATCCTTTAGCTGAAGCCGTGGTGCAATATGCTCAATCTCAACAAGTGGAATTAAATGATGCACGGGAATTTGAAGCGATCGCAGGCAGTGGCGTACAAGGTCATGTATCGAATCAATGGGTACAAATTGGTACACATCGTTGGATGAAAGAATTGGGAATTGATACTAGCGCCTTAGAACAAGACTGGGAGCGATTGGAATATCTCGGTAAAACCGTAATCTGGCTGGCAGTTGATGGCAAAGTGCAAGGCATTATGGCTATCTCTGATGCCGTCAAACCCTCTTCTGCCAATGCAATTCGCACCTTGCAAAAGATGGGATTAGAAGTGGTGATGCTAACAGGTGATAACCGTCGCACGGCTGAAGTCATAGCGCGAGAAGTCGGCATCAAACGAGTGATGGCAGAAGTTCGCCCCGATCAAAAAGCCGCTCAAATCGAAAATCTTCAGGCAGAAGGAAAAATTGTAGCAATGGTTGGAGACGGAATCAATGATGCTCCTGCACTCGCGCAAGCGGATGTAGGGATGGCAATTGGAACCGGAACAGATGTAGCGATTGCTGCTAGCGACATCACCCTAATTTCTGGCGATTTACAAGGCATTGTCACTGCCATTCAATTGTCTCGCGCCACGATGCGAAACATCAAACAAAATTTGTTTTTCGCCTTTATCTACAACATGGCTGGTATTCCCATCGCAGCAGGTATTCTCTATCCCATCTTTGGTTGGTTACTCAGTCCAATTATTGCCGGGGCTGCAATGGCATTTAGTTCAGTTTCTGTAGTGACAAATGCGTTGCGCCTCCGTAACTTCCGACCCAAAATAGTTGGCTAATTTCATTGTTGTTTAAGAGGGATAATAATGAACAAGAAAGTAACATTTTGGGTAATATTAGCAGGATTTGGATTTCTGCTTGGGGTGATTTCAGGTTCGATTTTAGGAGATTTTTAAATGATAAACAAAACAACAATTATCGGTGGTATTGCGAGTTTAGGGGTTGTGCTAGGAATGGTATCTGGTGAAGCGATACCTTCGGTGGGCTTCGCCAACGCACAAACTCCAGAGGAAACACACTCAACTAAAACAGAGCAAAAAAGTCAGTTTCGCCGTATTGAACAACCCCTAAGTAACAAGGTTTTAGTTACCATTGGTGGACTAGGATTAATTGGTTTAGAACTTTGGTGGTTCCTACTCAGCAAACCCAATTCTAAAAAAGCAACTGCAACTGGAGGAATTCAAGAAGTCACCATCACCGTTGATGGTGGCTATGAACCAAGCCGCATTGTTGTACAAGCAGGACAACCCGTGCGGCTCAATTTCAGCCGGAAAGATCCTAGTAGTTGCTTAGAACAAGTATTACTCCCAGATTTTCACATTGCAGCAGATTTGCCACTTAATGCTATAACTTCTGTAGAATTCACGCCCAAAAAAGCTGGTCATTATGTCTTTACTTGTGGCATGAATATGTTTCGAGGTGAAATTATCGCAGAAGATAGACAACTTGAATCAACAACAGAAGCTCATCCGACATCATTCATTTCAACACATCAGCATGGAAGTGTGCGATCGCGGCGCTACTGATTGCGAAAAGATGAGCGATGACGCTCAAATGAAAGCCTGTGCTGATATGTGCCACCGCTGTGCCGAATCTTGTCGGCAGATGTCTATGGCAATGGCATAAATAACCGTATCTACGAGCTTTATGCGGGTAGTACTGTCTTGGTGCTACCCCTGTAGCGATGGTGTATGAGCTAAAAGTGTTTCTAGCATCCATTCTAATCTTGACACATCCCCATCAATGTGACTTCCCAAACTAATCGCGGTTGAGCATAACTTAACAAACACTTTCGTGCTTTTTCCAACTTTTCTAGGGGTGACTCGCGAAGATCTCCTTGCAAAAATTGCTGCCAATAACAATGTTGCAAATAATCTATTAACCACAATTGCGCTTCTGTATCCAGCGCTTTGTCAATCTGGCGAGCAAGTTCTAAAGCTTTACGAAGCGTCTTCGGTATTTGTTTGACTGCTGCCAATAATTCTGGGGGAATTGCTTGCAATTGTTGCCAAGATGCGATCGCTTCCCCAGGACTTCCCGCCGAAGCGGCCAATACCTCTGGATGCTGCAAAATCTCTTCATGACCATTCTGCCGCAACACTTTCTCCATTCGGGCCAAATCTAAGCCATAAAACGGTATCCGCTGACAGCGGGACACCAGCGTAGGCAATAAAGATTCGATCGCCGGAGCAATCAAAACGATCGTCGCCTGTCCTGGTTCCTCCAGCGTCTTCAGCAAGGCATTTGCAGCCGCCTCTGCCATCGTTTCCGCTTGTTCGACAATTACGAGCGATCGCGACGCCTCCAGCGGCGGACGACTCAAAAACTGGGCAATCTCCCGCACCTGTTCCAAGCGAATTTGCGGCGGTGCCTTGCGCTTCACCCCTTTTTCAGCAGCTTCAGCCGCAGACAGCCTGACTCCGTTGTGGAGATAAGTCGGCAGCACCCACAATAAATCCGGGTGATTGCTCAGCTGTTGGCGTTTGTGTGAGGTTAGTTGTTTGTCGTTATTACCATAAAATACTTCTTCTGTAAAGCATTTAGCTGCCAAACTTCGTCCTACTCCATCCGGGCCAGCAAACAGATAAGCTGGAGCAATGCGGTTTTGTGCGATCGCCTGCTTGAGGATCTCTTGGGCCCGATCTTGCCCGATCAGCCTTTCAAAAGGATTCATCAAAAAATTTAATCAGATTATTGCCTCAGTCTGGTATTATTTGAGCAAATTCCGGCTATAAATCATTTGCCCCGACAAGTGAGATCCTTATCTAGAAAACCTGTAACTATAAGCTGGAAATCATTCAAAACTCTCAACTATGTTCGGATATCATAAGAGAGTCTTGGAGTCCCAGGCCGGAGGTTTTCTATGGCTCGCTATACTACTTCGTACACTGTTGCCCTTCCCCTCGATCGTCTTCGGCTGTTGGTGGTGGAAGTTCTAAAGACTTGTCCCTTGGACATACTTTATGAGACTGTTGACTATATAATGGCTCGAGAAGTCCCTGGGCAAGTCTCCTTTCCCAAATTAGTGACCGTCGAACTGCTGATCGATCGAACAACTGCAACCCCAACAAAAACTAGCATGACTTTGGTGATGAAAAATGAGGAATTGCCCCTGCAAATTGACAACCACTGCCGCCAGATGTTTGACATGGTAAATCAGGCGATCGAAAGCAATTCACCATTGGCAACTGGTTGAAAATGTAGCAGGAGAGCTACCCATGATTTAGTCAAACAAAGCTTGGGTTAGTTTAGCTGAATCCGCAAAGATTCACTCTTCTAGCTCATCAAACATACTACCGGGGTTAATCAGCGTGATATCAAACTCATCTAAAGGCCCTGACGGCATGGTATCTCGCCGGAGCTGGTAGTATATAGCTCTCACCTGAGGACCAAAGACAACTTCGTCTTCATTTTTCAGGTCGTGAGCTGGACTTTTGCGACCGTTAATTATCAGTCCGTTAGCACTAGCCCTACCTTTGCCATCGCCATCAACAATCCGGTAGTAGTAGCTTCCATCTTTTTTGGGTTGCTGTAGCAACGTCGCATGACGGCGCGAGACAAACTGGGAGTATAGACGGATATTACAATCCGGATCGCGACCTATAGAATAAGCGGACTTAGTGAGTACGAACTCCTTGCGTCCCTTATCGTCCTCAACAATTAATAGATGGTTGTGTTCCTGTGGTAAAGCCATTGAATAATTTATCCTGCAATGAATTAATTAAACGCAGCTGCAAGCCTGGCGTCAAATAGTTCTCATGAACTCAAAGCGGCGGTGTCAACTTGGAAATATAGCAACCGCTCTCGTCGGTTAAGCCATAAATCTGGGGTAGGGGCGAAGCATTCGGGCATATAATTTATTGGTTAAAACCGAAGATTTACTACCCGAATGCTTCGCCCCTAC
>CASBRD010000278.1 GCA_949128025.1 Oscillatoriales cyanobacterium PMM_0008 | reverse complement strand
TTGGTCATCTCTTTGAGTCGATTTCCTGGCGATAAAATTTCAAACACTACCTGGGGAGAGATGTTATTTTCCTCCCATTGTTTGTAGGAACCTCTGTCTCCTTTTGGTCTGCCAAAAACCACCATTGCATCAGGTGCTATGCGGGTTTTGTTGTCGCCTTCAACTGGATACCAAAGCAGATCGCCTGCAACAAATACCTCTGGATTATTGGCAAATAAGATTTCTAGGTTTTCTTTGATCGTGACAATCCAGCGGAATTGTTTGGTATTATCTGACATTGGTTGTCCGTCGCTGTCGGGGTAGATGATTGTTGGTTTGGTTTCAGTTGGTAGTTGTTGGATCATATAGCTAATTTTAATCTTATTTTTATTTTAGTGGATAAGGGAAAGGATCGGTTAATGGTAGGGTGCGTCAGAGGTTTAACACTCTTGGGTACGTTGTTGCGATGCCGCGCTAAAGCTTATAGGGTGCGTTAGAGGTTTAAACCCTTCATTATCCAGCGATAACGAAAGTCTGACGAACCCTACAAGCTTTAGCAGATGGTACTAAATGTGAGCCAATGTTGCAGGACCGATCGCAGATGATACCAGTAACAATACTAAAGCTATTCTACAATTTGCGGGTTGTTGGAGTGATATGCTAGATGAAACTTACAACGAATTTATAGACGAGACGGCGACTCGTCGCCAGCAAGCTTTTGACCAGAGACGAGATTTTTGAATATCAAGAGGTAGAACAATAATGGATTTTAATAACTATAACTTTGATGGTTTTACGATTAATTTATATGTTGATGAACAAGGAGATTGGCTTGCTAATTTTCAAGATATGCCTAATATTTCCGCTTTCGGTGATACTCCTCAACAAGCTTTGGAGGAATTGAAAGAAGCTTGGGAATTAGTGAAAGAAGATTATCAGGAAAAGGGTAAAGAAATTCCCATTGCACCTGCGCGTAAAAAAATCTATTCTGCTTGATGATTGAGCTAGAAACGGGTTTCTGTCAGGTTTCTAGCTTCAAATTGCGGATTGATTTAGGAGTCCAAGTTATTTTTTTCACTTATCTAACTCCGCCAAGAAATCATCCCCAGTCCCAAATTTTACCTTTCCTTCAGCATACTCAGATTCAACTTCGGCAATACCTTGCAATAGTTCTTTTCTTTTCTGTTCTTTGATGCGTTTATGGATAATATCTATCAGGATCTCTTGGTCTTCCAAGGATAAAGCTTCGATAACGTCAATTGCTTGTTGAAAAGTCGATGTTTTTATAGTTGGTTCTATCATGGCTTTTCTATTAAATTAATATTATATTTACTTCAATTTTAGATCTATTTTTAGAAGATGTCAAGGAAAATTTATATTTTCTTGAATAGAAACGATCGCACTTTTTAATCTACTAACTCAAGTTGCTAGTTACATTCAGTAGGGTGCGTCAGAGCGATAAAATTAGCGATCGTCTCCAAAATTCTGGGATCTGACGCACCCTACAGCTACTGTTATCCAAAAACCCTTACCACAAGTTTTGTTTTTTGTCAAGCATAGAATGAAATATGAAGGCCAGATGAAGGCTTTATAAAGATTCAGCAATATATAATTTTTTTTTATATATACTTTGGAAAGTGTTATTGTGATCTTATACGAGAGTTACTGCCTTGCAGCAGTAAAAGCATCTATCCAAAGCCGGAAAATATTCATTGCGAGAAAACTAGGAGCTTAAAGTGAGAAACTCAAGAATCTGGATCGTAGGACTTTTCAGCATCGCCGCATTAGGATCTGCTTACCTGCCGGTCAAAGCACAGCAAGCCGCACAGTCAGGTTGCCCAAACCCAAACGACGCTGCAAACATTCAAGAGCAAACAACCACCGCAGTGGTTACGGGGAACGGCAACGCTGCTGACGTGGGTAACTCCCAGACCAATGTTAACCAAGCGTCGAAACCCTGCGGTAGCACTGGGAGCGTCCAAAGACAGCGCACTAATATCGATGCCCAAGGTAATGATAACGGCATTCGCGTAAACAACCGACAAACGAATGTTGACCAAAGCGATACGAACGCCGCTCCCGCTGGTCGTCGCCGAGTGAATTTGCCTAACTGATCGATCATCAGTCATCAGTCAGGAGCTTTTCTGGTATATACCTTGCCTTTGGTAGGCGAATAAAACTGATGACTAATATTGATGCAAAATTTGAGGGTAACGAAACCCAACCATAGCCCGTTTAATCAAAATTAGAGAGAGAGCGCGTACACCTGCTACTCTCTCTATACCTATATAAAGGAGGTTGGTAGTGATGATACGCAAAACGATAATATTGTTTGGTGCGATCGCAGTTTTACTATCATTACCTAACCGGGTAAAGGCGGATGACATAGAGGTAGAAGCCGGTAATGTCAGAGCCAGAATATCTGAAGATGGAGACATCGAGCTTGATACGGGTCGAAATAGAACTACCATTAGATCCAATAGCTCGTCGATTCAAATAAATCCCGATCGAAACTGGGATGACGTGCGCGATCGCTCCACTCAAAATATTTCTGACGAAACCTACTGTAGCCGATCGACCCAAATCCAAAGCACTCAAATAGATATCGCCGAGGATAACGTTGTCCGAAATAGCAGTTCTGTATTTACAAGTAACTGCTGGTAGATTGTTCCACTTCAAAAACTAGGAGTTAAGTCATGAAATTTGCCTCATTATTTTCCATCGGCTTACTATCTTTTTCCGCCTGTCTAATCGCACCTTCTACAACTCGGATGGCTTCTGCACAGTGCGTGATGACCGACGTAGGACAGCAAGTTACAATGAGCGGTTCCCGTCGCCCGACCGATCGCAGCAATAACGTAAATATGCAAAGTCAAGGCCCTTGTACTGGAAATTCTATCACCACCACCACCGAACAACTTCAACAAGGCGGTACAGCTCCAACAGTCCAAAGACGAGAAGTAAACCAACAAATGCAAGGTGGAAGCGACGGCGGAACTGGAGTCACCACTCCCACCGTGCGAGTGATAGTTAACCCAAAAGCAGATGTATTTAATCCAGCCGATGACCCAAATAATCCAGCGAATCGGATACAGGGGCGATAAAACCCGCGATCGGGAATAGTTTTTCTATTCAATTGGTTTACCAAGCATATGAGAATCAAAAACTTTACTCTTGCTACTGCGTTTGTCGCATCCCTAGTCGGTGCTTCTGGAATAACCTTAGCCCAAATGTCAGTTCAAACCGACGAAAGTTCTGTCGAGATAAATAATAACGGAGTTTCCGTTCAAAGCGGCGATCGCAGCGTCAACATCAGAGACAGCAACGACTGGGATAGTCCCACCAGACAACCCAGAACTCCTCGCACTAACTCATCTCAACCTCAACAACCTCAGCAAACCACAATCCAGCGCCAGCGCACGCCGTCTTCGGGACGATCGAATGGAGAAATAACCATCAACCAGAGTCAGGAATCAACCATTAATATTAGCTCGGCTAATCTCAGACGACCGTACACTCTCAGAGTCAGCACCGCTACCGCAGGCGCTCGGTTAAACGGAGAAGTTAGGCTAAATGGTGCAGTTGTACAAAGACTGAGAAATAACCGAACCGAGATTAACCTTTCACCCCGTCTTTCCAGGGGAAGCAATACTATTGAGATTTCTGGTACTTACAGACCAGCAAGCAGCTCGGTTCGGATCGAATTTGTAGGCTCCAACACCAGAATTTCCCAGCAAAATCAAGGTAGCGGTAGTCTCAATCAAACCCTGACAGTGAATGTTAATTAGCACGCGGATTGTTCGTTCAAAAGAATACCAGGTTGGTTTGAGCTAGCGCGAAAGCCAACCTGCTAAGTAGGACGGTATTGATAAACGCAGATGGGTAGGGCTGGTTTTGCCATTATTCTTGTCTGGAAGCTAGAAATTATCTGCTAAACCAGCCCCTACTTATGCGCTGATTTCATCGTACCTCACGCGGCTGCAACCCGCTGTATCTTCTATTTCATAAATCGATTGTGTGGGAGTGGTAGATAATGTTTAAAAATTTTTTTGCGATCCTTGTTTCTACATATTGTGCAATTTTAGGTTTAGAAATTGCATTCGCTAAACCAGCTCGCTCTCAACAAACAGTTACACAACCGCAAACAACTACACCGGGAATAGGAGATAACTCAAATAACAACCTCCTCAATGCTTCGCCAAATCAAAACAACAACAATAATAACTTCTCAAATAACTTCCCAGAATACCCCGATCGACTTATTTACCCCTTAAATGTTCCTATAGACACCCCCGTTAATACAGAAAATGATTGGGGACTCAATCTTTCAGTCGGAGTTAACACTCTCGATAGTTCTAACTTAACAGTTTACATGGGCATAATTTTTCAACCGGGACGCACGAACTCTCACAACGTTAGAATGGAACGCATCCGTAAAGAAACGCAACTCCTGGAAGCTCAAAGGCAAGTTTCGGAAGCTCAACTCAGACTGATTCAGAAACAAATAGAAGAAGCCGAAATGCGTTTGCAGCGAGTGCAACAATCTCCCCCCGATCGATCGTCAAATCCCCAGCAATAGTTCGCGATAACTGACTTTACAGCGGCTTGCGAGTTTCTTAAGCTTTAGAGGAATTGAAAGAAGCTTGGGAATTGGTGAAAGAAGATTATCAAGAAAAGGGCAAAGAAATTCCCATTGCACCTGCGCGTAAAAAAATCTATTCTGCTTGATAAGGCGATTGAGCTAGAAACCCAGTTTCTGTCGAATTTCTATCATCAATCGCCTACAATTGTTCTGGGTCAATCCCCTTTTCTCGTAACAGCGCTATTAAAGCTTGATATCGCTGTCTCTCCTCTTCCAGTTGTGCGATCGCATCCTCAGCGCGTTGTCGTTCTTCCTCAGCGCGTTGTCGTTCTTCCTCAGCGCGTTGGCGTTCCTGTTCCCTCAACCCATCGAGTTCAACAGAGGTAAGAAATCGCTGTCCATCGGGACGGTAAATTTCTAGAGTATCAGATGTAAGTTCAAATTTTATCCCCAATCGCGGACTGATCCAACCATTGATATCCTCAATCTCTTCTAATCGATTTTCAGAACGTATCAAACCAGTCAATTCCACTTCATCTGGATCGTAGATATAATATTCTTCGACTCCGTGACGTTGATAAACGAGGAGTTTTTTGGTCATCTCTTTGAGTCGATTTCCTGGCGATAAAATTTCAAACACTACCTGGGGAGAGATGTTATTTTCCTCCCATTGTTTGTAGGAACCTCTGTCT
>CASBRD010000277.1 GCA_949128025.1 Oscillatoriales cyanobacterium PMM_0008 | reverse complement strand
TCTGCCATAGCATAGTAAGCACGGAAGAGCCGTTTTACTTATCACCTTAAGTACGGGAGAGCCGTTACTTCGACTAATTCAACTCCGCTAACAGTCAAACTAACACTGCTGTGCAAACACAACATATTCATTGAAACAATATTTCCAAAAACGTTTTCTGAATTTTGGAAATAGTTGTTTGAGTTATAAAGAGGAGTCATGTGCCAGTACATTTGGTAGTCCAAGGAGTCAAGATAGGAAATCGAAGCAGCTAAATTTTCTTGACGGTCATTTTTAATATAAAAAATGGGCTTTAATCTAATAATAGTGTTAGCCGCACCTTGCAAAACTTTTAATTCCATCCCTTCTACATCCAGCTTGATCAGGCGACAGTAGGGCAAGTTTAGGCTGTCAATAGTTATCACCTGGACTAGCTCACCTTCAATATGTCCGCTAAAATTATTCGCGCTCTCATAGTCGAGTACAGGCACTTTTATCGAGCCAATCGCATCGCCAACAGCTACATTGTAAGAGTAAGTATTGATTACACTGTTAAGTGATAAGTTGGCACAGAGGTTTTGAAAGATAATGCGTTGCGGTTCAAACGCCATAACTGTTCCCGTAGATCCAACTGCACGGGCAAAAAACACAGTATGAACACCAATATTTGCGCCTACATCCACTACCAAATCATTGGGTTGAACGATCTGTTGAAATAACTCGATTTCTGCTTCGCTGTACTCGCCATAGATATCTATGGTTCTGCCAATGTAGGTGTGGTTTATGTTGTAAAGAAAAACACCGTGACGACATTTCTTTAGACGATTGAAACCATCGACAGGAAGTAGGTTTTTATCGTCGTAGTTAATTGTTTCTATAAGTTTCTCCTGAGAAGATCGATCTGTTAAACCCACTTGGTCAGCATTTTTATGTAACTCGGCAACCCAATTCTGGAGCGCAATAGCCACTCGCTCAAATATTCCTGGCCAATCTCCATGTTGTGATTGACGGAACAGGCGCATGGTAGGATACCAGGGGCTATTTTCTCCTTCAAGCATCCATCGCCAGTCGGGTATTTTGGTTAGCAAAACCCATACTGGTTTTCCCATCGCCCCAGCCAGATGAGCTACCGCAGTATCTACGCTGATAATTAGATCGAGTTGTGCTATAGCAGCGGCGGTATCTGCAAAATCATTCAATTTTTCGCTCAAGTCTTGCACTTTTCCTAAGATGCCCAACTGAGTCAATTCCGCAGTTTTTGGCTCTTTTTGCAAACTGTAAAAGGCAATCTGGGGAATATCTAAAAGAGATAAAAAATGCTTCAATTGGCAAGAACGGTAGCGATCGTTTTTATTGGCTGGACTACCTGCCCAAACTATTCCCACTTTTAGGCGCGTTTCGGGGGGTGCTTCCAGCGTAAAAGGGTACGGTTGAGGCGGCGCAAGGTAGGGAATTTGCGCGGGGACTGTCTCTAGGGTAGTGCCCAGGATGTGGGGTAAGCTCATCAAGGGGGAATGAACGTCGAATTCTACTACCGACCCCATAGTTACTAACTGTTCGATGCCAGCAACGCTGCTAAACAGTCGCAGCAATGCTTCATAACATACGACAATAACACGACAGCCCAGTTGTGCAATTAAGGGGGCGTAGCGGATAAACTGGATGTTGTCGCCAAACCCTTGTTCGCAAACTAGCAGAATTGTTTTTCCTTGCAAAGAAGAACCATCCCAGAGGGGGTATGGCAAAGATTTGGCGATGAATTCTCCAGTTTTCCAGCGCCACTTATACTCAGCAAATCCATTCTTGAAGTCTCCAGTTAATAGAAGGCTTAGACCGAGGTTTTGGTGAGCTTCTGCAAAGTTGGGCTTAAGAACTATGGCTTGACGAAGGAGGGTTTGACCTTCGGCTAATTTACCTTGAGCTAGGAAAAGGTTGCCCAGGTTATTGTAAGCATTTGCATAGTTGGGATTTAAGATAAGAGCTTGTTGGTAATATGCGATCGCATCTTCTAACTTTCCCCAATCCTCAAAAGCGTTACCCAGGTTGTTGTGCGCTTCTGCGTTGTGAGGATTTAAGGCAAGTGCTTTTTGATAGTGTGCGATCGCATCTTCTAATTTGCCCTCCTCCTGTAGTGCGTTACCCAGATTGTTGTAGGCTTGTGCGTAGTTGGGATTTAAGGTAAGCGCCTTTTGGTAGTGTGCGATCGCATCTTCTAATTTGTTTTGTTCTTGAAGTGCATTACCCAGGTTGTTGTGAGCTTCCGCATCGTCGGGATTTAAGGTAAGCGCTTTTTGGTAAGATGCGATCGCGTCTTCTAATTTGTCCTGTTTCCATAGAACAAGGCCCAAGTTGTAGTGAGCATTTGCATAGTCGGGATTTAAGGCTATAGCCTGCTGGTAGGATGCGATCGCCTCCTCTAGTTTACCCGCAGCGTCGAAAACATTACCCATGTTGTAGTGAGCTTCGGCATTTTTGGGGTTTGCGGCTACAGCCTGCTGGTAAGATGCGATCGCCTCTTCTACCTTCCCCTGCTCCTCAAAAGCATAACCCAGATTGTTGTAGGCTTCGGCATTGTTGGGATTCAAGGTTATAGCGTGCTGGTAGAATGCGATCGCATCCTCTAACTTCCCCTGAGCCTGAAGAACAACCCCCAAGTTGTTATAAATATCAGCGCGATCGGGTTTAGCTTGAAGAATTTGGCGGTACATTTCTTCAGCTTCTATTAAACGTCCAGCCTGATGATGTTTTACGGCAATTGCCAGCTTGTCATTTGTCATATCAAGTATGGTTGCATCGTTAGTACATGAGTGATATCTTCAAATTTTCTGTTGTCATCGTTGGTTACATTTTTACCGCAGATGTAGGCGCTTCGCCTTCCCGTAGGGTAGACAGATGAACGCAGATGAACGCAGATAAGAATAATCACAGGAGTTTTTTAGGTAACCGATGCGTAAGGACATGATATCATTAGTCATTAGTCATTAGTCATTAGTCATTAGTCGTTAGCGATCCAATGACCAATTCCCCAATCCCCAGTCCCCAATCCCCAATTC
>CASBRD010000276.1 GCA_949128025.1 Oscillatoriales cyanobacterium PMM_0008 | reverse complement strand
TTGCCAGGGACTGAGATATCTCAGTCTAGGTCAAAGTCGAAAACCCGCAAGGGAACAACTAGGAAGACTAAGAAGTGATTCTTAGAAGCTCCGTACCTTTAGGTCGGAGTCATGTCACTCTTTCTTTAGACCGTTGACGATCGTAACTTTGTCGATCGTATTCTGTAAGAATGCTGGAAAATGGGTCTAACCCCCTTCCAGTTTTTTTACCTACTAAGCTTTATAGCTGGGGCTTTTACTGATGGCCCAGATTAAATTCACTATTGCGATCACGACATACAACCGCTTGTCTTTGCTGAAACGGGCGATTGATTCTGCTTTTGCACAAACAGTTCCCTGTGAAGTTGTGGTCGCAGATGACTGTTCCTCAGATGAGACGGAAGAGTATATCCGCAGTTTGGGCTCTAGCATCGTCTACCATCGCAATCAATCTAACATGGGTCATTCAGCAACCATGAATGCGGCGGTGAATGCGGCGAGTGGAGATTGGATCAAGCCAGTGGATGATGATGATTATCTGGCCCCCAACTGCATCGAGGAGATGACGCGAGCGATCGCGCTGCGTCCCCAAGCCGTAATCTGCTCAACTCAAGCAGCTCAAGTCGATATCAAACAAGTTGAAATTAGCCGAACCAGGAAAACTGGCCCAGGCAAAGTTTTTTATATTCCTCAAGAAGATATCCATTATGGGATGCTCATGGAGCAGATCCCTTTTGGCACTCCTATTCAGGTGGCATTCCGCCGCGACGCTTTTATTCAGTCTAGTGGTTGGGATTCCCAATTAGATGTCAATTTCGACGATATTGATTCTTGGATCAAAATTGCCCAGTTTGGAGATGCGATATTTATCAATCAGTGCCTCGCCTACCGTACTGTTTGGCCTGGTAGTTACAATCATAAGTTTTCTCTGCAAAAGCGGCTAGATACGAACATTTTGATCAAATATAAAATATATTCCTTAGTCAGTGAAAAGTATCGCTCAATTATTCCATCTCGTCAGACTATTCAAGACTATTTAAAACTTCATTGGGCTTTAGTTGCTGTCAAACAAAAACAACTTTTTATTGCCTTTAAACTTATATTTCCATCTGTTTGGTCGCTGGCAGCTTGGCAGCTTTTAGTAACAGCCATATTATCGCGTAAAAGTCAGTATTCCTGGTTGCTGCAAAAGCGGCTATATACTAACATCTGGATAATGGCAAAGCTCTATGCTCTGGTCGGTAATGAATACCGCTATAGTATGCCTGATTTCCAAAATTTTCGAGCTTATCTACGACTGCGATGTAGCTGGACTGCTTGCAAACAAGGAAAGTTTATTAGTGCGATTAAAATTGCTTTTCCATCTGTATTATCTATCCCAGCTTGGAAGCTATTGGCAAAATCAGCTTTATTAGCTCAACAAACTAAAAAGCCCCTAGTTCGCAAGTTAGTTTTGATTGATTAAGAGTATTAATGATTGGTGTGTTTCAAGCCCGTGTCCCATCTCTTAGTGAGAGTACATTCACACTTAGGTGATATTGTCAATTACGGAAAATGCCTCTTTAGGGGGAAACCGTTCCCGATTCTGGTGGTGCAATGTGGTAATAGGATGCAAAAGCGCCCGCTCGCGTCTAATATCAATCCCAGCCAGTAGAAAACCTGTATTGCAGGATACTGAAGCTGAGAGTTATTTCTAACATACTTCACGAAAAGAAAAAATTGCGAAGTACAGGGCGACCTTGGCACGCAGTTTAAATTACTTTCCACAAGGACTGGTTTCTGTGACATCACTACTACGAATTTCTCAAACAACTGAAGAATCCTTAATTGCCGCCTTTTTCCGGGAATCGGAAGGCAAATGGCGTTCAGAACGACGCTACTATACCCTGCCGGATGGAGAAACTAAGGAAATGGTAAGTATCATCGCAATTGAATTTTTGGAAACAGGAAGTGAAGAACTGCGCCAATTAGCACAACTGCATGGTTTAAGTGATGAAGCGTGTCTAAATTGTGGGGCTAAAGTCAGTTGGGAAAGCAAAGATTCCGTGACAGAACGCAAGGAATCTAAGGGTTCTACCCTGTTTGGAGCATTGGGAACAACACTATATCGCGATCGCGGTTTTGCCACATCCAAACCAGTCACCGCCGAATATTACTTCCCCAATCCCAAAACCTTGTGTTTGCGGACAGAGTACAACGGCTCTGTGTTTGAGGAAGAATTAAAACTAATCGGTCAAAACTACCGCACGCGGCAAACCATTATTTCTCGTGCTGGTGAACAACTGATGATCGGTCAGTATTTGGAAAAACGAATTTAGGAATTTTAGATTTTAGATTGAAAATTCAACCTAAAACCTAAAATCTAAATTAATAGTGGCTACCCGACTTACGATGATGCACGGCTGTTACCCCTTCTGGATGTAGCACTTTGCCGTTTTCAACAGTGGCATAAACGACCCAGTGATCCCCACATTCCATGCGGTTTTGCACGCTGCATTCCAGATAAGCAAGAGCGTCATCCAGAATGTAACAACCATTTCCCGCCTCTTGAGTGGCGACACCAGCAAATCGATCTTCTCCTGGGCCAAAAGGTTTGAGGAAGTGCTTCCGCAATTCCTTCCCTTCCCTCAAGATATTCAAAACAAATTTATCGCCTGTATGCGTCAGAGATTCAACTGCTCTATCCTTCGCGACAGAAACGGTAAGACCGGGGGGATTAAAAGTTGCCTGGGTAACCCAAGATGCTAACATGGCACTGGCAACTTCTCCTCGCTTGGCTGTTAGCACGCAAAGGGAACCAACAATACGTCCTACGGCTTGTTCTGTGCGATCGATTTGCGAATCGCTCACCCCCTGTCGAGGTACTGCGGCTTTTTTCGCCTTTTTCAGAGTTTGTGCAAAATCGGTTCCGGCTTCTTTGCACTCTTGCAGTATTGCATCGGTAGGTTTGAATTTGGCGCGGATTGGCTCAAACCCGAAGCGATAGCCAGCATCTCGCAATTTGCCTTCAATCATATCAACGGCTTCGCCACTCCAACCATAAGAACCGAAGACGCCAGCTAACTGAGTTTTAGCTGCGGTGGATAGTATGGTTCCCAGTGCGGTTTGAATTTGGGTAGGTGCGTGACCGCCGAGGGTAGGCGAACCGATGATAAAGCCTGCTGATTTTTCGATCGCAGCCTGGATTTCCGCTGGTTCGGTAAATTCGCAGTTGATTAATTCTACAGCAACTCCAGCTTTGGTGATTCCTTTTGCGATCGCTGTCGCAATTGTCGCTGTATTCCCATAAGCCGAAGCATAAATCAGGGTAACTGTGATATCCTGACTCTTTTGCTGCTGGTTCCATTCTCGGTACAGCTGGGTGAGTTCTTTCAAGCTATAACGCACCAGCGGCCCATGACCGGGTGCATATAATTTCACCGTCAAATCTGCCAGTTTGTCAAGTGCTGTTTCCACTTGTTTTGCCTGGGAAGCGTGAAGGCAATCGTAATAAAAACGACGGTCTTCACTCAGCATTATCCAGCCTTCATCAAACACCTGATCGCCGCATACATGGGCTCCGAATAGTTTATCAGTATAGAGGATTTGTGTTTGCGGATCGTAGGTGCAAAGTTCGTCTGGCCAGCGAGGGGAGGGAGTAGGGATGAATCGCAGATCGTGACCCTTTCCTAAGTCTAGGGTTTCTTCTCCCCGGATCACGATAATTTTTAGTTCTCGATCTTGGAAGGTAGAACGCAGAGCGATCGCACCTGGATTAGATGTAACAAAAGTAATTTCAGGCGCTAACTCTAACAATGCTTTCAGCGTTATTATTCGGTTGGGATTAACGTGCCCCAAAATTACGTAATCCAGTTTTTTTAGGTCGAGTCGTTTCTGCAATGCTTCCAAATAAATCTCAGTAAATGACTCACCAGGGGGGTCAATCAGAGCGATTTTATCGGCTTGAATTAAATAGGAATTGGCAGTAGTTCCCTTTTGCAGGGAGTATTCCACCTCAAACTTGAGCCGATCCCAAGTGCGCGATCGAATTATTAAGGTGTCTACACCAATGGGAATTACTTGAACATCCCGTTTTTTGATTTCTTGCATAGGTTTAATTGGTCAGTTGTCAGTTGTCAGTTGTCAGTTGTCAGTTGTCATTGGTGATTGTTCTCCCTCGATACCTCTTAGTCCTTAGCCCCTCTCTTCTGAAATATGCTTGTTTCTGATAGATATTTGTCTTTCTGGGTCAATCCCATTAAAGGTTGGTGGTAACCATACTCGCACTACTAACAATGCTCCCAGAACTAGCAATAATGCACAAGCTGATAATATATGGTTCCAGGGGGTTTCCAATACACCCCGCACGATTATTTCTCGCAGAACTGATACAATGGAAACTTCTACGGCTACGCCTATCGAAACTCGCTGTTCCTGTAAATAAATGATCAGTAGTCGGAATAACTCGACTAAAATAAGCAAAAATAGAATATCTGAAGTAACTGTTTGAAAATTCAGGGGAGGTAGCAGCTCGAAGAACATTGCTCGTAGCTGGATCGCCATGACGCTGAATAACGAGATACACAGGCAAATCACAAATAAGTCTTGGACGGTTTCGAGAACACGCACGATACGATTCTTACTCACCAATAGATAGGAAGCGCTTTCATTATTATTTACGGAATGTTGCATTTAACTTTCCTCTAGCCTGTCTCATTAGATTCTAGATTACTTTAATTATCCTTATAGTTCAATAGCTTATTTATAGAATAATTTTATGATTGTCATTAATATTGTTCTAAGTAGGTGGTCGTAAATAAACTGAACATCCAGAAACCCGGTTTCTCCAAGAAACCGGGTTTCTAGGGCCTAAACCCTTATTCTAAGCTGCTACGCACCTAAATTTTACAGTCAATTTAATGAAATTCTTGTGGGATGGGCGTCTCGCCCGTCCCTAACAATCATAAAAACATTATAGCTAAGTTGATTTAAGTGTGACAGTTGCGTAACTCCTGCCACACTGCGATCGCCAAACCTGCACAATCTCAGGTCGCTATTATACCTCAACATTCTGACAGTACATTTTTGACAAGCGCTTTTTCCATCTCAGTTCTGTCTAGAAGACTTTGTTCTGTATCTAGAGCGATAGATTGGGCATTTTGACGAAATGATGCGATCGATACAAGGCGACTTGAGGCAGAATCCCACAGTATGAATTTGAAACAATGAGGAATATCTGCTATTCGCAGTATTTTTGAATCAGCCAGCAGGTGACTATTGTGATTGTGGCAAGCTTCGAGGTTGTAATTGGGGATTCTTTCAGAGAGATGATGGATATTGTGGTAGCCGATATCTGCGGCAAACCACTTTAAAACTGGGGGCAACTCTAGGTAACTGCTGCCCTTAATCGCGCCAAGCAAATAGTCCCAACCTTCAGTTTTATGGGCGTAAGAGCCTTCAAAGTTGTGCTGTACAAAGAAGACGCAGATGAATATCGCCGCCGAACAAGTTAGCGTGATTGAGTAAACGCTCAAGAAGAAACCAAATCCCAGTGAATATCCCAGAAAAATCCAGCCGCTGATTACGCAAATATTGTTGAAAAGCAGATCCCAAAACTCACCCGCCGTGTACCAATTTCTAGACTTATAAGAGGAGATGATTTTTGCTAAACCCATACCCGGATCTTGCTTTAAGCAAGTCAGTAGATGACCGATAAAACCATAGGTTCCCGCAATCAGGGCAAGTCTTGGCTTAATGGCAAGGTAGAAAAAACCTCCGGGAAAGATCATCAACGGGTGTCTCAGAAATTCATACCACCTTTGAGCAGATGGACTGAGTTTCGCAAACTCTTCAGTCGAGATCAATGCAGAAGGGCCGCGATACCGCTCCCAATCACCGTTTGTTTTGTGGTGATAGGCGTGTCCTCTTGACCAGGGATATTGGGGGATCGCATTGATGACACCGAAAAGAAACCCAACGACCCGATTGACTCTTTTTGAACTAAAGAGCGAATAGTGTCCGCAATCGTGCATCAAAGAAAAACACCGCCCTGAAAAGAGTGCCATTAAAACCAAGATCGGCGGAAGCAACCACAAAGAAATAGAAGCTGCTTTAACTGCTAAAAACCATAAAAAGACATACGGAACAACTGTATTGAGAATTTGATAAGTCGCCCGCAAGTCATTGCTCTTCATGTAGGGAGCCAAAACAAAGTCTGACTTTTTAACCGTAGTTTCCATTCAATAAAGTCTCTTATGAACAACCTTGAAGCAATCAGCCGAATCGATCCCTCGATCCCCCCATTCACGGAAGACGGCTCTTCCGTGCTTACTATGCTATGGCAGAGGGGCGACCGGGGCAGAGGAGAAAAGAAATAAAAATGTTCTTTTATGAACAAAAGCATAACAACTCCGAAAGAGCCGAAAATCCACAGGAGAACGTCAGCCGTTAGACCGTGCATTCCCGCCCACTGATTCACTAACAGAATGCTACTATGGTATGCGGCAAAACTCAACAACAACGCAATTCCCAACCACACGATTTGCCCCACCCAACTACGATGGCTAAACCACGGCTGCATTGAAGCGATCGATGTAACAACGATCGTCCCCAACTTCATAGACACAGCCTACAAAAAGGCGATCGCTTCATTCATTGAATATGAATTAGCACCAACATTCATCCTCATAACGACCCAGTTGAGCCGCCGCAGACAATCTCTGAGATCTTACAAATAATCGCTGTACAATCGCTGTACGGTCGGCTCCAACGCAGTGTTAGAGCGCGACAGACTTCGCAATCTTCGCAAGCAATCGCAAAGCTTCATTGACAGAAGCTGAATCTCGGAAAATCTCTGCTACATCTGGATCGAGAACCACAACATTACTTGCTTGCATATAAGCTTCATAGTATTTGCCACGAACGCCACCTGAAAAATCATATTCAGGTTTCATTTCGTCATCGATTATTACTTCAGGTTCCTGACTCATAGCTTCTTCTCTCCTGTCGAGTAGCTAAACGGGCGCTAATTAAACGCACCTCACCTTCTCGTTCCGTGTGGGACACAACCAAAAGACGCTGTAACCTCGATTGACCTGTCGTCAAGTTGGGATCTCCAATTTGGAAAAGGCATCAAGAAAACCTTGGTTATACTCTTTAGACGAATCAGCATCCAATTTAGTCAGTCCGACATAGATTTCCTTTATTCCTTGCGGTTAATTTCCAACTTCAGGTGCGGCAAAGGTGCGCGATCGCTTGTACTCACTTCATCTAAAAAACCAGGAATCGCGCACCACAAAAAAGGAACGCAAAGCCGACCAAACAGCTTCAGCGTCCCTTAACTTAGTAGTGATTACCTACTTTCCTGTGATGAACTGCCGTCAGAGCTTCTGATTTACTTACCCGACCGGCATCTATAATGGCGTAGATAATGTAGTGATCGGTCAACTCCATCCGACTTGCAACAACGCATTCAATATACGCCAAAGCATCTGTCAGGATTGGGGAACCGTTGTTAGCTTGTTGAGTTTTTACCCCTGCAAAGCGATCGGCCCCAGGCGGGAAGCGCTTCAAGAAATGCTTCATTAGTGCTTGGTAATTTCCTTCCTCTAGCACATTAAGCACAAATTTGTCCCCTGTGTGCATCAAGGATTCAATGGCGCGGTCTTTTGCTACAGCGATCGTAACGCCAAGCGGTTTAAAACTAGCTTGAGTTACCCAAGAAGCGAGCATCGCACCGTTGACGTTGCCTTTTTGGGCGGTAATGATGTATAATCCACCACTGACCCGTCCTAAAGCTTTGTCGAGATCGCTATCGAGGGATTTCATTTGCTTGACGGCTTTATCCCGACTCAGCCATTGTCCCAAGTCTGTACCTGCTTCATCGCAAAGCTGGTAGGTAGCATCATTCGGCGTCTCTTTAATTAAAATTGCCGGGAATGCTTCTGTTAAACCTAACTCCCGGAACTTATTCCGCAGGGGATAAAGCGATTCATCATCCCCACCCCCAGATTCAAATAATCCGATTGACTGCTTCGGTTTGGCAGAAGCTAAGATTGTACTCAGGGCTGCCTGGGCATTTGGATTAGATGTCGGTGTAGCACCGATTACCAAGCCAGCAGCGTTATCCACCAGTTCTCGGACTTCCTGGGGATCGGCTGATTTCAAGTCCATCATTTCCACGGCGACGCCAGTTTTGGTGATCCCGTGGGCGATCGCTTGGGAGAGGCGATCGCTATAACCGTAATCTGAAGTATAAAATACGGCTACATTTGTCTCTGCTTTAGTTTGCGCTTGACTCCACTGCCGGTAGCGACTCGTGAGTTCTTCAACGTGGTGGCGCAATAGGGGGCCATGACCAGTGGCGATCGTACCTATTTCTGGCAGTTCCCCCATCCGCTTTAGGGCAGATAGCACGGAACGGGCATTTGGCCCCATCAGGCAGTCGTAATAATAGCGGAAATCTTCATCAATTGCGGCCAAATCCTCATCAAAAGTGCGATCGGAACAGTA
Organism: Oscillatoriales cyanobacterium PMM_0008; assembly: GCA_949128025.1. Taxonomy (GTDB): domain Bacteria; phylum Cyanobacteriota; class Cyanobacteriia; order Cyanobacteriales; family Aerosakkonemataceae; genus Argonema. The sequence goes on along the minus strand of CASBRD010000276.1, from coordinate 9,057 downwards.
GTGCATCCCAAAGGCATCGCAGGTAAAGAGGATACTGGTTTTATGGTCAAAGCTGAAGCTGGTATCGGGCCAGTGCAAATTGGGTGCAATCACGAATTCTAATTCGTGACCGTTACCTAAATCCAGCTTGTCGCCATTTTTGACGATCCGCCGTTTAAACGGACTGTGTACCAAATCCTCTAAAAACTGGATTGCCACCTTTGACCCCACCACAGTGACTTTGGGAGCCAGTTCCAGCATATCTTTGACTAAACCGCTGTGGTCTGGTTCGGTGTGGCTGATAATTAAGTAATCTATCTCTGCTGGGTCGATCAGACCTGCGAGGGTATCTAGATACTGTTGGCGAAACTTCGCGTGGGAAGTGTCAACTAAAGCCGTTTGCTCACCTCGAATTAGAAATGAATTATATGTGGTGCCGTTTTGCAGCCCAAATTCGATGTCGAAGCGATCGCGATCCCAGTCTAGCGATCGAATCGCTGTCGTTTCGGGGGCAATCTCGCTCGTCTCCATTGTCAGCCGCTTTTGGGTTCTTTCGGTGAGCGCTACCATATCTAGTCTCCTTCTTGACAACCCACAGGTTTTTTGTCTGACTTTATTGTTACATGAATGACTTGTAACGATTTATTGAAAAACCTATATCTTAGTTAAAAAAAACAAAACCTGTGCAACCGCAAAAAAATTTATGGTTAGCATTGACGATCGGCAATACACGGCTACACTGGGCTTTGTTTGCTGGCGGAATCCTTGAGGAAACGTGGGATAGCAATCATCTTGGGGAATCGGAGAATTCGCCGCTTTTATTATCTCCTCCTCTCTACCACTCCCCCTCCCCTCCTCTTTATTTGGCTTCTGTGGTTCCTTCTCAGACAGCGCTTTGGCAAAGTTACCCAGAACTTCGCGTGATTAGCTTAGACCAAGTGCCACTACAAGGAGTTTATCCGACGCTGGGAGTCGATCGGGCCTTGGCTGTGTTGGGCGCTGGAGTCACTTTTGGTTGGCCGATACTGGTGATGGATGCCGGTACAGCCTTTACCTTCACAGGAGCAGATGCGGCTGGGCGGCTTGTGGGCGGAGCAATTCTGCCCGGTTTAAACTTGCAAATACAGTCTTTGGCGAAAGGAACAGCGGCTCTTTTAGAAATTGAATTACCCGCAACTTTACCGCCACGATGGTCGCTAAATACAACATCAGCTATTCAGAGCGGTATAATTCATACGGTTTTAGCTGGAATAGCCGATTTTATCCCGGCTTGGTGGCAAGAGTTTCCAGAAAGTCGGATTGTTTTGACAGGGGGCTCAAGCACTTTTGTTTTCAACTATCTCCAAGCTCTATTTCCGCAGTTAGCTGCGAAAATAGTTAGAGATCCCCACCTAATTTTCTGGGGAATGCGATCGATCGTCATTGCGAATGACTAATGACAAATTGACGAATATACTTAGCCATCTCATCAGGTAACTGTTCGGGTAAATCATTTCCGCCTTCAGAGAGCAACTTTAGCTGCGCTTCGGGAGCAAGCTTGGCGTAGACTTGATTTAGGGCTAAAGCTGTGGGATTGTCTTGCTCGGTTTGCAAAATCAAAACAGGAATTTTCAGCCAACGTAATCGATCTTGCAATAACTCGGCTTCAATTTCTGCGCTACGTCGTTGGAACAGTAGCTGGCAGGCTGCCGGTGATTCCAGCATTTGTTGCAAGGGGCTTAGTAAATGCCTAATTTTCTCTATCCAACCAAGAAACTTGTATTTTGCCAATTTTCCCAGAGTCAGGTGCGATCGCAACAACCAAGACACTAACTTTTCACGTTCCATCAACCACCGCGCCCACCACCAGTTTCTTCTCATCCCCTCAACTTTCACCCCTTCAGGTGCCAGTAGCACTAGCCCGCCAACGCAATCCATATATTTCAGAGCATAGCTGGCAGCAATCCAGCCCCCAAGCGAGTGACCGACTAAATAAACCCGTTGTAAGTTCAACGCCTTCAAGTACTCAGCCAGAAACTCTAGCTGTAGCTCGATCGAATAGTGAACATCCGGTTGTTCCGATTCCCCAAACCCCAGTAAATCTGGTGCTAAGCAATGGTATTCCAGACTCAAACGCTCAATTACAGGTAGCCACTGATTGCCATCGCTCCAAGAACCGTGTAGAAACACCAAAGTTGGCCCTTTACCAACTTCACGCCAGAAAATTTTCCCGCAAGACAGCTTGAGTCGGGAATTGCGTAAGGGTAGAGTCATGCTGATTTATTATTCAGTTAGACAGTGGCATTTGCCTTGCTTATTTTAGTCTTGTATTCCAAAGAAACAACCATCAGAGTGAAACGAGCCAAAACAACGTTCAGCCTAAGCTATGGTTGTTACACCGTCAAGATAGTCTTTTAACTGTCGGTCGTGGTCGTGGCTGAGGTGGCCTTTTGGCAAAGATGCGATCGCAAAAGCCTGGACTTCACTGATTTCTAGCGTATCCCTAACCTCCATAGTTCCCTGCGCTTCTACTTCCACCACTACGGAAATGGAATGAACTCTGGGGTCGCGATCGGGTGCTGAATAAACACCGACCAAGCGGCGGATTTTTACCAGTTCCAGACCTGTTTCCTCAGCCAACTCTCGTTCTACTGTCAGCGGAATGTCTTCACCCCAATTGACAATGCCGCCCGGTAAACCCCACTGTCCGGTATCGCGGCGGCGAATCAGCACAATTCGGCCATCCGGCAAAATCGGGATGATTGTCGTCCCGGCGATCGGATGGTGAAACAAAATACCTAACACAGTTTGGATAAACTGCCATAATCGAAGCATAGGCACGGTAGGTGGCGGCAAAACTGGAAGGAACTTTAACTGTCCACGATAGTTTGTCAGAAAAAGCATCAAAAAATGCTTTTTCTGTTATATCGTTTCCGGTTGATTATACTGCACGCGGCCTATCACTTCTCTTTTTGGGCATTCTCCGGTCTAGATCGTGGAAATCCCTCGGTGAAGGTTTTTGATTTTTGGCCGCAGGCTGTTATGATCTACAGAACACATACAATGACGAAGACTCAGCTATATCTGCCCTTGATGGTGCAGAATTGATGGGCCGTCAATTGCGAGTTAACAAAGCAAAACCGAAGACGGACGATCTGGGTCTTACCTAGATCTGGCTCTTGGCAAACCGCTCCTCGCGGGGCGGTCTGCCAAGAGCCGCTCCCTGAAGGAATCGATGCTGCAAGTTTTAGCAGCGGTTGAGTTCAGACAATTTCATCGCGCAGGTGTTTGGGCACCGATCGCATCGGCAATAAATCCTGTAATGCCCAAAGTAATTTTGTGTCGTTTATTAATGAGGTCAAAATGTCCAAGCGCCGCAACCCCAAAAAAGAAAAGGCGCAGCGCAATAAAGCCTACGCTCGCAAGTTTCGCAAACATCAGAGTACAGGTCGTTTCTCCAAAAACCAGCGCTGGAAAACTGGGAAGAATAATCAAGGTTCAACTGATGCTCAAGATGATGACGGTGAGAAAGACGATCAACGCCAGTTTTAGCTCGATCTAAAAGAAGCCCCACACCTTATCTATTGATTAGATTCGGTTAGGGCGTGAATTTTGTGGCGATGACGAGTCCACAGAAAATATTTGGTAATATAAGTAGCTGACGATCGACTGCTGTAGTGGGAAACAATTGGAGTACCGCGAAGGAAGTTCTGGAAAAATAAAATCGACCAGAAACCTACACCGAACTGACGTTACGGTGTAGGCTCGTCACGCTGTGGTGAAAAGACTCGCTCTCCAGTGCAGCAGTTTAACAGCATCTCAGGTTAAGGCGAGTCGAGACTTAGCTGTTTGAATTGCTTGCTTTACTTGGTCGAAGCCAGTACCGCCATAACTATTGCGGGCTGCTACTACTCGCTGGGGTGCGATCGCTTCATAAATATCTGTCTCGAAGCTTGGGTGCAATGCTTTCCATTCTTCTAAAGTAAGATCCTTAAGCAATTTACCCCCGGCGAGGCAGGTTTTCACGACTTTACCCACCAAGTTATAAGCTTCGCGGAAAGGTACACCTCGTGCTGCTAGGTAATCTGCCACATCTGTAGCATTGGAAAAGTCTTCTGAAACAGCTTCTCTGAGGCGATCGATCTTAAATTCCAGTCCTTCCCGCAGGAGGATAGTCATAGCTTCCAGGCAAGCAATAACCGTCTTAACGCTATCAAAAAGGGCTTCTTTGTCTTCTTGCAGGTCTTTGTTGTAAGCCAGGGGAAGCCCTTTCATCAGCACCAGCATAGCTTGCAGATGACCAAAAACCCGCCCCGCTTTTCCCCGCACCAGTTCTGGAACGTCGGGGTTTTTCTTTTGGGGCATGATGCTCGAACCAGTAGCACAGCTATCTTTTAGGGTGATAAAACCGAATTCCTGGGATGCCCAAAGGATCATTTCTTCGCTCATGCGGCTGAGGTGAACCATAATTAGGCTGGCGGCGCAGAGGAATTCGATCGCAAAGTCGCGATCGCTCACTCCGTCCAAGCTATTACCATAAACGCCGTCAAAATGCAACTCTTTGGCAGTGTAATGTCGATCGATCGGGAAGGTAGTACCCGCCAGTGCCCCACAGCCCAAAGGCGATATATTCACGCGCTTTTGGATTTCTCCCAATCGCTCGTAGTCCCTCTGTAGCATTTCAAAGTAGGCTAGGAGGTGATGGGCTAAACTAACCGGCTGAGCGCGTTGCAGATGAGTGTAGCCGGGAATCAAGGTTTCGACGTTGACTTCTGCTATGTCGATCAGCACGTTTTGAAATTCCCGCAACTGGCTGCGAATTTGGTTAATGCGATCGCGCAGATAAAGCCGCGTATCTGTTCCCACCTGGTCGTTGCGCGATCGGGCCGTGTGTAACTTTTTACCAACATCACCCACAATTTCCGTGAGGCGACGCTCTACGGCAAAGTGGACATCCTCAGCGTCTATACCTGGTTGAAATTGCCCTTGACGGTATTCTTGACGAATCTGTTCTAAACCAGCGACCAGCTGTTCCCCATCTTCAGGAGAGATGATGCCCGTGCGAGCCAGCATTTTACCGTGCGCTTGGGAGCCTGTGATGTCGTACTCAATCAGTTCTATGTCAAAACCGATACTAGCATTGAAACGAGCGATCGCCGGGTGTAGTGCCGATTCAAACCTCTGGCTCCAGGTTTTGGATGTAGTACCACCAGCGGGTTGTTGAGTGAGTTCGGTATCCAACTTTCCCTCTTTTTTCTAGGACTAGCCGTGTTTGGAAGGTAAAAAGTAGCGAATTTAAGATGAGTGCTTTTGCTGTTGATGAACCCTTTATACCAAATCCGGGTCTGCTACCCCCTTTTTCTACCTCAATGTTGTTCCTTCTCCGACTCCCCCACTCCCCCACTCTCCCACTCCCCCACTCCCTCCTTTGAATAACGGGGGTAATCGAAGCGGATTTGGTATTAGCAGAGGTGAGGTAACTTTATACCATCCCTCGAATAAAGTAGCCCACAATCACCCCCACTACCAGCGCCCAGATTTGGCCTGACTGAATGAAATAACCCCAAGCTCTTTGCACCTGTCCCAAAAGATCTGGGTCGCTGACTTGTTGAGCGAACAATGTCACCGAAACCGGCAACTTGGATACTAACACCAATACAGAATCGATCGAATGAGCCTGGGTAGCCCACCAATTGGTCATTGCTTGAATTGCATTAACGACCATCGTTATTCTTTCCTCACGCAAATTGAATATTGATTGTGCTGGACAAATCACATAAAATCGCCCAAAATTATAACACAAGCGCCAGCGATATCGGAGAAATTTGGTGTGGGGAATCCGAGTCCCGCATTATTTAGGTGGAATAATTTGCATTACCACGAGTGTCATGTCGTCCCCATTGCGATTTCCCGGCCCAATAAATTGCTGAACTTGCTCAAAGAGGTAATCTAGAATTGTTTGGGAACCCTGACAATGCTGACAGGCTCGCTCAAAAGCGCGGAGCAAGTTTTCCTCATCGAAGCGCTCTCCACGATCGTTAGCCGCTTCTGTAAACCCATCTGTATAGTAAATTAAAGTATCGCCAAGAGCCAACTGCACCTGACCCTCCTCGTACTGGGAATTGGCATCCAAGCCAATCAGCATACCCAAGGTATCTAAACGCTTAACCGATCGCGTTGATGCCTGCCACAAGAATGGAGGATTGTGGGCAGCATTGCTGTAATAAAGGATACGAGTTTGAAGATTATATTCTGAGTAAAATAGGGTCACAAACCGATGGGAATTTTCCAGATCGGCATACATAACCTGATTGAGATGTTGCAGGATGCGAGATGGAGAGTGACCGTTTAGCACTTCTGCCCGTAGCATTCCCCTAGTCATGGTCATCAGCAGCCCAGCCGGGACGCCTTTGCCCATCACATCTCCTATGACTATAGCCCAACGTCCATCTGGGGACTCTTGATTGGAGACTAGGGACTCTTGACTGGGTAGTTTATTCTGTTTCTCTGCTTCTGTGTCCCTCTGCCCGTCCTTAGCAAAGCTTTCCTGGTGGTGAGGCGATGTGGGGATAAAGTCGTAGTAGTCTCCGCCCACGCGGTTGGCAGGTTGACAGCGAGCGGCTAGTTCGATGCCAGGAATTTTAGGACACTGGCGGGGGAGCAATCTTTGTTGGATTTCGGCACCAATTTCGAGTTCGCGATCGAGGCGTTCCTTCTTGCGTAATTCTACCGTCAGTTCATCGTTTGCGATCGCTACCGCTGTTTGATCTGCTACTAACCGAACTAACTTCTGTCGCGTTTCCGTCCAAGTGTATTCCGGATCTCGACTGAAAACATACAAACGCCCCCGCTCCACTTGCTTGATTAAAATTGCCGTTCCGAACAAATGTATATCTGGCCCTAAGTACTGGGTCACCTGCTCATCAAGAATAGCCAGTCCTCTCTCTTGCGTGGATATTTCCTTCAGGTCAAAGTGTGCAAGCGCTGCGGGTGTCTGCGGTGATGTTTTTAGGGTAGTCTCTCGAAGCTTATTAGTTGCTGTTTCTATCGCCTTCCGTATATGGTCACCCGGAAGATTATCTTGGCAGTGCAGCTGCTCTAGTCTAACTTGACCGTTCGGTTTTAGAAGCACTAAGGCACTCCCGTCGGCATCCGTGACTCGCGTTGCCATCAACGGGATCAACTCCAAAAACTGATTTAGATTGTTAAAACTTCGCAGCGCAAACCCTAATGAACTTAACAAATCTTGAATTTTGTGTTGTTCCCGATGCAAACGCGCCACCAGTTCTTTGAGGGCAAAGACTGGTGTCACGTCACCAGAGGCGTCGCTATGGTCGTCAGACGATGGAGAGGAAGGTCTTGGCAGTGGCACAGCAGTCATTGGCTCGGCGGTTAAGAGTAATTAATCAAGCATAGGAAGAATTTCAGATTTCAGATTTCAGATTTTAGATTTGTTTGAATTTTAAATCTGAAATCTGAAATTAGGTATTAGAGCCGCCATTGTACCGCTAATAAGCTGTTCTGCCAATAGTCTTTATGATTCTTAATTCACAACTCAAAACTCTTGTAGGCTAACCACTCAGCAGGGCTTCGATAAACTCATAGCTGGAGAAGGGACGTAAATCTTCAATGCCTTCACCGGCACCAATAAAGCGGATGGGCAGACCCAATTCCTGCACTACTGCTAAAGCAACACCACCCTTGGCAGTTCCATCCAGTTTAGTCAGCACGACGCCGCTTAGTTTTGCTGCTTCTGAGAAAACTTGGGCTTGGCGCAAACCGTTTTGACCCAAGGTGGCGTCTAACACCAGGAGAGATTCAACGTGAGCCTCTGGAGCTTTTTTGTCGATGATGCGGCGAATCTTGCTGAGTTCCTCCATCAAGTTTTTCTTGTTCTGGAGACGCCCTGCGGTATCCACCAGCAGCAATTCTGTGCCCCGCGCTTTGGCTGCTGCGATCGCATCAAATACCACAGCGGCTGGGTCTGTATTTTGTCCCGGATTGGCTACCACTTCCACCCCACTCCGCTGACCCCATACCTTCACCTGTTGTACCGCTGCTGCCCGGAAGGTATCCGCTGCTCCAATCAGGCACTTATAGCCAGATTTTTGGGCGATATGGGCAATTTTGCCAATTGTTGTCGTTTTACCGGCACCGTTCACCCCGGTAATCAACCAGATATTGAAAGTGTCTTTTTCTGGTGCAAAGGTGGCTTGATAAGATTTATCGAGGGGGGCATTGAGCATATCTCGCAGGATCTGCTTGAGATAGGCAAGAGCTGCATCAGGTGGCAGTGCTTGCTCGCGCAACTTGTTTTGTAGCGATTTTATGATATAATCTGTTGCTTCTACGCCGACATCGGCTTGTAACAGCAAAGACTCAATCTCCATGACCGCATCTTGATTGAGCGGGCCCTGACCGACGATCGCTTTTAGTTGATTGATCAGGTTACGGCGAGTTTTGTCTAAGCCTTGTCGCAGCTTCTTGAGCCAGGTAATTTCTTCTACAGAAACATCTTCAGGGCGACGACCTTGGGAAGCAAGAATTTCAGCCGACCATAGGAACCCGTCATCAAAGGCAACTTCCGGAATTTCTGCTGCTGTTGCAGACTCAGTTACGGCAACGACTGGCTGGACTTCCGGTTCTGATTCTTCAATGGCTGTAGCCTTGAGCCGTTCTAAGCGTGCTTGTCGGTCATCCCGCGCCCAAAAAGGTACTGGTGCCGAGATAGCTGCAACGTCTGCCTCTTGGGGTGACGAATCTGGAAGATTTACCTGTTCTTCTAAGGCGGGTAACGCCTGGGCGACGACTTCTTCCTCTGAAGGTTCAGGAATTTCCGGTGACTCTAGGGTTGATTCTGGAGCAATTGCCTGTGCGTTTTCTGTAACCGTAGCCACTTTTTCTACTTCAGGCGTGCCAGTCTCAGGAGTTGCTACCTCTGCGGCGGCGGCTGTCTCAAGGAGTTCCAGTTCTTCTGTTACAGCTTCCAGGGCGACTGTTGCCGAAATTTCTGCCTCTGAAGTTTCTTTTTCCGTCGGTATTATTTGAGACTCAGATAGAGGCTCGCTCCTCTGCCCCTCTGCCCCTCTGCCCCTCTGC
>CASBRD010000275.1 GCA_949128025.1 Oscillatoriales cyanobacterium PMM_0008 | reverse complement strand
CAAGGATAGCAGACCGCCTTATGGCAAAAGGATTGCGCCCAAGAACCCTAGTAATAGGGGTATTAAGAGGGAAATCTCTTAAGAATCCCACATCCACAGATTGTGTGGGAGTGTCAATCAGCAATTTTGATGCAGTTGTTACGCGGCGTGGCTACAACTGAGAGAGTAGCTTGTCATACTCTGCGTGTGAACCAACCCAAAACCAAACGACTATATCTCCGTCTAACTGTCCAACTGCTCGATAACTTTTGCCGATCCGCGCAGAGTAAATTGGCAATTCTTGATGTACTTTTTTGAAGCGCAGACTTGGATGGCTAGGATCTTGCTTGAATTGGCGATATGCCTCGCGTGTTTGCTCCTGAACTTGCTCAGGTAGATCGGCGCTTTGTGGAATTGGATGGTTGTGCGTGACTTCACAATGTTTCTGGATCTAACTCTTGGGTTTGAGAAGCGCGATGCTCAGCCATTGCCTCGGCTGCGAGTTTAGCGAGGGCATTTTGGGAACGCGCAAATGCTGAATCCCATTGAATTTCATCTTCGAGTTCTTCCAGAATCATTGCAGCGATATGCCTCCGGCACGCTACGCGATCGCATTCTGCTCATCAGCAGGCAGAGTTTTCAATTTGGCGATCGCACGTTCAAGCAACTCAGTCATGGCTACCGCACTCTTGAAATGAGAATTAATATGCTATCCATTATCGCCTCAACCGACAAGTCAAGCAGCAAGCCCTATGTATTAGACCGCAAAAATGCGGTCTAATACATAGGGCTTGCTGTATTTTATTCTCGCACCTACCTGCGAACGCCTCGATCGAGTCCTTCAGGCTTTCCGTCTCAAGTATTTCGGTGCGATCGCAGATCTTCCGTAAGGCACACGGTCGCCCGCGTAACATTTAGTCAATCTCCCAAAACCACTACAGATGGGAGTTTTCCAAAATAACTCTCTGCTGTAACTCGATTCTATGTTCGCGCTCAAGCGAAGCCATACCCTGTTCTGAAGCGCGAAGCTCTGTCTCAGAGATGTTTGGCTGTTTCATGTAGACTGAGTTCAGCAGAATGTTGAGAACTCCGCCTCGTTCTGCCTGCTGAATAGCTCCATGAGTGATCAACTCGCCCACGTTGAGGATGATGTTGTCCTGCGGATCTAAAATGACGCGAGTGACAGGACGCCCCAAGGCTTGCTCGATTCGCTTTTGATGAAAAGCTCTCGTACTGCGACCCTGAGCTTCTGTAAACTTCTCTTTCAGATTTTGCCACAATACACTGGCGTTCTCTTGCGCGATCGCAGCCTCTTCCTGAAATTTCGTCCCAGTTCGAGAAAAGGCATCTTTAGTACTGTATCGAGCCGCTTCAGAAGGCTGCAAGCCAACGGCATCAAGTAGAGCAGCTTCGCGCCCGCGCATTTTCGCTCTTTCAATCACGATATCCGTTACAATCTGACCGGGAGCGGCGATAATCGTGCCATTTTCATCGCGAAGCAATCGCTGAGCGCGGCGACCTTTGGCTTGATCGACTCCCATCCGAGCCAGTGTACTCGACAGCGCAGTGTTAGCACTACGAGTTGTTCCTTGCAGATGAGTTTCGGCTTGAGTCGTCGTATCTTGGAAACGTCGATCGATTCCAGCAGTCAGGCTTCCACCCGTCGCACGATAGAGCCGATCCAAGATGCCGAGTCCCAGCGCCTCCGAAGCTAGTGGCAATGTAACGAATTGGTCTTTCATGGCGAACATCGTGCCGTCTTTGGAGGCTACATCGCGATCGAGTTGTTTGCCTACTACATATCCTAACTGTTCTTCTGGACTAATCAGTCCGTTCGTAACAGCGGTAACAGCACTGCGACTACCTTGTCCAATGCGATCGCTAGTACCGTTTGCGGCATCTTGCAGCATCATGTTTGCAGATTCTACACCTTGCTGGATTTTGGCATTCGTTGCCACACCTGCATCTTGCAGCATCATGTTTGCAGATTCTACACCTTGCTGGATTTTGGCATTCGTTGCCACAGCCGCTTCTTGTATCCTTTGGTTAGCCGCTTCGCTGGACTCTTGTATTCTGCTACCAGCAGTTTGTACGTGGTGCCGGAGAGTTTGTAGGATCGCAATTTGTGAAACTCTTGTGGAGCGGGCATCTTGCCCGTCCTTGTATTCGATTTAGATGCGTAATAGCTTAATCTTGTGGCTCGAAGAGAATAAAATACATCCAAACAGTCGTGGGGCAGCAACTACTTATAGTTGCTGCCCCACAGATAGTATTAGCTATTCTTACGTTTGCTTACGCAGGAATCAACACTGTGTCAATGATGTGGATGACACCGTTATCAGCAGCAACATCTGCTGTTGAGACTTTAGCATCATTCACCTTGACGACGCCATTGGAAGCGTCAATTTTCACATCTGAACCTTCAACGGTTGTAGCTGATTTCAACTTAACTACGTCAGCTGCCATTACCTTGCCTGAAACGACATGATAAGTCAAGATCTTCTTGAGCTTTGGAATGTCCTTAAGCAGTGCGTCTACTGTGCCTTCGGGAAGCTTAGCAAACGCCTCATCAGTAGGCGCAAAAACGGTGAAGGGGCCAGCGCCTTTGAGAGTATCTACCAAATTGGCAGCCTTGACTGCGGCAACTAGGGTGCTGAAAGAACCAGCATTAACGGCAGTATCAACAATGTCAGCCATGTATTCACCTAGTTTTGTGTCATCTGTTACAAACATAAACTAATTTTTAATAAATAGTATCTGTCTTTAGATACTTACCTAATCTATTTAGTTGAAATAAAAATTATACTGAATGTTTTTTATACCTGAATAGATAGATTTTAAATTTATCTTGTAAATTATCTAGCTAATTTACAAGATAAATTTTGGCTTTTAGATTAGGATCAAATTACAAGGTACTCGCGCACCTTATTCCTATGGCGACGCAGATTAGCTAAGGCTTGTATCTCAATCTGACGAACCCGTTCGCGACTCAGACCAAGCAGTTCGCCAATTTCTTGCAAACTCTGTGCTTGCTTGTTTTCCAAACCGAAGCGTAGGATCATAACTTCCCGCTGTCGAGGAGACAATTCTGCTAACAATTGCCGAACATCCTGACGCAATGCTTCGCCCATCATATAGTCCTCTGGCGAAGGACTCTCATCTTGCAGCATATCAATAAATTCTGTGTCCTGATTTTCTCCCACTCGTAAATCTAAAGAAAACGGTCGTCGGGCTAGCAGCAATAATTTCCTAACTTCGGAGGTGTCTAGCTCCAAGACTTGTGCAATCTCCGCTGGCGTCCCATTACGACCCAACTCATGAAAAAGTTGCTTTTGAATCTTCTTGATTTTAGCGATCCTTTCATAAATGTGACTGGGGAGCCGAATGGTGCGACCTTGCTGGGAAATCGCTCTCGTCATCCCTTGACGAATCCACCAGTAAACATAGGTGGACAACTTGTAGCCTTGCTTGGGGTCAAATTTCTCTACACCGCGCTCCAGACCCAGGGTTCCTTCCTGGATTAAGTCCAGAAACTCAACGCCGCGCTTCTGATATTTCTTTGCTATGGAGACCACCAGACGTAAGTTGGCCTCAATCATCTTTTGCTTTGCTTGTTGCCCCTTCGCCAAAACAGAGTTCATCTCGCCCCGCTCCAGATGAGCTTGCAGTGCCCACTCTTCAACACTTGGGTCGTAACCTAAGCTCTGCGCGATCGCTTCTTTACCCTCATATAGAGCCATCATCTGCTGAACTTGCTTGCCATATATGACTTCTTGCTCCTTGGTCAATAAGGGGATTCGACCAATTTCGAGTAGGTAGGTTCGCACCATATCCGTACTGAAGTTGGGTTGAGCTTGGTGTATTGAAGTTGCAGAAATAGACATAAATTTAGTGTTGAATGCGTTGAAATGCTTAGCTGCTGCCTCGAATCGTTGCTGACTCCCTTTAAAAAATGTACTAAGCTATAAGATGTGAAGGTTTGAAGATTCAGTCTAGCCTACCGAGCTGGTCGGCTTAATAGTTACTTTCATTATGGACGATGAACTAAGATGTTGCGATCTGATAGCTAATCAATATCGTTGCCCAAGAGTAAGCATACAGCTACGATCCTTCTGCCATAAGCCTTTGAGCGAATTGATTATTTTTAAGGTATTTTCCATAATATTATGCTACTATATTTATTAAGGATTATTTTCGGCTGTGTAATTCGTTTGTCAAGCGTTTCTCCGAATCTAACTCTCTACACTGTATGGTTCTGGAGATTATTTCATGTCAATCTATGTCGGCAATCTATCCTACGAGGTCACCCAGGATGACCTGAATACAACCTTTGCGGAATACGGTAAGGTCAAGCGCGTTCAGTTGCCTACAGACCGCGAAACAGGCCGTCTGCGTGGGTTTGCCTTTATCGAAATGGAAACCGAGGCAGAAGAAACTGCTGCCATTGAAGCCCTTGACGGTGCTGAGTGGATGGGTCGCGACCTGAAGGTGAATAAGGCAAAACCTCGTGAGGAAAGAGGTCCTTCTGGAGGAAGCTGGGGAAATAAGGGCGGCGGCGGCGGCGGCGGCGGCGGCGGCGGCGGCGGTCGGCGCTACTAAGCTCTAAAAGGCTATAT
>CASBRD010000274.1 GCA_949128025.1 Oscillatoriales cyanobacterium PMM_0008 | reverse complement strand
TATTCGAGGAATTAGTGCTATTCTGGCTTTCAAACTATTATTTTTTCTAGGTTCGGCGCGATGGTGTCGCTTCGCTTGCGCTGTGCTTTCCCGACCGCTTAATCAATATAACAATTCTATTTAGGGCTGTCAAGGGGTAGTGGAAAAAAAGTTTTGGGAGGGCTGAAGTGCGCTTGTGGAGAGCGATTTGAGGTAAATTAGCTCTGCGAACCGAAAAAATTAAGGAAAAAATTTCAGTGGAAAGTGCCGTCGCTGTTTTACCGTCCTGGATAGTTCTGGATAATCTGCTCCAGAGTTGGTTGGTGGAGGATATTGGTCGGGGCGATCGCACGACGCAAAGCCTACTCGCTGGAGAAGTGGGAGTAGGACGGGCTGATTGGATTGCTAAGCAATCAGGCATAGTGGCTGGTTTACCCATTGCTGCACGAGTTTTCCAGCTTTTGAATCAGCGGGTTAGCTTTGTTCCAATTGTCGCTGAGGGACACCCATGCCAGAAGGGACAGGTAGTTGCTCGAATTCACGGGCCTTACGAGGCGCTGCTAACGGGGGAACGGGTTGCCCTAAACATCGCTATGCGCCTCAGTGGGGTTGCCACTCTCACTAATAAGTATGTAGAGCAAATTGCGGATTTGCCCTCTCGACTCACAGATACCCGCAAAACAACGCCGGGATTAAGACTGTTGGAAAAGTACGCAACTCTATTGGGAGGGGCGGTCAATCATCGCATGGGCCTAGATGATGCCGTAATGATCAAAGATAACCACATTGAGGCGGCTGGTGGGATAGGTAAGGCGATCGCACGCATTCGTTCCCAAATCCCCTATCCCCTCACTATAGAAGTGGAGACGGAAACGCTAGAGCAAGTGCAAGAAGCTCTCAAGCACGGTGCTGACATCATCATGCTGGATAATATGGCCCTCGATATGATGCGCCAAGCAGTACAGATGATTCGTCAGAACAACGATCGCATCAAAATTGAGGCGTCGGGAAACATCACTCTGGAAACTATCCGCGCTGTGGCTGAAACTGGAGTAGACTACATTTCCAGCAGTGCGCCGATTACTCGGTCACCTTGGCTGGATTTGAGTATGAACATAGATGTTAGTAGGATAGATGAAAGAAGCACTTAGCCCGATCTCCCGGCAAAAAGCCAATGAATCCTACCCTTGAAAAACTCAAAACTAAGTTCGATCAGGCTTTAATTGCAGCCTTTGGCAGTGATTTTGCTGGTGTAGACCCAATGCTGGTGTCTGCTAGCAATCCTAAATTTGGGGATTATCAGTCCAACAGCGCACTCTCTCTGTCTAAACAATTGGGGCTACCGCCGCGTGCGATCGCAGAAAAAATTGTTCAGTATATTGACATTACCGACATCTGCGAACCCCCAGTTGTAGCGGGGCCTGGTTTTATCAATTTCACTCTGAAACCGTCATACCTGGAAGCGCAACTGAATGCTATCCAAGCAGATCCTCGCTTGGGAATCGCACAAACTAAAAGTCATCAACGGGCGGTTGTCGATTTTTCCAGCCCTAATATTGCCAAAGAAATGCACGTTGGGCATTTGCGATCGACTATCATCGGAGATTGTATTGCCCGGACTTTGGAATTCCAGGGGCACGATGTTCTGCGATTGAACCATGTGGGCGACTGGGGAACTCAGTTTGGAATGTTAATTGCCTACTTGAGAGAAGTTTGCCCAGAAGCTTTAACCACTGCTAATGCTGTAGATTTAGGCGATTTAGTCAGTTTTTACCGTAAAGCTAAGCAGCGGTTCGATGAAGATGAGCAGTTCCAAGAAATTGCTCGTCAAGAAGTAGTAAAATTACAAGCTGGTGCGGAAGATTCTCGTCGCGCATGGCTGCTGCTGTGCGAACAATCGCGGCGAGAATTTCAGGTTATCTACGAACTACTGGATGTAAAGCTTATAGAAAGAGGGGAATCTTTCTATAACCCATTACTGCCAGCAGTAGTGGAAGACTTGGACAAGCAGGGTTTAGTAGTAGAAGATGCTGGGGCTAAGTGCGTTTTTCTAGAAGGATTTACTAATAAAGCGGGCGATCCTCTGCCTTTAATAGTGAAAAAATCCGATGGTGGTTACAACTACGCCACAACAGATTTGGCAGCTTTGCGGTATCGGATTCAGCAAGATGGGGCCGATCGCATTATCTATGTTACCGATACCGGACAGACAAATCACTTCGCTCAGTTTTTTCAGGTAGCCAGACGCGCTGGCTGGATTCCAGATAACGTTGAATTGGTTCACGTTCCCTTTGGTTTGGTGCAGGACTCAGATGGCAAAAAGCTGAAAACCCGTTCTGGGGAAACTGTGCGGTTGAAAGATTTGCTTGATGAAGCGATCGATCGCTCCCGTGCTGACTTAGAAGCTAGACTGAAGGAAGAAGGACGATCGGAAACTGAAGAATTTATTGCCCATGTTGCCAAAGTCGTTGGTATCAGTGCGGTTAAATATGCCGACTTGAGCCAAAACCGCACCAGCAATTATATCTTCAGCTACGATAAGATGCTAGCCCTGCAAGGCAATACAGCACCTTATTTGATTTATGCTTATGTCCGCATTCAGGGTATTAGCCGCAAAGGTGATATTAACTTGGAAAAATTGGGAACAAATGCTAAAATTCTGTTGCACGAAGAAGAAGAATTGGTGCTAGCAAAGCATTTATTGCAGCTTAGCGAAATTCTTAGTAACGTGGAGCAAGATTTGCTGCCCAATCGCCTTTGTGAGTATTTGTATGAACTCAGCAAGAAGTTCAATCAGTTCTATGACAAGTGGGAGGTGCTTAAATCACAGGAACCAGTGCGAACTTCGCGATTAATTCTCTGCGACTTAACTGCCAAAACTTTAAAACTAGGATTATCTTTATTAGGAATTCAAGTGTTGGAGCGGATGTAATCGATGAATCCAGAGCTAATCACTTTATTCCCAAGGGGAATAATTAGCGGGATAGTAGCAGCGGTTTTAGGTATGGGGTAGTTTACTGGTACTTGCTGCCTTAAGTTTCTGGGTAGACCCGTAGCAAAGGCGGCAGCTATATAGCTAGGAAATTCCCGGCTTGGTGTAAAATATAAGTATTCCTCAAATACTGGAGAAAAAGATGTCCTTCTGGGATCAGTTGAAGCAAAATGTATCACAATTTAACAATTCACTACAGACGAACATTTCCAAGTTCAAAAATAACGATTTTGCCAATGCCTCAATGGCAATGTGTGCCTTGATTGCAGCGGCTGATGGCAGTATAGATGCAGATGAAAAACAAAAGACTAGCGATTTAATCCTTTCAAATGAAACCCTCAAAATATTTCCAGCGTCCGAACTGAGGGAAAAATTCGATTTTTATTGTGACAAGCTATCGCATGACTTCAATTTTGGTAAAATTGAGGCTATTCAAGCCATAGCAAAACTCAATCAAAAACCAGACCAAGGACGTGCAATTATCCAAATTGGCGTTATCATCGGCGGTGCGGATGGGAATTTCGACAAAGATGAAAAAAAGGTTGTGAAAGAAGCTTGCCACGCTGTAGGTATTAATCCCCAAGAATTCGATCTATGAACTCACCTATTTCCGGGTTTATGTTGATGAAATCTTCAAGGCTTTATGCCTGCTAATAGCATTGTTCATGAAGTTGATTTGCTCCGCATGAAATGATGGGGGCAATAGGCTATGAACGGTATAATCTAGCCCATCGTGCATCACGTCAGTAGGTAATGCGGAGTGATCTAGCCCTAGTGTGTGACCGATTTCATGGGCGATCGTATTGGCAATTAAGTTAGACAGTTGACTGACATTCAGACTGGCATTATAAGAAGCATAGAATACCTGGTCAATACGGACAATAGCACGATCTGTAACTAGGCGCGATTGAAAACTGGCAGCGCCTAAATAGTTAACAGATTGGTTATCAGCAAATACATAGACATGAGTAAAATCGTCTCCCCACTCTTTTGGATCGGGGGGATCGGAGCTTAAAAATACCTTGACACTTCTAAACTGTCTCTATCCTTTTAGACGCAAATTCTGCTGATTATGTTATCTATATTAATAGTAGAAAGGGGGTATTGATCGTTGTTACCCCCTTTTTATTGATTCAATCTGCCATTTCCAAGGCTTCCTTAGTAATTCACTAAGACGCATACTGATCTACGAATTTCTGCAAACCAGCCTTATAGCCATTTCCAACAGCTTGGAATCGCCACTCTCCGTCTTTTTTGTACAGCTTCCCAAATTCGATGGCTGTTTCTGTTGAAAAATCTTCTTCTAACTCGTACTTGGTAATTTCTTTTTCTGTGGACAAGTCGTAAATTCTTATAAAAGAATTCCTGACTTGTCCAAAGTTTTGTTTTCTGGCATCTGCTTCATGAATAGTGACAACAAAAACGATTTCTTGAACAGAAGCATCTACTTTGCTCAAATCAATTTGAATCGTCTCGTCGTCACCTGCGCCCTCGCCTGTTCTGCTATCTCCCATATGTTTCGCAGAACCGTCTGGCGATTGTGGATTATTGTAGAAAACAAAGTATTTGTCATTAGCAATTTTTCCATTGACTCCTAACATAAATACAGAAGCATCCAAGTCAAACCCAGAACCTGTGTCTGTGGCATTGACATCCCATCCTAAACCAATTGCTGCATTTTTCAAGCTAGGAGCTTCTTTAGAAAGATTAACTCTTCCACCTTTGCTTAGATTAATTGACATGATTCCAATCCTTTTGTACAAAACAAGTTATATTCTACATTTACATTGAGTGGATTTCCCTGTAAAGAGGGGGCATCTACATATTTAGGCAGCGGTTAAGCATAGGACTTAACAAGTTCCCCCAAACCATTAGCCTTAACGCCATTGCCGATCGCTGCCATTTTCCATTCATTATTATGCCTGTAAATTTCAGCCATGATCATCCCGGTCATACCGATATATTCCAGACCTGACAGATTATACCTGGCGAGTTCTTTATTATTCGAGACATTCACCAATCGCACAAACGCATTTTTAACTTGCGCGAAGTCTTGTTTTCGAGCAATCCCCTCGTAGATGTTAACCGTGAAAACCAGTGTTATAATTGCTGCCGGAATTTTAGCTAAATCCACAGTAATTTGCTCGTCATCTCCCTCTCCTTCACCCGTAAGATTATCACCCAAATGGGTAATGGCTCCTGAACGGTGGGATAGGTTGGCGAAGTAAACGACATTGGCGATATCGTTTACTTTGCGCTTATCGTCTAAACAGATAACTGAGGCATCCAGATCGCAATTTGGAGCATTGCTAAAACCACCGCCGCCTTTTTTGACTACATCCCAACCTAATCCACACATAATTTTTGTTAGACCTGGTGCTTCTTTAGAAAGCGAGATGCGTTGACCTTTTTCTAAATTAATTGCCATGTTTGTTATTTCCTAGCTATAGCGATCTAGTAATTGACAATCTGGGTGAAACCTTTTCGAGCGATATACGTTGACCTTTTGTTAGTGAAACCGCCATTATTTACTTTTCCTCATTTTTTAGATAAGGGATTTATGCACCCGTGCGGAACAGACTAGATTGAATTAGTTAAAGAATCGAAAAGCCTGCTTGCATCACCAAGAAATAGGTGCGATCGCAAATTAGTCAATCAAGATTGCAGAGCCATATCGAAACCAAAGGGCGAAATAAAATTATAATACAAATTTTACCCTGTTGTCTTACTGACTGGTTTTGACCGCACCTCTTAAAAATATAGCTACTCATGTACAAAAGCAAATTTATGATAAAAATATTTACATTTACTGGACTATTCGCAGTTGGTATTCTTGCTCAGCGGATTTTGTATGGCTTTGTTGCAGTATATTTATATTCACTTATTTACTCGCTCTCACGATAGCGGACAATATAACTGAAAATAGCATCAGCACTAGGGTGACAGCCGCGAGTAGTTATTGGATCGCCAGTGGGAATTTCGGTTTTTAAACAAGCCTCAGCTTGTTGATCCAGCCAGTTACGCAACCGTTGTCTAGCACGTTCAGAACATTCTTGACGCCGCGAGCGACCATTTTTTAACTCAGGACAAAGCTCAGAAAAACCGTTATCATATTGTATCCATGCCTGTGCCTCCGGTTGCCCTTGAGAACTAACGTTATTAAGATCGGGAGGACTACCGAGAAAAAAGCTCAAACACAACAGCCAGTGATAGCAATTCATAATTACTGATATTTCCAAATAGAAAAAATTTTATCCATTTTGAACAATTCGCCGATCGTACTCTTGTTCGGTCATCAATTCCTGAGTACTTTCGACACGATCTAAAAAAACGCTCCCATCGAGATGATCGTATTCATGTTGAAATATTCGGGCAACAAAATCTGTTAATTCTTGCCGATGCAGCTTACCGTCTCGGCTAGTATACTCAACTTCAATTGCTTGATATCTGGGAACCAAACCGCGAATTCCCGGAATGCTGAGACAACCTTCCCAATCTTTAACCACCTCGGATGAGTGTGCAATAATACGCGGATTAATTATCGCCGTTGGCTCCATTTTCGGTGCGTGAGGATATCTGAGATTGGGACGAGATGCGACAATAAACAAGCGATAAGATTCTGCTACCTGGGGTGCGGCAATGCCGACGCCATTTTCTTTGGCAACTGTTGCCATCAAGTTGTCGATTAATTTTTGAAGGCGGCGATCGCCAATATCCTCTATCGGCTGTGCTTGCTGGCGTAGAATGGGATTTCCGAGTTGGGAAACTTGCAGAATTTTAGCCATGTCGGGTAATTAAAACGAGCCATCTGTATTTTAACGCATACCTAAATAGTTCAAGCTCTCAAGCGAAGAACTTGACTATTTAGGAATTAAGATTCTTGTCGTCGAACTGGGAAAGCACCTAGCTGCACTTGTACGCTTTGAGCTTGGCCATTGCGCTGTACATCCATCTGCAAGCTGTCGCCGACCTTACGACTTTCTATGATCTGCTGAACTTTATCAGCTGTGGTAACGCTTTGATTGTCAACTTTTTGGATTACATCTCCTTGCTGTAGTCCCGCTTTATCAGCAGGAGAATTGCGAACTACGCGGACTACTAAAACTCCTTTATCTGCCTGCACGGTGATGTTACCATTGGCAGAATTTTTGATTCTTTCCTTAATTTCAGGTGTGAGGGTTGCCATCTGGATGCCAACAAAAGGATGTTCAACTTTTCCTTTAGCAATTAGTTGCTGGGAAATTCGTTGTACTGTATTGATGGGAATGGCAAAGCCTAATCCTTGGGCTCCACCGATGATGGCCGTGTTGATGCCAATCACTTCGCCGCGAGCGTTTAGGAGTGGGCCTCCAGAGTTACCGGGATTAATAGCTGCATCGGTTTGAATAAAACCAATGCGCTTATCGGGAACGCCTACTTGAGAGCTAGTTCTGTCTGTGGCGCTGATGACGCCTACGGTGACGGTTTTGTCTAAACCCAGGGGATTACCAATTGCAATCGCCCATTGTCCGGGACGTAACATATCGGAATTACCCAATGCAACAACTGGCAAATTATTAGCGTTAATCTTAACTACTGCAATATCGGTCAACGGATCTTCACCAAGAACTTTCCCCTGAAAAGTGCGGCCATCCCTAAGCGTTACAGTCACTGTATCAGCACCATCTACAACATGGGCATTGGTGAGAATTTGCCCCTCGGCATTGATTACAAAGCCAGATCCAGTCCCTCGCACAGTCCGCTCGGCTGGCGGTACAGGTGCGTCACCACCAAAAAACCGTCGAAAGAAGGGATCGTTGTATTCATCACCCGGTACTTGACGCCTCACCGTCCGTGCAGAATCGATTCGCACTACCGCAGGGCCAACCTTTTCCACAGCTGCGACAACAAAGTTAGTATCCGTGTCATCTCTTACTGGCAAAGAACTACTGGTGGTATTTTCGGAATTACTGGGAGTAAGAGTAGGAGTAGGAGCAGGAGTAGCGATCGACTCTTTATGGGAAGAAAATGCTTTGGGAAACGGCGAGCAACCGCCTAAAAACGTCGCCCCTGCTACCGTTAGCAGCAGCAACCGATAAATGGCTGGTGTTTTGGCAGAGAAGTTGGCCAATGTCATGGTTTTGGGGACTGTGGTATCTACTATTATAATTGGGCTTGTATTTAGCCTGCGTAGGCAGGCTTTGTTTCTGTAGCCGCGACTTTAGTCGTTAGGCTTTGTTTATATAGCTGCGATTTCAATCGTTGCGGCTATTTTCAAGGATGAACGAAACCATCAGGCATAATAACACCTCTAAGATCGGCAGTGGCTAAGTTAGTGCCTGTCAAGTTGGCAGCGGTTAGATCGGCATTTGCCAAATAAGCACCTCTGAGGTCGGTATCTGTCAAATTGGCAGCAATTAATTTAATATTCTTCAATTCAGCACTCCTCAAATCCGCTCCACTTAAATTAGTATTTGTTAAATCCGCACCTGTTAAATCAAAGTCATACTACTGGTGATAACGCGAGCGCTCTGTCGGTGAGAGGCGTGGAGCGGTAAAGTCAAAATCGACCAAATAATGTTTTAGCACACTAAGTACGGAACAACCACAATATTATCAATTTATTAGTTAAAGTCGAGCCTGATTTTAAAATTACTGATTAAAAGTATTTAAAGTATCATGAAATACGGAATACAAAAGGCTAAATTGTATACAGTCGCCAAGCGATCGCGCTGGCAAGGATCTGTGAAAACTGACATATTGCACCAACCGCTCTACCGTCAGAAAATCAATTAGCTGCTTTGTTGGGCCTGTGCGATAGCGAAACCCAACCACCACCCCTGTAGCGTTGGGTTTCGTTCCTCAACCCAACCTACAGATATTATAAGTGATTAACCGGACATGATATGAAAACTGACATATTGCACCAACCTCTCTACCGTTAGAGCATGAATTAGGGCCGATCGCACCCAAAAATCAAGTTTCTAATCCTTTAGGCGCGTCGATCGCAAATCTCTGTAAAATAGCAGATAACTCGGTTAAACTCGTGCCTAGATTGCATAGTTTATTTTTTGACCGTTAGCGGTAGAGGAAAACTCGTGGAACTTGCCCTTGAGAGTCTCTGGAGTCAGGTACTGGAACGGTTGCAGATACAATTGAGCCGCCCCACGTTTGAGACTTGGATCAAGACCGCTAATGCTGAGCAATTGGAAAATAACTGTCTGGTAATTCGTACCCCCAATCCGTTTGCTCGGAATTGGTTGCAAAAGTACTATATCAAGACGATCGCAGATGTAGTTCAGGATATTTTGGGTCATCCAGTAGAAATCTACATCACAGTTGCCCAAGGGGATGAAACCTCGACCAATGGCAACGCGGGAGTCTCTTGGCCCCTGCCAGTTGAACCCAGCATCTCAGAAAATAGCGATCGCACGGAACCAGATCTGGGCTACCGCTCCGATCGCCATCGGCCCAAACCAACCACATTAAACCTCAAGCACGTTTTCTCACGGTTTGTGGTTGGGCCAAACAATCGCATGGCTCACGCGGCCTCTCTAGCAGTTGCCGAATCTCCGGGACGCGAGTTTAACCCCCTGTTCTTGTGCGGTGGCGTTGGTTTAGGAAAAACCCACCTGATGCAGGCGATCGGTCATTATCGTTTAGAGATAGCCCCCGACTCCAGAATCTTTTACGTTTCCACCGAGCAATTTACCAACGATTTGATTGCAGCTATCCGCAAAGACAATATGCAAAGCTTCCACGAACATTACCGAGCTGCGGATGTTCTTTTAGTGGATGATATCCAGTTTATTGAGGGCAAGGAATACACCCAAGAGGAATTTTTCCACACCTTCAACACTTTGCATGAAGCTGGCAAACAAGTCGTGATAGCATCCGATCGCCCACCCAAGCAGATTCCCGGCTTGCAAGAACGCCTCTGTTCCCGTTTCTCGATGGGATTGATTGCCGATATCCAACGTCCAGACTTGGAAACTCGCATGGCAATACTGCAAAAGAAGGCAGAGTACGAGAATATGCGACTGCCTCGCGAGGTAATTGAATACATCGCCACCAACTACACCTCTAATATCCGTGAATTAGAAGGTGCTTTAATTCGCGCTGTTGCCTATATCTCGATTTCAGGACTGCCGATGACGGTGGAGAATATCGCACCAGTTTTAAACCCACCTACAGAGAAAGTGGCGACGACGCCGGATGTGATTTTGATGGTTGTAGCTGAAGCGTATGATATCCCCATCGACGATCTCAAGGGAAACTCGCGGCGACGGGAGATCAGTCAAGCACGCCAAATCGGTATGTACCTGATGCGCCACCACACAGACCTGAGTTTGCCCAGAATTGGCGAGGAATTTGGCGGCAAAGATCACACTACGGTGATGTACAGCTGCGAAAAAGTGGCACAACTGCGAGATAGCGATCCGAATATGCCTCAAACGCTGCGCCAACTGAGCGATCGCATTAACCTCGCCACGCGATCGCAAACCAACTCATAAAAAGTCAAAAGTCAAAAGTCAAAAGTCAAAAGGGGAGTAGGGGCTAGGGAAATAGATAAAGAAGTAGGTAAAAAATTAATAAGAAGGTTTTTGCCTGTGGAAAATTTGTGGAAAATCGGATGATTTCGATGGAAAAGTATTCTAAGTATAAATACTCTGTGGAAAAATCAGCAATTTTTCCCCAAGTTTTCCACAGCGTAACAATTTATGAAAAGCTTAGCTGGAAGGTGTTTACCAACTTTTTCCACATTTTCCACAGGCAAAGAGTGCGATCGCACTCTTTGGTACGTAGTTGCGCTTTAGCGCTCTTATAGCGCTAAAGCGCAACAACATACCCATTATCAATTCCGAACCAAAAACAACTTAAGTTACTAAAGCACTCAGCATTCAGCACTTTGCTACACTACAAACTCGTTCTAAGCTATGCTTGCCAGAGTAGTTACAAGTCAGTTACACAACTGCCAGCAAACAACAAAAAGCCATGAAATTCGTTTGTGAGCAGAATGACCTCAATACCAATCTCTCATTGGTCAGTCGTGCAGTGCCCTCTCGGCCAACACACCCAGTGCTGGCTAACGTCCTCTTGAGTGCCGATGAAAATTCGCAACGAGTCAGCTTAACTGCATTCGACCTCAGCCTGGGAATAAAAACAAGTTTCGCAGCCAAAGTCGAAAACAGCGGTACATTAACACTACCAGCCAAGCTGCTCAACGACATCGTTTCGCGTCTGTCGAATGGCGAAATTACGATCGACGATGACGCCGGAGAATTCGTAGCCACGATAACCTCATCTTTTGGACGCTACCAAGTCCGAGGGATGGAAGCAGAAGAATTTCCAGAACTGCCTGCAATAGAAGATGGGCAAACAATTTATCTCGCACCCGAAACATTAATTGAGGGATTGCACGGTACTTTATTTGCTACGAGTGCCGATGAAACCAAACAAGTTTTAACAGGCGTTCATCTCACTGGTAAAAAAGATGGCCTCGAATTTGCCGCCACAGACGGACATCGACTGGCAATGGTCGAAACCGTTCATCAATTGCCAGAGGATGGCGCGGATGACGATGAGCTGCTAGAAAGTGAAATAGAGCTAAACGTCACAGTTCCAGCGAGAGCCTTGCGAGAGGTAGAACGCATTTTAGGAATGCGCCAAAGCCCAAACACAGACCAGTCCGCACCGCTAGTTAACCTTCGCTTCGATAGCAGTCAGGTGGTGTTTGAGTGGGGCGACCAACGCCTGACTACGCGGCTACTGGAGGGACAGTATCCAGCATACCGCCAGTTATTGCCAAACGGATTTATCAGGTCTATTACCCTCGATCGCAAACAGTTTTTAAGTGCCATAGAGCGAATTTCCGTTTTAACTGACCAGAAAAACAACATTTTTAAAGCCAATCTGGACAGTGTTAACCAGAAACTCACTTTGTCGGTAGAAGCTAAAGATGTAGGCAGCGGACAGGAGTCAATTCCTATCCAGTTTATTACTGGAGAAGATATCGATATTGCTTTCAACGTTAAGTACTTGATGGAAAGCCTGAAAAACCTGAATACCCAAGAAGTACAAATGGATCTCAACAACGGTCTGAGTCCTGTAGTGGTGAAACCGCTAGGAGGCTCGAAAGCTACCCACTTGATCATGCCAGTACAACTACGTTAATAACTAGGGGCTAGGGGAAGTGGTCAGTGGTCAGTGGTCAGTGGTCAGTGGTCAGTGGTCAGTGGTCAGTTGTCAGTTGTCAGTTGTCAGTGGTCAGTTGTCAGTTGTCAGTGGTCAGTTGTCAGTTGTCAGTGGTCAGTGGTCAGTGGTCAGTGGTCAGTGGTCAGTGGTCAGTGGTCAGTGGTCAGTTGTCAGTTGTCAGTGGTC
>CASBRD010000273.1 GCA_949128025.1 Oscillatoriales cyanobacterium PMM_0008 | reverse complement strand
CCCTAGCCCCTAGCCCCTATAAATAAGGGAGCATCAGGCGCACGTTTTCTGCGTCGCGCTCATCCACAACCGCTGGGTTGGAGAGCTGACGCTTCCGCTTGGGGCTCTTGTGCTGTAGTAAGTGGTTTTTAAAGGCGTGGCGGCGCATAATCTTACCGCTGCCCGTCTTTCTGAACCGCTTCGCCGCAGATCTGCGAGTTTTCAGTTTTGGCATGGACTTACTTTAATTGGACACAATCTACAATAATACCATAAGTACACCCAGTTATCAAGAGTGCTGTGGTGAAGTTACAGAGTGATAGGACGCTGACGAAAAATGAACATACCTACAATTGTTAATGTTTCCATAGGTTTAATTTTTATTTTCTTGATTTTGAGCCGCTTGCTGGCTTGCAAGCCTTTCGTAGTGTTCCCGATCTCGGTATTTGATGATTCTCATAACTTGATTACCGACAATGGCTAAGGGTTCAACATTGGCAGTTACAACCGTACCTGCCGCTACAATAGCTCCGTCCCCAATCGAAATTCCCGGAATAATGAGGACATTTCCGCCAATCCAAACATTGCAGCCAATGGTAACAGGTTTATGAATATAAACATTATGTTCGTAAGGGAGAGCATTACTTTGATAATCGTGGTTAGCAGATAAAATGACTACATTAAACCCAAGGTTTGTATTGTCGCCAATGGTAATTCCGCCACGACCATCTAATAAAACATCAGATCCAATATAAACTTTATTTCCCAAAGAAACATTTTCCGGGTGTTGAATTATCAAATTTCGCTTAAAGCGAACTTCTTTACCAATAAATTTTAATTTATTCTTTAGTTCTTTATGCTCGTAGTACCTAATTTTGGCTTGCAGATATTCTAACCAACGCGCTAGACGAGGGATTAATAACCGCTCTAATTTATTTGAAATTGTATTGACAAGCTGGCTCATTAGTTTCCGGCGATTGCGATCGCATATTGTGCTATTTTACAATTATGGACACGATCCAGTTTTAAATATACGTGAATAAATGTTAATTAGCCTAGCTGCAACTAAAATTTTTTATAAGGTTTTCAACCCTTGCAAAACCTTATCGGCAGTTGTTGTCCAACCCACAATCCCACCTTGGGCGAGAATCATTTCAATTGTAGCTTGTTTAAATTCTGGGAAATAACTTTCCGTAGCATCTTCTACCAACAAACATTCAAATCCTCGATCGTTTGCTTCGCGCATTGTTGTCTGCACGCAAACTTCTGTTGTTACTCCTGAAAACATCAAATGGGTGATGCCTCGATCGCGTAAAATAGATTCCAAATTGGTATGATAAAAAGCGCCCTTACCTGGTTTGGTAATTACGATTTCACCAGGTAGCGGTGCGAGTTCTAGTATAATCCCATTACCGGGTTCGCCCAAAACCAAAATACGTCCCAAAGGGCCAACATCGCCGATTTTCAAGTTGCCCTTTCCCCGGTTAAGCTTGGCGGGGGGACAGTCGGAAAGGTCTGGTTTGTGACCTTCGAGGGTGTGGATAATGGGGAGATGACGATCGCGAAAAGCATCCAACAGGCGCTTCAGTGTTGGTACGATCGCTTGCAGCCTAGTCACATCATTACCCAAAGCCTCTCCAAAACCCCCAGGTTCTAAAAAATCTCGCTGCATATCGATTACAACCAGCGCAACCTTAGTTGCATCTGGCAGTTCATAATCATAAGGTTGGGCAGAAATAAAAACCATAATTATGGAAACCGTACATTTGGCTGTAAATGGTACATTAATGCGGGGGTTGGAACTCAATCCTAACCTATTGGCTGTTGGTGCTACCTTTGTGCGAGAAGCCTTGACAGAACCAACTTATCGGTTGTGGTCAATAGACGATCGCCATCCAGCTACGATCCGAGTAAGTACAGGTGGAAATGCGATCGCTGTTGAAATCTGGGCTGTTCCCACATCTGGAATTTGCACAATTTTATGGCAAGAACCGCCTGGATTGTGCATCGGCAAAATTCGTCTAGCAGATGGCGAAGAAGTACTTGGTGTTTTAGGCGAATCAGTTCTTTGCGAAGGTCAGCCCGAAATCACCCATTGGGGAGGCTGGCGTGCCTATATTGCCGACTCAGCTAAGCATAAAATATAACCCATGCGCCAAATGTATTGCAAAGTACAAAACTCTATGCTAAGCAATGCTTAAATCAGTTCGTTATCCAGCCTCTGTCATCTGTCTTAAAGCCGGAATTAATATAAGTTTACCTTCACACCTTTCAAAGGAGGGTTAGAAAGTGAGTACTAGACACCCCTTGCATCTAAATCGCCGTCAAATAATACGCGGTATTTTAGCTACCACAGCGTTTGGAGTCAGTTCGCGTCTTTGGACTGGATGTACGCCCAATACACCACCAAGTGCAACAACCCCATCAACCCCAACCAATTCAGCTTCAACAGGGGCAGTCAAGCCAATCACAATGGGATTCATCTATGTCGGTCCCAAAGACGACTATGGATATAACCAAGCCCACGCACTAGGAAAAGAAGGTGTATCAAAATTACCGTGGGTGAAAACCGTAGAGCAAGCTAACGTTCCTGAAACCACAGAAGTACAGGAAGCAATGCGGAATATGATCGAGCAAGACGGTGCAACTGTTCTGTTTCCCACATCTTTCGGTTACTTCGAGCCGCATATTTTGAAACTTGCCAAAGATTATCCCGAAGTGCAATTTTTCCACTGCGGTGGACTTTACGAAGATGGCAAACACCCGAAAAATGTTGGTAGTTACTATGGCTATATTGACGAAGCTCAATACATAGCAGGAATTGTGGCAGCCCATACTACTAAGTCAGGCAAATTAGGATTTGTCGCCGCCAAACCTATCCCTCAACTAATCCGCAATATCAACAGTTTTACTTTAGGCGCACGCAGCATTAATCCCAAGATTACCACTCAGGTGATCTTCACGGGTGACTGGTCTTTACCTGTTAAAGAAGCCGAAGCTGCCAATAGCATGATCGACCAAGGAGTTGATGTGCTGACCTGTCACGTAGACAGCCCCAAAGTTGTGATGGAAACTGCGGAAAAACGAGGTGTTTTTTGTAGTGGCTATCATGCGAATCAAGCAAATCTCGCCCCTAAAGGTTATCTCACAGGCGCAGAGTGGGACTGGACAAATGTTTATTCCAGATATGCGGAAATGATTCGCGATGGCAAAACTTTAATGAACGGAGGAATCTCGCATTTGGTGCGCGGTGGTTTGAAGGATGGTTTTTGTAAACTATCAAACTATGGGTCTGTTGTTAGCGAAGCAGCCAAGAAGGATGCTGATGCCGTCAAAGCTAAGTTTATGGATGGCAGCATGGTGATTTATAAAGGAGAAATTAAAGATAATACTGGCAAAACTGTAGTCGCGTCGGCTAAAGAGTACAAACAGGAAGACCCTGCACTAGAAAAGATGAATTGGTTGGTAGAAGGTGTGCTTGGTAGTACTACGAGCTAAAAATAGTTTTGAGTTTGTAGGGGCGGTTTTTTTTGTGAGATATGGTTTCCCATAGGTATATCTGATAAACCCGCCCGTACTGAGTTTTGAGTTTTGAGTTTTGAGTTTGTAGGGGCGGTTTTTTTTGTGAGATATGGCTTCCCACAGGTATATCTGATAAACCAGCCCGGACTGAGTTTTGAGTTTTGAATTAGGAATTAATAAGTGTTTTATCAAGATGAGTATGATTTTTACAGAAAAGTGGCGGACAACGCTGGAAAAAATTTGCATTCCAATAGCAGCACTAGCGGTTTCATTGGTAATATTCGGCGTGTTTTGTGCGGCGGCGGGTGCTAATCCCTTTGCTGTGTATGGCTCGATTTATAAGGCAGCTTTTGGCAGTTGGTTTTCATTCCAGAACACGCTGATTCGCGCTGCACCTTTGATGCTGGCTTCTCTTTGTACGGCTTTACCCGCTCGTTTGGGTTTGGTAATTATCGGCAATGAAGGTGCTATTGTTATCGGTGGTTTGAGCGCTGTGGCTGCGGGGCTCTCCGTGCAGGGTGCAGGGCCTTTTGTGGTGCAGTTAGCAATGGCTGTGGCAGGTATTGTGAGTGGTGGTTTGTGGATTGCCGCAGTCGGGGCGCTGCGCCATTACCGAGGCGTTAACGAGACTATCAGCAGCTTGTTATTGAATTATATTGCGATCGCACTCCTCAATCACATGGTTGGAGGGCCAATGCGTGACCCCACCAGTCTCAACAAGCCCTCCAGCTACCCAATTCCCGACGCCGATATGTTGGGAAATATCCCCGGAACTCGCGTTCACTTTGGCTTAATCTACGGCATAATAGCTTGCTTAATTGCTTACTTCCTGATTCAACGTACCACTTTCGGATTTGCCACCAGAACCGTTGGTGGAAATATCCGCGCTGCTAAAATCGCCGGATTGCCAGTCGGAAAGCTAACTTTAATAATTTGTTTCCTCGCAGGTTCCTGTGCGGGTTTGGCAGGCATGGTGGAAGTAGCCGCAGTACACGGTCGAGCTAATGAATCGCTGAATGCGAGTTATGGCTATAGCAGTATTTTGGTAGCGTTTATTGCGCGACAAAATCCCCTGGCCGCAGTATTTGTTTCAATTATATTGGGGGGAATTCTTGCTAGTGGCGGCATCCTGCAAAGGGCGCATCAATTGCCCGATGCAACTGTTTTAGTGTTCCAAGGAATAGTGTTCTTGGTGATTCTTTTTAGCGAGTCGCTGTACGGACGCTTGGCAATCTTTAAAGAAGGTGTCAAACCTCAAATGCCAGGGCAAAATCTCAAACCTCAAACATAATAGCTAGAGGCTAGAATTAAGTGTTTCAGGAATTGTTCTGTCCTAACCGACTTTCATCGGTTGCTATAAATCTAAAATCCAAAATCTAAAATCCAAAATCTAAAATCGAATTATGGCAACGGAATCTATAGGCTGGTGGGGCGTGCCGCTGGCGATCGCAGCAGGAACAATTCGAGGTAGTGCCCCCTTTCTATTCGTTAGTTTGGGCGAGTGCCTCACAGAAAAAAGCGGCAAGATTAATCTCGGTTTGGAAGGCACTCTCTTGATGGGAGCCATGAGTGCCTATGCAATATCTTACCTTAGCAGTTCAAACGGAATTCCGACCTGGCTTGCACCGTGGCTTGGTGTTTTTACTGCTGGCGTTGCGGGAATGCTACTGGGTACAATCCACGGATGGCTGTCACAACAACCAAAAGTCAACGATGTTGCGGTTGGAATCGCCATGATCATCTTTGGCAGCGGTATTGCCTTTTTCTTTGGCAAAGCGTTTATTCAACCTGTAGCGCCGCAATTACCTGCCTTTGAGCTAGGGAATTGGAGCGATATCCCTTCAGTTGAAGCCGCACTGAAAATTAGCCCGCTTTTCCTTATTGGTGTAGCGATCGCACCCATTATGCAGTGGTTTTTCAAATCAACTCGTTGGGGCTTATACATCCGCGCAGTTGGTGATAGTCCCGAAGCAGCTAAAGCAATGGGAATTTCTGTCTACAAAGTGCGAATGTTCAGCATCATAGCCGGAAGTTTTCTTGCAGGTATCGGCGGTGCTTATCTATCTCTTTATTATCCCGGTAGTTGGTCAGAGAGGATCTCCAGCGGACAAGGGTTGATGGCAGTTGCACTCGTAATTTTTGCCCGCTGGAATCCCGTCCAATGCCTTTATGCTGCTTTGCTGTTTGGAGGGGCGCAGGCGATCGGCCCAGCTTTACAATCGGTCGGCGTCAATTCATATTACTATCTGTTCAACGCTTCGCCGTACATCTTCACATTGGCAATCATGATTATCACTTGTTCGCCAAAACGGACGTTGAGCGGGTCACCAGGGGCTTTGGGAACCGAAAATTAGTCTAGAACCTCACCCCCCCAACCCCCCTCTCCTCTGGAGGAGAGGGGGGGGAATTTCTTCCCTCTTTGCTGGAGGAGAGGGGGGGAGAATTTCTCCCCTCTCCTTTGG
>CASBRD010000272.1 GCA_949128025.1 Oscillatoriales cyanobacterium PMM_0008 | reverse complement strand
CCGTGATGCTAACCATGACGCTGTTGATGCCACTTCCAGGCATGGGATAAGATGTCGTTGAGGTCTGAGTATTGGGGTTGCCAGCCTAAGATTTTTCGGGCTTTGTCGCTGCTTCCCACTAGCATAGGTGGGTCGCCGGGACGCCGATCGCACTTTTGCACCTTAATTTCTCGCCCCGTCACCACTTTAGCGGTTTCGATCGCTTCTGTCACTGAGAAACCGCTGCCGTTCCCCAAATTAAATACGGTGCTATCTCCCCCCTCCAACAGATGCTTCAACCCCAAAATGTGGGCAGATGCTAAGTCGGAGACGTGAATATAATCGCGAATACAAGTACCGTCTGGAGTCGGGTAATCTGTGCCAAAAATAGAAACTGACTCCCGTTTCCCCAAAGCAGTCAGCAACACCAGCGGCAGCAGGTGAGTTTCCGGCACGTGATCTTCCCCTAGCAACCCAGTCGGATCGGCCCCCGCAGCGTTGAAATAACGGAAGCAAACAGATTTAAAATCATAGGCTACATCGAAATCAGCCAGCATCCGCTCTACCATCAACTTGCTAGCACCGTAGGGATTGATCGGATTTTGGGGATGATCTTCGGTAATGGGAATCGCCTTTGGCTCCCCATAGGTGGCGCAAGTGGAAGAAAAGACAAATTTCTTGATTCCTGCCGCCAGCATAGCTTCCAGAAGCGTCAGAGTGCCGTGTACGTTGTTGCGGTAGTATTTGGCTGGATCTGTGACAGACTCGCCCACATAAGCATAAGCTGCAAAGTGCATTACTGCAACGATATTCAGCCTAGAGAAGAGGCTGTCTAGTAAGGCCCGATCGCCTGTATCGCCGACAACTAGCTCTACCTGTAAAACCTTCTCCACCAGGTCTTGATGCCCGTAGACTAGGTTATCCAGAATTACCACTTCGTAACCGGCGCGATCTAGTGCCAGTACTGCGTGGGAGCCAATGTATCCTGCGCCCCCGGTGACTAAAATGGTTGGTTTAAATTGTGACATTTGTTTGATAATACTCCTAGTCAACTAACTTCAGGCGACCTACTTCGATGTAGTCAAAGATGTGATTGATTTGACGGCGGTCTTCTTCCGTGAGTTGGTGGTCTGAGAGGATGGCAGAAGTGAGCAACATATGCTGGTGGCGGCTAATCTGACCGGCGACCAGGATTCGATCGACTATCTGTTTAGCGACTACGGTTGATTTGCTCGGAATGCTCCCTTTCATTATGATGCGTAAATATTTCCACTAAATTAGCATTAATGCAAAGCTATCGTGAAAAAATAATGAAGCCTTACGCCGATCGTGCTGGTTTTCCTCGCTTTTACAAGTGGTTACACTCATTTTAAATAAGAACTCTCTATCTTAGGTATCTTTTATGCAGGTTTACCGGCTGGCCGTACTCTCTGACAACTATATTTTTGTGCTGCACGATACACAGAAAAATATTGCCGCTGCGATCGATCCGGCAGAAGCTGAGCCCGTACTGCGACAACTTGAGGCAACTGGCGCTGAGCTAGTTGCCATTTTCAATACTCACCATCATAACGATCATGTGGGCGGCAATCGACGGCTGATGGAACGTTTTCCAAACCTCCGCATCTATGGAGGGGCAGAGGACTTTGGCAGAATCCCAGGCCAAAATGTGTTTTTGCGGGAGGGCGATCGCGTCTCGTTTGCCTCTAGCGTTGGCGAAGTTTTCTTCGTTCCAGGACATACCCGCGCCCATATTGCCTACTATTTTCCCTCAGATGCTCCTGATGAGCCAGGTGACTTATTCTGCGGCGATACTCTTTTTGCTGGCGGCTGCGGCAGGCTATTTGAAGGCTCGCCGTCCCAAATGGTATCATCCCTCGGCAAGTTGCGGTCTTTACCGGACAATACCAGAGTCTGGTGCGCTCACGAGTACACGCTGAAAAATCTCCAATTTGCCCTGACTGTAGATGGTAACAACCCCGATTTACAAGCTAGATACGCCCAGGTGAAGGAGTCTCGCCGTCGGGATGAGGCGACAATACCGTCAATTTTGGGGATAGAAAAGCGCACGAATCCCTTTTTGCGCTGGGATAACCCAGATTTACAAGCTGCGGTGAAGAGTCAGGAAGCCGTACAGACTTTTGCGCGGCTGCGGGGAATGAAAGACCGCTTCTAGCCAGGATTGGCAGTTGCGATCGCACCCTATATTTCGCTAATATCATACATTCGGATCTATTTAACCAAGACTCTACAGGAAAGCTCATGGCAAAACGCATTCAATTAGTTTTGACTCAGGATGTCAGCAAACTGGGAAAATCTGGCGATTTGGTGGAAGTGGCACCCGGCTACGCACGAAATTATCTGCTTCCCAAGCAATTTGGCACTTTTGCCACCCCAGCAGTTCTCAAGCAAGTAGAAAAGCGCAGAGAAAAAGAGCGGCTGCGTCTTTTGGCACTGAAGGAAGAATCGATCGCCCTCAAAGCTGCTATAGAAGCTGTGGGTCGCTTTACGATCGCCAAGCAAGTAGGCGAAGGGGATGCTATCTTTGGGACAGTTACTGACCGGGAAATCGCAGAGGCGATTCAGCAAAGCACTGGCAAGGAAGTAGATCGCCGGGGTATTACCGTACCAGATATTCACCAGATTGGTACATATAAAGCTGAAATCAAGTTACATCACGACGTAACGGCAACAGTAGATATTGAAGTAGTGTCGGGCTAAAAGAATTTTGGATTTTGGATTTTGGATTAACATTAGTCATTGGTTATTAGTCATTAGTCATTAGTAAAAGACTGAAGACAAATGACAAATTAAAATCTAAAATCTAAAATCTAAAATCTAAAATCATTTATGGTTGACTCACTCAATTTTCAATCTATTGGCGATCGCCTCCCTCCTCAAAATGTAGAGGTGGAAGAAGCTGTTTTGGGAGGCATCTTGCTAGACCCAGAAGCGATCGGCAGAGTGCTAGACCAGCTGGTATCGGAAGCTTTTTCCCTAGAAGCTCATAAACTTATCTATCAAGCGGCTTTGTCCCTCCACGCTCAAAACAAGCCGACAGATTTAATGACCGTTGCTGTATGGCTTAGTGACCGCAACCAACTGGAGAAAGTAGGGGGTGAAAATAAATTAGCCCAACTGGTCGATCGCACCGTGTCAGCGGTCAACATTGACCAATATGCAGCTCTGGTAACTGATAAATATCTGCGCCGCAAATTAATTCATAGCGGTCATAAAATAGTCGATCTCGGTTACGAAACAGCCACCGAATTGCCCATAGTTCTCGATCGGGCCGAACAAGAAGTTTTCGGCATCGCCCAAGAACGACCCCAGCAAGGACTTGTGCCCATCTCGGAAACCCTTACCCAGACTTTGCTGGATCTGGAAAGCCGTAATGAAAATGCAGTCCTGCCGGGACTCTCCTGCAATTTCTATGACATGGATGCTATGACAGGCGGTTTCCAGCGTTCCGATTTGATTATCGTCGCCGGTCGCCCATCAATGGGAAAAACGTCATTTGCTATTAATATTGGACAAAATATCGCCTCTGGGCATAAATTGCCAGTCGCTATTTTTAGCCTGGAAATGTCGAAAGAACAACTGGTACAGCGGATGCTTGCCAGTGAAGCTGGAATTGAAAGTAACCGCCTGCGATCGGGCCGCATCAGCCAAAATGAATGGGAACAGTTAAGTCGCGCACTTGGTATTCTATCAGCCCTGCCAATTTTTATTGACGATACCGCCAATCTTACTGTTACTGAAATGCGTAGTCAAGCCCGTCGTCTGCAAGCAGAACAGGGCGGTTCGTTGGGATTAATTTTAATAGATTATTTGCAATTGATGGAAGGCGGTAGCGACAATCGCGTCCAAGAATTATCGAAAATTACGCGAAGTCTAAAAGGTTTAGCCCGCGAACTAAATACCCCCGTTATTGCCCTATCTCAGCTAAGTCGAGGAGTTGAATCTCGTACAAATAAGCGACCGATGCTGTCTGATTTGAGAGAGTCGGGTTGTTTGGCAGGCGATAGCTTGGTGACATTGGCCGATAGTGGCGTACAAGTACCAATTCGCGACTTGGTAGGCCGATCGGGTTTTGCTGTTTGGGCGGTGAATGAAGCTACCATGAAGATAGAAAGGGCTGTTGTCAGCAATGCTTTTTCCACAGGCATAAAGCCTGTATGGCAGCTAACAACTCGCCTTGGACGTACTATTCGAGCGACTGGCAATCACAAGTTTCTCACAATTCACGGTTGGATGCGATTGGATGCGATCGAGAGAGGCGATCGCATTGCTTTACCTCGATGCTTACCAACTTCTTCTTTACAATTTATCAGTGATGCCGAACTTGGGTTACTCGGTCACTTGATAGGGGATGGTTGCACTTTACCTCGACACGCTATTCAGTACACAACCAGAGAAGAAGATTTAGCAAGTACTGTTCATTCCCTAGCTGTTGAAGTTTTTGGCGATCTGGTCAAGCCTCGCATAGTCAAAGAACGCGACTGGTATCAAGTTTATCTTTCTTCAAGTTATAGACTTACCCATAAAGTTAGGAATCCAGTCGTTAAATGGCTGGATAATTTAGGAATTTTTGGTCTTAGGTCTTATGAAAAATTTATTCCCATCCAACTTTTTGAGCAACCTCAAGCAGCTATAGGCGTTTTCCTACGTCATCTTTGGAGTACAGATGGTTGCATCAAATCGAGCAAAGGTAACTGCCATTATCCTGCGGTCTATTACGCTTCCAGTAGCGCGAGATTAGCACGAGATGTTCAGTCTCTTTTACTAAGGCTTGGTATTAATGGCAAATTATCTATAAGTCCACAACCAGGTAAAGGACGAGATCAATATCAAGTTTGGGCGACTGGTAAACCAGATTTAAAAAAGTTCATTGAACTGATTGGTGCAGTTGGAAGTTATAAAAAGCAATCTCTCGGAGAGATTGCAGACTATCTTGAAGCACGTCCTGCAAATACTAACAGAGACGTTATACCGAATGATATATGGAGAATTTATGCCGTCCCAGCAATGCAGCAGTCTGGTATAACTACTCGTCAAATGCAGGCTCAACTTGGCAATATGTATTGTGGAACAAGCCTATATAAGCAAAACTTGAGTCGCGAACGAGCAGCAAGACTAGCTCAAGTTGTCAATTCAGATCGAATTGGCCGTTTAGCTACTAGCGATGTTTACTGGGATGAAGTTATCGCAATCGAGCCGGATGGTGAAGCTGAAGTTTACGATTTAACAGTTCCGGAGCTTCACAATTTTATTGCTAACAATATAGTGACTCACAATAGTATTGAGCAAGACGCGGATTTAGTGATCATGCTTTATAGAGATTCATACTACAACCCGGATTCTCCAGATAGAGATATTGCCGAAGCAATTATAGCCAAACATCGTAATGGCCCGACAGGAACGATTAAACTTTTGTTCAATCCGCAGATTACGCAGTTTAGAAATTTAGCAAAATAACAAATTATCTTATATCCTTACGCATCGGTTACCTAAAAAAATCTTGTTCTTATTCTTATCTGCGTTTATCTGCGTGTATCTGTCTTCATCTGCGGTAAAAAATTAAACCAAACGATGAAAACAGACAAGATATTATGGCCTCTCCCCATAAGTGATAATTGCAACTAAAGCGGTTTTCAGTTGCATAAAGTACAACTGAGAAACCGGGTTTCGCGTACCTCACTCACCTGACAAGGGCTGTAACGAAGAGAGGCCAAATTTTTTGCTAACTAATCCTCAACAATTCCACATCAAAAATAAGCGTTGCATTGGGAGGAATGACACCACCGGCACCTCTAGCGCCATAACCCAACTCAGGCGGAATAATTAACTTACGACGTCCGCCGACTCTCATATCACTGATACCCTCATCCCAGCCTTTGATCACCCGTCCCTGTCCCAGGGGGAAGGAGAAAGGCTCATTGCGATCGCGCGAACTATCAAACTTCGTCCCATCCTCCAGAGTCCCAGTGTAATGTACGATCACTGTCTGACCAGTTTTGGGAGTTGCCCCTGTTCCCGGCACTAAATCAATGTATTTAAGTCCAGATGGAGTTGTGACAGTCTCTTCATTCCCTGGATTGGCGTTTTCTGCACTTGACATTGTGTTATCTGCAACCAAAATTTTGTTAATTGTTGAGCTTACGCTTATAGGCTGAGTTTGGATCAGTTCAGATGCGTTAGCTATGCTTTGAGGGCTGCTAATTTGAGCTATCATCAAAATCAACCCAAAAGCCAACATCATCCCTAAACTGATGAGAATTTCTTTCAAAACCAGTCCTCCCTATCTCTTTGCATCTGAGATCTCAAATCCTATCAGCTTTTATCAACGCCAGAGCTTATTCTCCAAATCCCGCACCTGACGTTCCAGACGGTCAATGCGACCCCGCAACTCATCTACCTCAGACTGGCGGGGAACACCCAGATCCTGCATCATATTGCGGATCTGCCGTTGCATCTGCGCTTCAAAATTTCCCTGGTCGCCCTTTAACTGCTGCATCAAATCATCGACCATTCCTTTGGCTTGCTCTGGATCGATCTTGCCATCCTTCACCCATTCGTCACTCACTTCCCGAATTTTTTCCGCTACCAAAGATGTCGTGCCAACACCAATCAATAGTAACTGCTTCATCCAGTTGTTGCTGTCCATGCTGCCTTCCACTCACTTAGTCGAAAAGGGCGACTGAATGTAGCCCCGTAAAGGTATGCTGGAATTTTAGCGTTCCGGCATCCAGTACTATTGTGTCAAATTTGCCGACGTGCCTACAGCTTCGGTCGAGGTTCTCCTGATGGTTATCGAATGGCTTAAATTTAAAGTTACTCCCGAACGGCGGGAAGAGTTTATTCAGAAGGATGCCGAAATCTGGACACCCGCGCTAACTAGCCGTCCTGGATTCTTGAGCAAAGAAGTTTGGATCGATCCTACCGAACTGACGGAAGTTATTTTCGTGATTCGTTGGGCTACTCGCGAACAGTGGCTAAAGGTTCCCCAAGACCTATTAGCGCAAACAGAACAGCAATTTGCTCACCAGATGGGAAACTCCTATCAGATGGTTGAGTCAGGCGAGTATCAAGTGCGGAAATTTCCCATACATAACGCAAGTTGCTAATTAGGTACGTTGTTGCGCTTTAGCGCTCTTTTAGCGCTAAAGCGCAACAACGTACCTGGTGCAAAAGCCTTAATAATATAACTAGCAACTTACGTTAACTAGCTAATATAGATTGCTAATTCGCC
Organism: Oscillatoriales cyanobacterium PMM_0008; assembly: GCA_949128025.1. Taxonomy (GTDB): domain Bacteria; phylum Cyanobacteriota; class Cyanobacteriia; order Cyanobacteriales; family Aerosakkonemataceae; genus Argonema. Next base: position 1,146 of record CASBRD010000272.1, on the reverse strand, counting down.
CTCTAGCAGCAATGCCAAATTGCCCCCGCTGTCACCAACTCATTCAAGCGCAGGCAGTCACCTGTCCCCACTGTCGCTTGATTCTGAAAGCTCACGGTCATCCAGGTATCCCTTTACACCGATCGACTGGAGAAGAGTATTTATGCGACAGCTGCACCTACCATACAGACGATACCTGTACGTATCCCCAGCGCCCCTTGGCCAGAGAATGTACGCTCTACCATAACAGATCTCAACCAGAACCGGAGCTTAACCCGCGTCACGATCGCAGTAAATCTCTACGTTTGTGGTTTGAGAGAAACCTAGCTTGGCTGATCTTGGTGGGTTTAATCCTGCTCAGTTTACTGATTAGCTTATCCCGGTAGGTTACTCTAGCTAATATATTTTGCTAATTCACGCTCTAGCAGCAATGCCAAATTGCCCCCGCTGTCACCAACTCATTCAAGCGCAGGCAGTCACCTGTCCCAACTGCCTCATGGTTCTAAAAGCTCACGGTCATCCCGGTATCCCTTTACATCGATCGACTGGAGACGAGTATTTATGCGACAGCTGCACCTACCATGCAGACGATACCTGCACCTATACCCAGCGCCCCTTCGCCAGAGAATGCACCCTCTACCACAACAGATCTCAACCCGACCCAGAGGTTAACTCGCGTCCCGATACTAGCCCATCACTGTGTCAGCTGTTTGAGAGCATAATTAGGTCTTTGTTTTAATAAAATTAAATGTGTAGCGAAATATTGAGAAAAGCAAATGGCAGTAGAACGATGGACAGATGTAATGGTTGATGAGTTAGCTTCAAGCGTTAGTGAGATGCGTGAGAGCGTTAGTGAGATGGGTGAGAGTATGGGTGAGATGGGTGAGAGTATGGGTGAGATGCGTGAGAGTATGGGTGAGATGCGTGAGAGTATCGATGGTTTGAGAATAACGGCTCAAGCTTTGCTACAAGTAGCTGCACAAAATCAGCGAGATATGGAATTAATTAAACAACGCCAAGCCGAAAGCGATCAAAGGTTTAATATTTTGTAATTGCTCAACCCCCTTGACAAGAAGACGAGATAGACATTAGATAAAGGAATGGAAAAACTCCCCAACTTAAAGCAACTATCGAACGAGGCAAAAGAAGCCTTGATAGTAGAGCTAT
>CASBRD010000271.1 GCA_949128025.1 Oscillatoriales cyanobacterium PMM_0008 | reverse complement strand
CCCCCTCTCCGCTGGCGGAGAGGGGGTTGGGGGGTGAGGTTTCCGATCGCGGAATTATCATTGCCGGAACCGCAAATCCGCAATTTGCCAAAGAATATTGTAGAGCGATATCACAACTTTCCCAAACATTAAAATGGCCTGTATTAGCTGAAGGACTATCCCCATTAAGAAACCATACAGAATTAAATCCTTACTTAATTTCCAGCTACGATATCATCTTACGAAACCAGCAACTAGCACAACAGCTAACACCCAAAATCGTCATTCAGATCGGAGACTTACCCACCAGCAAAGAACTGCGAACCTGGCTAGAATTCACCCAACCGCGCCGATGGGTAATTGACCCCAGCTATCACAATTTCGATTCACTACATGGCCAAACAACCCACCTGCGACTCTCAGTAGAACAGCTAGTACAAATATGTCCATTTGAACCAAACATTATCAGTAAATATCTTCAAATATGGTGTAATGCCGAAGTAAAAGTTAGACAACGCATCGACGAAACAATGAGGACGACAGACACCCTATTTGAAGGCAAAGCCGCTTGGTTACTCTCCCAGACTTTACCAACAGAAACGCCTATCTTTATTTCCAACAGTATGCCAGTGCGAGATGTAGAATTTTTTTGGACACCAAACAACTCTGGAATTCAACCTTTTTTCAACCGTGGTGCTAATGGCATTGATGGCACTTTATCAACCGCTTTAGGTATTGCCCATCGCAACCAAAGTAGCGTGATGTTGACGGGAGATTTAGCATTATTGCACGACACAAACGGCTTTTTATTGAGAAACAAATTTAGAGGACATCTGACAATTGTTTTAATTAATAACAATGGTGGCGGTATCTTTGAAATGTTGCCCATTGCCAAGTTTGAACCGCCATTTGAGGAATTTTTTGCTACACCACAGGATATTGATTTTTCTCATATCTGTGCTACTTACGGTGTGGAATATGAATTAATTACTTCTTGGGAACAATTTAAGCAACGATTGAATCCACTGCCTGAAAAAGGAATTCGGGTATTAGAATTGAGGACAAATCGGAAAGCAGATGCTAGGTGGCGGCTGGATAATTTAGGTAAATTTTCAGATGGGATCGGGTAGCCTTATTTGTGAAAACAGATAAAATATATATTGTTTGACCCGACGAGTCTCTTTTGATAAGGAAAGCCTTAACTAACAAACCAATTTTCAATCCTTAAACTATCAAAATCCCGAAAATCAGATATATTGTTAGTCACTAAAACTAAATTATTACAGTAAGCAATAGTCGCAATCTGTCCATCTGCAAACGCAGGAGTTTTACCAATCTTAGATAACCTAGCCCTTTCCTGTGCGTGCCATTGCGCCGCCTTTAAATCATAATCAAGAATCGGTAAATTTAAAACTGATTCATGGATATAGTTCCAAAAAGTTTCTCGTCTTCTAGATTCTGGCAAACGCCAACAACCATATAAAAGCTCATGGACAACAACACTAGCAACAGAAATTTCTGATTTATGAACATTCAGCTTTTCCAGAACTCTAGCATTAGGAATAGGTCGCGTCGGCTCTGACAGTGTGTTTGTATCTAATAGGTATAGACTCATAGATTAACTTCCCGTCCTACACTCCGATCTCTTAAATCAGAGAAATCATCGTCATTAAAAATGATGCCTTCATCTTCAATGGTTTTTCTGAATTTTTGTAGCCCCTCCCAAAAAGCAGTCCCTCTAGCGTCTTCATGTTTTTTACGGAGAAACTCAAATAATTGTTCCCGATCTTCTACAGGCAAAACCTCGATATGATTCATAATTTCTTGTAAAGTCATCATACAACCTCCTATAGATCTTCTTAGTGTGCTAAGTTAACTTAAATGTTTCCTATTTCCCCAACAGCATTACCAAACCCGTGCCACCGAAGTACAAAGCAACCACCGCTCCTGCCAAAAGAGTTTGTGTCAAAGGGTCAGTAGAAGGCGTGAGAACCGCTCCCAAAATTGCCGAACCCAGTAAAACAAAGCGCCAACCCGAAAGCATTTGTTTGGAAGATACAATTCCTAAAAAACCCAGGAGAACTTGAATTATGGGAATTTGAAATGCTAATCCGGTACTGAATAAAAGCAATAAAACAAATTCAAAATATCGATCGATCGACCACAACTGCTCTACAACACCTTCCCCATAACTAATGAAGAAATTGAGGGCGGCTGGAATCAAAGCTAAATAGGCAAAAACCAGTCCAGTGACAAATAGAAAACTAGACCCGAAAACCACTGGCCCCAACAAACGGCGTTCCCGGCGAGTTAATCCGGGTAAAACAAACATCATAATCTGGTAGAGAATAAACGGACTGACTACCACCAAGCCACTATATCCGGCGACTTTAATAGAAACAAAAAAGAACTCCCCTGGAGCCAGCTGGAGAAACTTGACTCCCTTGGCTGGGACTTCGAGCAATTGCACGATCGGCTTGACAAAAAAGAAGCAACCTGCTATGCCCAATACCCCCGCAATCAAGGAGTAAAAAATTCGCCACCGCAACTCTTCTAAGTGGTCGAACAGGGACATCTCGACTTCACCAGGCAGGTCATCGAGAAATTCGTCTTCTGTATTGCCGTTACTGTTTCCAGCATCTGTTTCATATTGCTCGGTAGTGTTTTCTAGTTCCGAGGGAGGCGTCATGGGTCAACTTCAGTCCAATTTGTTAACTATTGTATCTGCCTTTAGGAGCGAATTATTTGCGCCCGTACCGGCTTAATATTTCAGACATTT
>CASBRD010000270.1 GCA_949128025.1 Oscillatoriales cyanobacterium PMM_0008 | reverse complement strand
GGTGGGGTTCCACTGTCCCGGCGAATGACTAATAGCCTTAGATTTTAGATTACTTTTGAATCCAAAATCCAAAATCCAAAATTCCTACTTCAACCAACTTTTCAACTTCTGAGCAATTTGGGGACGACGTAGTTTCCGCATCGCTTTGCTTTGGATTTGACGCACCCGCTCGCGTGATAAATTATACAAGCTGCCCACCTCTTCTAAAGTGCAGGGTGAGTTCGTTGTCAAACCATACCTTAGAGAGATGACATCTTTTTCTCTTGGCGTCAGTACGTCACCCAATACATCCGAAATTTCCTGACGCATCATCGCGTCGCTCATTTGTTCTTCGGGAGATTGACTATCATTATCTTCCAAGAGATCTACAAGTTCTGTGTCTTCTTCTCTACCTACCCGATGGTTGAGGGAAAGCGATCGCCTCCGCAACTGCTGCAACTGACGCAGATGTTCCGGTGAAACTTCTAAAGCCTCTGCTATTTCCACTTCTGTGGGATTGCGGTGCAGCTTTTGCTTGAGATCCCGCTGGACTTTCTTGAGTTTATTTAATTTTTCGACAATATGAATCGGCAATCGCACTGTCCGCGCATCGTTCGCGATCGCCCTTGTAATAGCTTGGCGTATCCACCAATAGGCGTAGGTAGAAAACTTATAGCCTTTGTCCGGATCGAACTTTTCCGTAGCGCGATTCAATCCCATCGCGCCTTCTTGAATCAAATCGAGGAATTGCACCCCCCTATTCAAATATCGTTTCGCGATCGAAACCACCAACCGCAGATTAGAGCGAATCATCTTGCGTTTCGCCACCCTACCTTGATAGAGGCAATTTTCCAGCTGGCGTTCCGTCAATCCAACTGCTGCCGCTAATTCTACCGTTGCGGGTTGCCTTCCCCATTCTGCTTTCAAGCGTTTTTGCAGTTCCTCTATTTTGATCCAAAATTGGACACGCCGCGCTAACTCTATCTCTTCCTTCGGTTTTAGCAGCGGATAACGCGCCATCTCTTTAAAGAAGGCTCCCACTGCATCATCCGAGTTCATTTTGCGATATCCTGTTAGGCGAGTTTCCGCCAACTCATCCACTTGTTCATCTTCTAACAATGTAGCTTGCACTTCATCGTTAGCTAAAATATCTTCCTCCAATTCTGGATTCGCATCAGCCATATAATCGGAGTCGAGCGATAATGGCAATATTTCCTTGGTATCCAACTCAGAAATATTCATAGCTAAATCTTGTTCGTGTTTTGATAAAGACACAGTGTGAAAACCCCTGTTTTGCTTATATACGTCGATCGCATTTGCTTAAATTGCCCCGTGATTTGGCTTCAAGCTATACGGAACTTTTTTAAAACAATGAGTATATTTACCGATCTGACTACCTTAATATTGCCACTTTGATAATTGCCCTTATACCTATCCTTGCAGCCGTTTCATCTCAGGGTTGGAAGAACATCTTCTTAGGCTACCGCAAGTTAATTTTTTCGTTGTTTCCCCTGCTACAAAAACCATAAGACGATCTCAGCTTTAAGCGTCGATCGGGATAAAATTCCCCAGCTTAAACCTCATCCCAGCGCTACAAAGAATGTTTTCTTCCTTTTTTGGCCTTCTGTGTCTCTCCATAGAAACACGGTAGAAAAAGTACTGAGCCAGCGGTCGATCTTCTATAGCATTATTCACAGAGCCGGTATCCTTAAAGTTTTGCCAATTTTTTGGATTGTAATCATAGCATCTCATATACTAAAAAAATTTACTCTCTATCAACAGGGGTAAAACATCTCTGATGCTTCAGATGGAAGTGCGTGTAACAATTCTTAAGTGTCGCAGTGACTTATTACTCCTGTCGGTTGATTTGTTCTCAAGACGCCCCCCCAATAGAAAGATTTGTTTGCCATAGCCAGCTAAAATAAACGAGTCAACCACAAATCGACCCCTACTCGCTTACTCGCTTCTCGCCCAAAGAATACCTATCACCGAGGGCCAGAGGCTCGCTTGAGCAGGGTAGCAGGGGAAAATATACATAATAGGTAATCTTCTAGCGGGAAGAAAGTAAGATGACTGATTTCCTTAGTTCCTAAGTTCCTGATTGTGTTTTGCTCACTTTTCCTCATAATTTATTGATGTAAAGAGAATTTCGTTTTTCACAGTCAGGAATCACAAAAAGGGGTTTTTGACTCCAGGACTTTTTAAAGCTGGATATTTTGCCGTATGTCTACTCCCAGTTGGATTTTGTCAGATCTGGTATTAGCCGAGCCTGGTGCTTCCTACGAGACAAACTCGCCTCAAAACAGGTGGATTGAGGTGCTGGTAGATTCTCCGGGTACGCAGTCAGAGGCTCAAGACCGGGAAAACGCTCCGAGTCAGAAACTGTATACTTATAGGTTGCCGCCGGATTTGCAAGTAAGTCCTGGGGACATTTTGAGTGTGCCGTTTGGAGCCCAGCAGGTAGGAGCGATCGCCATTCGTCTGCTCGATCGGCCCCAGCCGGATTTAGCAGCCGAAAAAATACGGGATATTGAAGATGTCGTCACTAAAGGTTTTTTCCCACCTGCCTACTGGAATTTACTGAATCGACTTTCTCAGTATTATTACACACCTCTGATGCAGGTGATTCGGATGGCATTGCCGCCTGGGTTGCTTTCGCGATCGTCCCGTCGCATTCGTCTGGTGCCAGAAGCTATACCCCCAGGCGCAAATGCTTTCCTCAGTCCAACGGCTCGTCAGATTATGGAACTCCTTCAAGCTTCAAAAACAGGAGACTATACCTCTCAGTACATCAATCGGCAAATCAGAGGAGCAACGCGAGGACTGCGGGAATTACTGAAACGCGGTTGGGCGGAAAGTTACTTGGAAACACCCAGACACGCCCAACCAAAGTTAAGGCAAGCGGTGACGATGGTTGGTTCCGAGATGGGATTAGACCTCACCCCCCGTCAACAGGAGATTTTGACGGTATTGCAGCGTCGGGGAGGCGAGTTATGGCTAACGGAATTGGTGAAAATCTGCAATACCAGTTCCTCTACACTCAAGACTCTGGAGCAGAAAGGCTATATCGTTATTCAAGAACGGGAAGTATTGCGGAAATTATCCGAACCGGCGGTAGCGGATGATCGACCCAAAGCTCTTACGCAGTGGCAAGCAGCAGCTTTAGATGTCATCACCAGTTTAGAAGGATTCGCTCAAGTGCTGCTCCACGGAATCACGGGTTCTGGGAAGACAGAGGTTTATTTACAAGCGATCGCACCCATCCTAGAACGCGGAGAGTCCGCCCTCGTATTAGTACCGGAAATCGGCCTCACACCCCAGCTAACCGATCGATTTCGCGCTCGGTTTGGTAGCAACAAAGTTTGCGTTTATCACAGCGCCTTATCCGAAGGAGAGCGCTACGACACCTGGCGTCAAATGCTTACCGGCGAACCGCAAATAGTAATCGGTACAAGGTCTGCCGTATTCTCCCCCTTACCTCACCTGGGTTTAATTATCTTGGATGAAGAACACGACTCCAGCTTCAAGCAAGATTCCCCAGCACCAACTTACCACGCCCGTACCGTCGCCCAGTGGCGTGCAGAATTGATAAACTGTCCCCTAATTTTAGGTTCTGCTACTCCCTCCCTGGAAAGCTGGGTGAGCGTCAGGAGTGGGGTAGAAATGACCAATCCCCAATCCCCAATCCCCAATCC
>CASBRD010000269.1 GCA_949128025.1 Oscillatoriales cyanobacterium PMM_0008 | reverse complement strand
CCACTCCCCCACTCTTTTCCTGTGTCCGCGCTTGCTCTCTTCGTGCCATTCGGAAATTGATATAGGTTATATTGATGTGAAGCAACTGCCTAGCACAAAGCGTCCCTGCCTTTGATTGTAGGGACTTTAATGGGCTGGCGGTGACAGAAAAATTTTATATTTTTTTTACCAGGGGCTGGTAGCTACTATGACGACAACCGAACTCGTTGCCTTGCAAACTAAGTATGCTTCGCTAAAATCAGCCCTGAAACAGAGCGAAGCTTTACTGGACGCTATCTTTGAGCAAGGTATTTTTGCTCTGGGGTATTGTGACTTGCAGGGGAAAATTGTGCGATCGAACCGCAAGTTTTGCGAACTTGTCGGTGTCGAGAGTTCGCAACTACTAAATAGCGCGTTTTCAGAAATTACCCATCCCGAAAACCCCCAAACAGCCTCAGCATTGCTCGAACAGTTAGTTAGGGGCGAACTTGGCAATTATTCGCGGGAACTTGGCTTTTACCACCCGGATGGAACAGTTACCTGGGGGCAATTAACGCTCTCGCTTGTACGGGACGAAGCTGGCGAGCCACTGTGTTTTCTTTTAGCGATCGCAGATCTTACCCAGCGCAAAGAACTCGAACAAAAATTACACCAACAGGAAACCGTTACATCTGAGCAGCTAAAAATCAGCCAATTTGCGATCGAACACGCTGCTGATGCCATCCTTTGGGTAAAAGCTGATGCTCATTTTTGCTATGCAAACTTGGCAGCTTGTCGCTTACTCGGTTATCAGCGAGAAGAACTGCTTGCCATGAAGCTTTTTCAAATCGAACCAAACTTTTCTCCGGCGGTGTGGGAACAGGAATGGCAAAATTTAAAGCATATCGGTTTCGTACAATTCGATACTCGCGTTCAAGCCAAAGATGGCAGTTTTATTTCCGTACAAATTAGCGTCAACTATATGGAGTTTAATGGCACAGAGTACAATTGTGCCTTTATCCGCGATATCAGCGATCGCAAACGAGTAGAGGCAGAACTAACATCTGCCCAAAATTTTCTGTCTTCTGTGCTAGAAAATTTCCCAGTTTCGGTACTAGCGAAAGAAGCCAAAGAATTGCGGTTTGTCTTGTGGAATCAGGCTACCGCAGACATTATCGGTTACTCTTCAGAAGAAGTGCTAGGCAAAAACGATTATGACTTTTTTCCTCAAGAGCAAGCTGACTTTTTTATAGCTAAAGATAGAGAAGCATTAAATGCCGGAAAAGTCATAGATATACCTGAAGAGCTAATTCAACATAAGTCGGGAGAAAGGCGCTTTCTTCACACCAAAAAAACGGCAATTACTGACAGCGAGGGTAATCCCCAATATTTGCTGGCGATCGCGGAAGACATTACCGATCGCAAACTCGCTCTAGAAGCTTTAGCTGAAAATGAAGAACGGTGGCGTCAAATTTTTACAGAAGCACCAATTGGTATGGCGCTGGCTAATACTGATAACCATCAATTAGTTAAAGTTAATCATGCTCTGTGCGAGATGTTGGGCTACACAGAAACAGAACTGCTGACAATGACGCCAACTGATATTACTCACCCAGAAGATCTAGATCTAGAAATGTCCTTAATTCAGCAGATTAATCTAGGAGAAATAGCCAGCTACCACATTGAAAAACGCTTAGTAACCAAAAACTCTCAAATCATCTGGGTGAATTTAAAAGGTACAATACTGCGCCACCCAAATGGCACTATTCGCTATGGACTGGCGATGATAGAAAATATCAGCCAGCGTAAGGATTTAGAACGGGAACTAGCTTTGAGACAAGCTCGGTTTGATGCTTTTTTTACAACATCTCCTGCCGCTTTAGTAATGTATGACGAGCAGTTGCGTTATGTGCAAATTAACGAGGCGGCTGCCGAAATGAATGGGTTATCAATTAAAGAACATTTGGGCAAAAACGTCGGCGAATTGGTGCCAGATTTAGCTACTACTTTGGAGCCGATGTTTCAGCAGATATTAACTACAGGCAAACCGATGCTCAACATCGAAATATCGGGTGAAACTCCCAAGGAACCGGACATTTTCCGACATTGGATCGCTTCGTTCTTTCCGCTTTTGGGAGAAGATAGTCGTCCAGTTGGTTTGGGGACAGTCGCAGTGGAAATTAGCGCTCTCAAACGGGCAGAAACTGCACTCCAGGAGAGTTTAGAACGGTTTGAACTGGTAGTAAAAGCTACTAACGATGGCATTTGGTCAGTTCGCTATATTTGGGAAGATGGGCTTACCCCAAGAGAGGAAGTTTATTACTCGCCACGATTAATAGAATTAGTAGGTTTTACAAAAAGTGAGTTAAAAAGTATCTCTGCAAGTTATATCAACCGCGTTCATCCAGAAGATCGCGATCGCATTTTGCTAGCTCTTGCTGCACATATAAACGAGCGTGTTCCTTACCAGGATGTCGAGTATCGACTTCGTACCAGCAATGGCGAATACCGCTGGGTGATTGCTAGAGGACAAGCACTGTGGGATAGTGCGGGTAGAGTCACCCGATTTGCTGGTTCGGTGCGCGATATTACCGATCGCAAATTTGCCGAAGCTGCCTTGCGAGAAAAAGTGACTAGGGAAGAACTGCTCAACCAGTTGGTAACTCAAATCCGCACCTCTTTAGACTTAGACAAAATTCTCGCCACGGTTGTCAGTTCGCTCCAGAATTTACTCAATGTAGATTGGTGTCTGTTTAGCTGGTATCGTCCTCAAGCTTGTCCTCCTGTGTGGGAAGTTGTGCATGAGGCTAAAAAGTCCCATGTTGCCAGCTTTAAAGGATTTTATCCGACTGATAAATTAGCCTCATTGACACAAAGACTTATCAATGGCGAAATCATGCGAGTAGATAAGGCGGCGACTTGTCCAGACTTGGAATTAAGGCAAGTTTGTATGTCCTTTGGCTATACCTCCGCGATCGTTTTACCGATTATGACTAATAGCGGTGAAATTGGTGTATTCGGGTGTTATCATTCTACGGGTGCGCGTCCTTGGACTGATGCCGAAGTGGAACTTTTGCAAGCGGTGTCCAATCAGCTAGGCGTAGGCATTTCTCAAGCAAAACTCTACAACCAAGCCAAACAAGCTGCTTTAGAAGCCCAAGAAAAAGCTACACTTCTAGAACAAGCTTTATCCGAACTTAAAAGCGCTCAAATAAAACTAATTCAAAGCGAGAAAATGTCTTCTTTAGGACAAATGGTAGCGGGGATTGCCCATGAAATAAATAATCCCGTAAGCTTTATCTACGGCAATATTGACCACGCCTCTGGGTATATTTCCGATTTGCTATCCCTAGTGGAACTTTATGACCAACATTACCCGAACCAAGCTGCTGCTATTACTGAACTAGAAGATGCGATCGATTTAGATTTTCTGAAGGTAGATTTACCTAAAGTGCTTGGTTCTATGAAAATTGGCGCAACGCGCATCCAAGAAATTGTCCGGTCTTTGCGGACGTTTTCCCGACTTGATGAGGCTGAGAAAAAAGCGATCGACATTCACGAAGGCTTAGACAGCACTCTCAGATTGCTAGAACATCGCCTCTCGGAAAAATCGGGACATCCAGCTATTAAAGTGATTAAAAGTTATGGCGATTTGCCGTTGGTAGAGTGCTACGGCGGACAATTAAATCAAGTATTTATGAATTTGTTTACAAATGCCATTGACGCGATTGAAGAATGCTATCAAGGCAGAAGTAATGAGTCGATAAGAGCCAATCCCGGTCAAATTAAAATTACGACACAGGTAGAGGAATCATCGCGAGTTACTATCAATATTGCTGACAATGGAGCGGGAATCCCAGAGTCAGTGCAGCAACGATTATTTGACCCGTTTTTTACAACTAAACCTGTAGGGAAGGGAACTGGACTGGGACTATCGATTAGCTATCAAATTGTAGTGGAGCGTCACTCCGGACAGTTGCGCTGTTTTTCTACTCCTGGAAAAGGGACGGAGTTTGCGATCGAAATACCGTTGTAATAACTGGAGTTGGGAGATGTGTGATCGCTTTTTTCACAGTGTTTAGTTTACTTTCTATGAAGTCTACGGTATCGTAAAATTGAGCGTGAACTAGGCAGTTGCCAGTGATTGTTGTCGAAACTGTGAATGTGCGTTACGCCATGAAAGACTGTCAGGTTTTAGTGAGAGCAGCTTACCAGGCAGCAGTGAAAGATGCTAGAAATAGATCTGAAGCTCTAGCGCAAGCAATGAACGTTCAATTGGGAAAAGTGCCTTCAGTAGCAGAGTCATTTTTGTACGATTTGTTCGTTCCCTTGTGCAGCGAAGCAACAGAACTTCCTTCTTTTCTGCCATTTGGTAGCAGTGGATCGCGTTACGATCCGAATGCTCCGATCGAAGTACAGTTGAGGAGAGATATTTTTGTGACTTATCCGATCAAGTAAAGGTTAGCTGGTGAGAAACGGAAAATGTCAACAATTAAAGTAGAAATACAACTATCTTCAGAAGAATTACTAAAATAGGTGGGTATAATTAAACGTAAAACTGCCAGGCCCTTAGAAACCGGGTTTCTCTTAGTTCAGTTTATTTACGCCCACCTACTTATAGCAACCGCCAAGGCGACTCTTGACAGTAGGGGCGAAGCATTCGGGTAGTAAATCTTCGGTTTTAACCAATAAATTATATGCCCGAATGCTTCGCCCCTAGCCCCTGCCCCAGATTTATGGCTTAACCGACGAAAGCGGTTGCTATACTACGACTGTGCGATCGCATTCCGAAACTCGGTGATAGCATCATACTGATCGGATATCTTGGCACAACGAACCAACAGATCTAAATCCAAACCTGGCACAAAGGTACTTTGGGTAACTTGCTGGTAACTACCCTCTCTTAATGCGTAAACATTCAGCTTACCATTTTTCCAAAACCAAACTTCAGGAACGTTTAAAGTTTTGTAGCCTTCTAACTTATCCGTACTGCCACTGGTGATAATCACTTCAATTGCTAGATCCGGGACAGCTTTTTTACTTTCAAAGTGAAAAGTTTCATCGGGTATCAACTCAACATCCGGTTCTTTTTTAAGAGTTGGCCCACCTCGGCGATAGTACCGCATACCTATTTGCAGCAGATAAAGTTCTACTAATGTACCAATTAGGCTTTTGAAGTCTTCGTGTTCTTCAGAAATGGTCATAAATTCTAAGATTCCATGAAAGTATGCCAATCTCACTCCTGGGATTGATTCTAAATCCGCTTGTAACACTTTGTACTGTTGCCAGGATACACTGCGTAATGTCAGGCGTTGTTCCAGGTTGAGATAGCTGCTTGACCGATTTAAAACTTGGGGATTCATATCAATTTTCGATTAATTTCAAAAATTAGCTCGCCGATATCACCGAACCTGCCTGAAATCATATCATTCCACAAGTTCCTGTCTCATTGATTCGGAAAGTAACGAGCCAGCCACTAGGATACTTTTGACGCGCTTTTTGAACCGCTACTTCTTCATCGGGATCGATGAAATAATCACCGCTGTTTGGCTCAATAATAATGAACCAGTTGTAATGGTCATTTATTAATTGAGGGCAAATTTGTTCAAAAACGACCCGACTCCGCTGGCAACGTGCTTGTTTTTCAGCTTCCCGTCTGGCTAATTCTTCTGGCGGTATCGTGTATTCTGGGAATAGTCTGCCTCGACGACGCGGAATTTTTGGTGTTGTTTGAGTCATGGCTAGCTTTGCTATTTAAATAGCAGATAACAGGATTTATTATATCATAACCAAGACCTTTTTGTAACATACTATGTGCGATCGCCATACCCACCACCACCAGGCGTCTCAATTACAAACACATCACCAAAATTCATTTCCACAACAGCAGTACTTCCCAATTTCTCCACACTTCCATCGCAACGTAGCACGTAATTTCTGCCCACAGCACCCGCTTCACCACCGTGCAACCCAAAAGGCGCAACAAGCCGACGCCCCGATAATATTCCCGCAGTCATTTTTTCGCGGAAATGAAGGCGACGAATTACCCCATTTCCGCCACGATGATGACCATCACCACCGCTATTTGGACGAATAGAAAAACTTTCCAAAACAACAGGAAACCGCCATTCTAAAACTTCTGGATCGGTGAGGCGGGAATTTGTCATGTGAGTCTGAACTGCATCGGTACCATCGAAATCAGCACCCGCACCAGAACCGCCGCAAATCGTTTCATAATATTGATATGTTTCATTCCCAAAAGTGAAATTATTCATCGTTCCTTGAGAAGCTGCCATTACTCCCAAAGCACCGTACAAAGCATCGGTAATTGCCTGTGAAGTCTCCACATTTCCCGCAACTACGGCAGCAGGATAACGCGGATTCAACATACAACCTTCGGGAATGATGATGTCTAAAGGTTTGAGGCAACCGGCATTAAGGGGAATATCATCATTTACTAAGGTGCGAAAGACGTATAAAACTGCTGCTTTGCACACTGCTGCTGGTGCGTTGAAATTGCTATTCAGTTGCGAGGAAGTGCCAGTAAAATCAATCTTGGCGCTGCGAGTGGATTTGTCGATCGCAATGGCCACTTTAATCTCGCTGCCATTATCCAAAGGACAGGTGAAACTGCCATCTTTCAGCACATCGATAACGCGACGAACCGACTCTTCAGCATTATCTTGCACAAAACCCATGTAAGCTTGTACGGTTTCTAACCCGTAATGTTCTACCATTTTGTGGAGTTCTTGCACGCCGCGTTCGTTCGCAGCAATTTGCGCTTGCAAATCTGCTATGTTTTGGGCGGTGTTTCGCGCTGGATGAGTGCCGGATGTGAGAAGTTCTAGCAGTTCTTTTTCGCGGAAAGTTCCTTGTTGTACTAATTGGAAATTATCTATTAATATGCCTTCTTGTTCTACGGTTGTGCTGTTGGGTGGCATCGAACCAGGGGTAATGCCGCCGATATCGGCATGATGTCCTCGCGAGGCAACGTAGAATAAGATATCCCCTCCTAACCCTCCCTTAGAAAGTGGGGGGACTGCTTGTTTCATCCCCCCCGTAGACGGGGGGGACAGAGGGGGGGTTGCATTTCCGAAAACTGGGGTAATAACGGTAATATCGGGTAAGTGAGTGCCGCCGTTGTAGGGATTGTTCAAAATATAAACATCGCCAGGTTTGATATTATTGTTATGAGCATCAATAATACTTTTGACACTTTCACTCATCGAACCGAGATGGACTGGAATGTGTGGTGCGTTGGCGATTAATTGCCCATTTCTATCAAAAATTGCACAGGAAAAATCTAGGCGTTCTTTGATGTTGACGGAAGAGGCAGTATTTTGCAAAGTGATGCCCATTTGTTCTGCGATCGCACGAAACAAATTGTTGAAAATTTCCAGCATCACTGGATCGGAGGATTTTAGATTTTGGATTTGGGATTTTGGATTGGAAAGGGGCAATTGTTGACTCTTTTTCAAAATAAGATGATTTCTGTTTGTTAATTCTGCTTGCCAACCCGGTTCTATGATATTTGTGCCAGTTGCTTCTACAATTATTGCAGGGCCAGAAATACAATCTCCCGGTTGCAAATCCTCGCGTTTGTAGACAGGCGTTTCGTGCCAAACATCCGCTGCGAACATTTGCACAGTCGCTACAGGGGAGGCAGATTCTGTTGTTTTTCGTTCAATTACAGGTTCTTCCGGCACATCAGTTTTCGCCACCACTTCAACCAAAACCGCCTCAACAATCAGCGCCTTTTCTGACACAATAAAACCGTAACGCTGCTGATGTGCCTCCTCAAACTTTTGCCTCATCGCCGCAATATCGCCAAAATCGACAATTAGCGACGAATCCGTTCCCTCATATCGCAAATACAGCTTGCGAAAAACCTCTGTATTTTGTGGTGCAGGCATCTTGCCTGTGCGGTTCAATTCCTTGTTCGCTTCCGTCGTCAACTCCGCCAAAATCTGTTGCAACGATCGCAATAAATCCTCACTCAACCTTGCCTCAACTGCCCTTTCCCGAATCACGCCCACATCCGCCAAACCCATGCCATAAGCGGATAACACACCCGCGTAAGGATGAAGAAACACCTGCTTCATCCCCAACGCATCGGCGATCGCACAAGCGTGTTGACCCCCAGCACCGCCGAAACAACACAGCGTATATTCCGACACATCATAACCGCGCTGAAGAGAGATTTTTTTAATCGCGTTAGCCATTTTATCGACTGCGATCGCTAAAAACCCAGCCGCCACCTCCTCCGGTTTGGACTCGCCTCTAATCTCCGCCGCCAGTTGTGCAAACTTCTGCCGCACAACCTCTGCATCCAAAGGCAAATCACCATTTTGTCCAAACACCTTCGGGAAAAACTCAGGCTGCAACTTGCCCACCATCACATTGCAATCTGTCACCGTCAGCGGCCCGTCCTTACGATAACAAGCGGGGCCTGGATTTGCACCAGCCGATTCCGGCCCTACGCGATAACGCGAACCATCAAAGTATAGAATCGAACCACCGCCTGCTGCCACCGTGTGAATTGCCATCATCGGTGTCCGCAGTCGCACCCCTGCCACTTCCGTCTCAAATGTGCGTTCGTATTGTGGCGCAGGCGTAAGAGCCTGACGTTGCACGTCGATGTTCCGATCGAACTGTTCTTGTGGGATGGGCGTCTCGCCCGTCCTTGGCAATTCAGGGGCAGGCGGGACGCCTACCCCACAAGAGTCATCAACTTTATTGTTGTAATGTGCAACGTCGGTGGAAGTACCACCCATATCGAAACTGATAATGTTATTCAAACCTGCCATCAAACTTGTTTGCACAGCGCCAACAATTCCCCCAGCAGGGCCAGATAAAATGCTATCTTTGCCTTGAAATAACTGTGCGTCGGCAAGTCCCCCATTCGATTGCATAAACATTAATTTGGTATTACCCAATTGACTGCTAACTCGATTCACATATCGCCGCAAAATGGGGGAAAGATAAGCATCGACAACTGTTGTATCGCCGCGACTGACAAGCTTCATCAAAGGGCTGACTTTGTGGGATACCGATACTTGAGTAAAGCCAATTCTGCGTGCTATATCTGCGACTTTTTTCTCGTGTTCGGGATAGCGATAGCCGTGCAAAAACACAATTGCACAGCTGCGAATTCCTTCATAATAAGCTTGTTGTAAAGGCCGAATATATCCGGTTTGTACGGGGATTAATTCTTTCCCCTGTGCTAAGTAGCGTTCTTCTACTTCGATGACGCGATCGTAGAGCATTTCTGGCAGTATAATATGACGGGCGAAGATCTCGGGACGGTTCTGATAGCCGATGCGGAGGGCGTCTCGGAACCCTTTGGTGATGAGTAGCACTGTGCGATCGCCTTTTCGTTCCAGCAGCGCATTCGTCGCTACCGTTGTGCCCATTTTGACGACTTCAATCTCCTCAGATGGTATCTGTGCATCACCAGGAATTCCCAAAATATCCCGAATCCCCTGTACTGGTGCATCGGTGTATCGTTCCGGATTCTCCGACAACAGCTTATGAATCACCAGTTGTCCGTCTGGACGCCGCGCCACTATATCGGTAAATGTACCACCGCGATCGATCCAAAATTGCCAACCACTATTTTTTGAATACATGAGTAGGAATAATCACTCTAATTTACTGATAAAAATTATTATAGTGCTTTTTACTGTAGCTCTTGGTAAAAATAGTTTATTAGCGCCTAAACTTGGAATACCTCTTATTCTGTTTTCTTTATTTTTATATATTCCATTCCTTGTTTTTATAGTAAGTTTCTGAATTTTCTCGTTTCTCGTTCCCAGGTAGAACCTGGGAATGCTTCTTTTGGAGGCTCTGCCTCCAGAAAGAGGCAGACATCCAGAGGCAGAGCCTCTGGATGTAAGTTCCCTCCTGCCTGGGAACGAGAAAATAGCCGCCTTTTCGATCTCGACTTCGTTGGGTTTTACTATGGCTCAACCCAACAAAGTAATTCCTAACGTTTTTTCAGCGTGACTTTGATGCCATATTCCGGTCGCAAAGTAATCGAAGGTTGAGGTACGATCGCGTAATCCGGCACAATACTAAGTTCAAATTTTTGGGCAACTGTTGCCAGTAATAAAACCGCTTCCATCAACGCAAATCCTTTGCCAATACAAACTCGCGGCCCATCTCCAAACGGAAAATAAACCCCTTTGGTCAGCCGCTTTTCTAAATCGTTAGCCCAGCGTTCCGGGTGAAACTTTTCGGCTTCTTCAAAATAGCGAGAACTGCGGTGCATCACCCACTGACTCATCATAATATGGCATCCAGCAGGCACTTGATATCCGCCAATTTCACAGTCTTGAGAAGCTTCCCTAGCCATAGTCGATACGGGTGGATATAGGCGCATAGCTTCCTTGATTACCATATCGGTGTAGCGCAATTTCGGGATATCTGCCACAGTGGGAGAGCGATCTTCAAGAACTTCTTTTAACTCTTCTAGCAATTTGTTTTGTACTTCCGGATACTGAGATAAAAGCATCCACGTCCAAGACAAAGTATTTGCTGTAGTTTCGTGTCCTGCTAACATCAGGGTTGCGATTTCATCTCGCAATTGCTTGTCTGTCATCTGAGCGCCATCGTCTTCATCTTTTACCTGCATCAACATTGACAGCAGATCTCCTGGATCTTCCCCACTGGCACGCCGTTGACTAATAATATCGTAAATGCTTTTATCCATTTTATGAATGGCATTTCTGTAGCGGATATTTTCCGGTCTGGGGAACCATTCTAGGACGAAGTAACCTTGCTTGCGTTTACTTTCAAACCAGTGCATCGTCACATCGAGAGCATGAGCTACTTCTTTAGCTGTTCCCTCAGTAACATCCTCGTTAAATAGGCACTTCATCACAATGTTTAAAGTCAGACGCATCATGTCATCGTGTACATTGCGAGTGTCGCCATTTTGCCAAGTATCAAGCATTTGTCCGGTATAGTCAACCATTATTTGCCCATAACCAGCTATGCGCTTCTGGGAAAATACTGGTTGAATTAGGCGTCGCTGACGATACCAGTAGTCTCCTTCACTACTGAGCAGTCCTTCGCCCAACAAGGTTCGCAGGGTACGCAATCCCTTAGATTTAACGAACAAAATGCGGTCTTTTAACACTTGCTCGATATACTCAGGCTTGGTTAAAAAACAGGCTGCTGTTAAGCCTAAACGCAGCGGTACAATATCACCGTATTCACGGGCACACTTGGTCAAAAATCCTAGCGGATCTTGACCGAGATCCGCTAGGTTGCCCACTATGGAATTTCCTTCGGGGCTGGGTAATTCAAAGATATCTTGACTCATGTTTTGTTCTCTCAACCATATTTTATTTTATGTCCGGTTGAATACTTATAATAAATTTTATAGGCTGCTTTGTTGGGCCTGTGCGATAGCGAAACCCAACCACCACCCCTGTAGCGTTGGGTTTCGTTCCAAGGGCCTAACCTACAGATATTATAAGTGATTAACCGGACATGATATTATTTTATATCCTAATGAATAGCTGAATATTTAACGGTGGGCATAATACAACGTAAAACTGCTACGCCCTTAGAAACCCGGTTTCTCCAAGAAACCGGGTTTCTGGGTGTTTACTTTATTTACGCCCAGAAATAATCTATCTAAGGGATGATGCCGAGCTTCGCATATATTGGGCGAAGTAATTGCCTTAAAGCGGGAAGCTGTTTGATAAAAATGACTGAACCCAAGATACAAAATATTCCGGCGATCGTTAATGTATAGCTAGCACCAATCTTTTCAGCTAATGCACCGGCGAATAGATTGCCAAAAGGTATGGTTGAAAATGCCATTATGTAGAGGCTCATCACTCGTCCGCGTTTATCATCATCAATAATTGTTTGTAAGAATGTGTTGCAAGCGGTAAATTCGAGGACTGAACCAAAGCCAATTACAAACATCATTAATAAAGAAAACCAGAAAGTATGCGATCGCGAAAAAGCAATCAGACCAATTCCCCAAATTGCTGGCGATACGGCAATCAATTTGTCGATTCCAAGTATGCTTTGACGCGAACTGAGATAAATAGCTGCCATGAAAGCACCCACTCCTGAAGCCGCCATCAGAAACCCCAAGGTATCGGCACTACCATGCAGAATTTTTGTAGCAAAAACAGGAACAAGAACTATATAAGACGTTCCCATGAAACTGACTAAAGCCAGCAGCATTAAGATTGCCCGAATGGGTGGAAAGCTGAAGGAATAGACAAATCCCTCTTTTAGTCTTTCCCAAGGACTATTCGTTAAAACTGCTATTTCGTTGGGCTTGATATTCATAGCTAAAAGGGAGGAGATCGCGGCAATGAAACTGATACCGTCAATCAGAAAACATACGCCTGAACCAACGGCGGCTATCAGCAAACCTGCTATAGCTGGGCCGATTAACCTAGCACTGTTGAAGAGGGAAGAATTGAGAGCGATCGCATTCCCCAAATTTTCCTTATTTTCTACCATTTCTACCACAAAAGCCTGACGGGTTGGCATTTCAAAAGCACTGACTATGCCTTGACAAATGCTCAAGATTATCATATGCCAAATCTGAATCATCCCAGTGAGCGCCAGAAATGCAAGCACCAAAGACTGGCTCATCAAAAGTATTTGCGTAATCACCAAAAGCCGATGACGGTTCCACCGATCTACAAAAATTCCCCCAACAGGAGCTAAGATAAAATTGGGAATTTGACTGGCAAATCCAACTAGCCCCAGAAACAGTGCGGAATCTGTTAACTGATAAACCAGCCAGATTGTGGCAACTTGTGTAATCCAGCTACCAATTAGCGAAATACCTTGCCCTATAAAAAAGAGGCGATAGTTTCTGGAACTGAACGCACGCAGCATTTGCCTGAATCTGGTTGGAGCGATTTTCATGGACATTTACCTTATTTAACCGAGCCACGATATTTCCTCACTACGAACGAATCATCATTCTGATGGGAGATTTTCAAGGTTTCCGCCTCTGTCAGCGCCAACTGGAAATCCGCAAAGGGGCCAGACCAAAAATACTCCTTAACTAGGGCGTCTTTGCCAGCAAGAGAACCGTACACTACATAGTAAATAGCATAAAGGTTCTGGCGATCGCCGCTCGTTATCTTTAACACGGCTGTCATCCTCCAAAAGAATTAGAAGGAAACTCAACCATTATTAAAGGTCACATAGCAAGAATAATCTGCGATCTTATATCCAAAGAGCGTTTAAAATCATTTTGCTTCCCCCACTAACAGGTTGAACCGATCTACAATTAAAAGAACCTTTAGTGGGAAACAGTTATGTCAAAGGACAAGGGCAATAAAGAAACTAAGAAGTCTAAAAAAGAATCTGATGGTACTAAAAAGCAGAAGAAAGACCCGAACAGGCATGATGGCCCAGGAGGTAAGTGAGTCAGAGAAGCTCCGCCTTCAGCAATTTCAAATTTGAGATTACCCTGAGCGGAAGCAAGCTACAGATTGCAGATTGAATTTTTCAATCTGCAATCTGTAATTCTCTATTAGCCTACCGATCCTTAACTTCTACACTCACTACAGCTGACATCCCCGGAGAAATCCGCGATTCATATCCTTTTATACTGTCAGAATCGAAGACTACTTTGACTGGTATGCGCTGCACAACTTTAGTGAAGTTGCCGGTGGCGTTGTCTGGAGGTAGGAGTGCAAATTCAGAACCGGAAGCGGGAGAGAAACTATCAACCCTACCTTTAAAGCTGTGATGGGGGAAGGCATCGAGCTTGATTTCTACCTCTTGCCCCGGTTTCATTCCTTCCAATTGGGTTTCTTTGAAGTTGGCGATTACCCAGTATTCGTCACTGACGATCGCCATTAAGGGTGTTCCCGGTTGCACTCGTTGCCCCACTTCTACGGATTTGCGACCGATCCCTATTGTGCCGTTAATCCGGCTACTGACATTGTGAAGGTGACCCGCAACGGTGGCGTTGTCTGTTTCTTGATGGGTGGAGGCGTACTGCCAGTAATGATAGCCAAAGTTACCGGCTGTGGCGATCGCTCCTATCCCCAAAGCTGCCAAAATTAAGCGCATTGGCCCTTTGCGGGATGCCTTCTGCGGAGGCGTCTTTTCTTGTTTTTCCTCCTCTACATCTGGCGCTACCACCGGCAGAGTTTCCAAATCCTCCGCAGTCAGCAACTCGGTTTCGGCAACTGGGGGTTTGTGTCCGTTTAGTACAGCAGTGTTTGAGCGTTTCATAATTGTTGTCTCTTTTTGCAGTTATTTGCTGGATGGGGATAATAAGGAGTCTTTTATTTAGGGTTCGTAATTTATGCGTGTTTGATAAACTCAGCCATTTATTTCGTATACGTACTAATTTATAAAAGTTTAGACTTAAAGGCATCTTTCCCCGGTAATAATTACCGCT
This sequence comes from Oscillatoriales cyanobacterium PMM_0008, assembly GCA_949128025.1. Classification (GTDB taxonomy): domain Bacteria; phylum Cyanobacteriota; class Cyanobacteriia; order Cyanobacteriales; family Aerosakkonemataceae; genus Argonema. Next base: position 10,537 of record CASBRD010000269.1, on the reverse strand, counting down.
CTATCCCAGGGAGGCTAAGAAAGATTAGCGATCGCGCGATCGATCAATTCTGAAAATCTTTCGCGATCTGCAACAGGAACGCCCTTCATGGCTTCGTCCCGAATTTCCACGGCAACCGGGGGTAGTACGTATTTGAGTTCCTTTCCGGCTTCAGTCAGCCAGATGCGCCAAATGCGGCGATCGCGGGTGTCCCGTTCCCGGCGAACCAGTCCTCGTTCCTCCATCCGGTCTAGCACCCCCGTTAAAGTACCTCCCACCTGTTGCAGCTTTTCTCCAATGCTAGAGGTGGCTAAGCCATCTTCTTCCCACAAGCAGCACAAGACAACCCAGTGGAAAGGAGTTAGGCCATAAGGCTCCAGCCGCTCTTGAAACTTGCGACTCAGCAGCTGGGACAGCAGCTTAATCCGGTAGCCCATGCCGTGGGGTGCCAAGACTTCTTGCCAGCCTTTTGCCAACTTCGGTTTAACAGATGCAGAAGCCATTGAGCCTCCTATCTATTTACTTAGTGTTCGTACTTTCAGTATAAGAAATATATTAACGTAAGTCAAGTAGAAAAATGTAGACTTTTAAGAAAGAGGTGGCGAAAATGAAACTAGCTTTGTTCGCAACCGCAGCAATAGCGATCGCGGCTTTATTAATTCCGATCCCTTTAGCAGAGTCAGCTAAAGCGCAGAACTGTATAAGAGATGGAGGGGTTTCCGTCTGTCTGGGGGATAATGGGCAACGCAACAACTGGGATCGCGACAGCAGGGAACGGAACAATGGGCGACGGGAGAATCGATCGCAGTACGATCGCATCAACAGGCTTTATCGTGAAGTGTTGGGGCGAGATGCGGATTTTGACGGATTGAGAACTTGGTCTAGGGAGTTAGAAAGAGGTAGGTCGCTAAGGGATATTCGGCGCGAACTTGCTAAAAGTCGAGAAGCTGAGGATATCATCAACCAGATTTATCGAGAAGTGATGGGGCGAAACGCAGATAGTGATGGTTTAGAGAGGTGGAAGAGACAGTTAGCCAAGGGGAGAACATTGGCCCAGGTGCGTCAGGCAATCGAACGCAGTACCGAAGCGAGAACAGGAGGACAGTGGCGTTAAAGTCGCCTGATGCCGATTTCTAAGCCGCGACAGACGCCGGTGAGAAAGTCTAGGTTGAGGGTTTCGATGCGATCGCTCGCTTTATGATAATGCGGATTTCGCATAAAAGCCGTATCGGTGATCATCATTGCCCGATAACCATTATCCCAAAAAGGAGAGTGATCGCTCAATCGCGTCTGCGGAACCATCAAACCTCTATTTGGTGCGGGTAACCATTCAGACGGCGTACCACTTTTGCGAATATTTCTGCTGAGGTGAATTAGGTCGGGAATTGTTGATAAATTACCAATTAAAGCAATAAAATTACCGCGATTTGGATAGAAGCGTTCCAACCCAATTGGGTAACGTTGTGAATTTGGAGTATCATCGCAATAACCCAGCATTTCCTTGGAAATCATTAGGCGTAGGGGTTGCCGTTGTTGCTTCAATTCATCTGCATATTCGGCACTACCCAACATCCCGTATTCTTCCATATCAAAGGCAACAAATCGGACTGGATATTTGAGCGGTTGAGCTGCGATCGATCTCGCCAATTCTAGTAAGACGGCGACACCAGTGGCGTTGTCATCTGCACCTGGCGTTCCCGGTACGCCATCATAGTGTGCGCCGATTAAAATCGGTGGGAACCCCACCCCAGCCCTCCCCGTTGACGGGGAGGGAGCAAGAGAGGATGAAAGGGGGGGTATGTTTAGGATGAGATTTTGATGGGTTTTACCTCGGACTGTGAATTCGTGGGTTTCTACGGTTCCCCACTGTTGCAGCTGTTCGCGGATGTACTGCTGCACGTAGAAATGGCCCGCTGATGACAGGTACGGATCGCGATCGCGTACAATTTCCGTGAGATGGTTTTGTAATCGTTGTTTTAGATCCAAGTTTAGTTTCTCCTTTTCACCCTAAAAAAATTAAGTCCGCGTAGGCGGACTTATCGTTTTATTTATGCCTGATGAGATTCTAACCAAGCGGTTAAATCAGTTGGTTGAGAGAAATCTAATAGTGCTTCTCCCAAATCTTCTAATTGAGAAATAGTTAACTGCTGAATTCTCGCTTGAATTTCAGGAGTAATACGGCCAATTCGACGGGTAAGCAGCCGCAGCAGCAACGCCTCCTCTCCTTGTTTGCGTCCTTCTTGGCGTCCTCGTTGCTCTCCCTTTTCGATGATACTTTGATAGAACACAGATTCCTGCATAATTTCCTCTTTGAATAGTTGGGTAATCACATTGTTGTCAAACCGCAAACCAGCAAGAACGCTTACACAAGCTGCCACATTCGCTCGCTCTTGGGTTGACTCGATTCTAGCGACTTCTTGAGCGACTTGCTCTAATAAAATGTTGGGGGAATCACTTTGAGCTAGAGTAGCTAAAGGCAACAGAGCGGGATTTGCCAGAAGTGGCGCTGGATCTTGTTCCCACATCCGAATAACTCGATAGCGGTGTATGGTATTTCGACTTTGAAAAGAGTCGATCAAGACATCCGGTGAGTTGGTTCGCTTTAAAAACAAGACAACTTGTTCGATTTCGGAGTTGTATTCATCATACAATCTCGTCCAATATTTGAGCATCCGGAATGGGACTGGCGGATTGGATTGCGGCAGAGTTTGAAATTCCAGTTGCAGAATTTCGTTGATCGTTCGCAGCAGAGTGATAGAATCAGCGCGTATGGGTTCGATGCTCAGTTCGGTTTTGAGTACCTGGATATTGGAGATGTTACCAGAGAGCAACCATCTGGCGAATTGTTCTGGATAACTTTCGGCGAGAAATTTGCAAACGTTATCGAAACTCAATGTATTGTGTGGGTAAATGTAATTTTTACAAAATTATTTTAACATCTATTGATAGTGATTATTGTCAAATAATCATCGCTTTTTATCTAATTTAAAAAAATGCGAAAGCCTTCAGCACGCTTTGCGACCCGCTTTGTTGGAGGAATGCGAAGCGCGAAACTATCCGAAGGAATTGCTGTTTGTTCATACCTGAATTTTTAGCTTTTCAATTTCGGCGATGGGTAGTAGTAAAGTATTTTCGATTTCTAGTCTGACTTCCGGAGAGATATTGACATCGTTTTTCAAGCAATTGAATAAGTATTGATTGAGCTTGTAGTATTGCTTAAGTGAATCCTTGAGCGGGGGTTTTAATAGGTCATCTCGACTGAAATTGAAATCTGGAATGTTTAATTTCTTTAATTGCTCAATCCATACTTTATCGTTAGAATTCCACCAGGAATCAAATATTTCTTTGTTTCCATCTGGATCGGGCATTTCAGCCTGAAGCTGTTGAATTATTTTACTGATTTCAGGCTCAAGGTTAACCGCAATTAGATGGGCAAGTACACGGTCAAGGTTAACTTCAAAGAAAACATCAAAGAGGCTAGATGATTCCTCAAGGGCAAGGGTACGCGCACGGGCAAAAGAATAGGCATGGTTACGCTTACGGGCTTTATTATTATCATGAGTATGGACACGGACAATCAAAAGACCAACGACGCGGATAAGAGTAAGGTAAAAAGCACGAACCGCTACAGGTTTATGCGGCTTTTCAACTAAACTCGATTTCTTACTTATCCATAACAGAATCTCTTGTAATTTTTCCTCTTTTGCAGCGATCGCATCAATTTGTTCTTTTAACAACCTCAAGGTATTATGCTGCCAAGACATCTCACCTGCTAGCAAATATACTTCGCGCCAACGCTTCTCGGTAATCAGGCTTTTTAAAGTATTTGGATTAGAACTAGAAACAATTTCTTTGGCAGTAAAATACTCTTGAAATGTTAGGTGAGAGAAAGAATAAATACCTTGCGCTCGTTCCACCAATAACCCATGTTGCGCCTCAATGGATTTCAAAACATCTGCGCCATCTTGTTGTAATTCATCGAAATCGATTTGATAATCTGGTAACTTTTTCAAAGAGTCGGTGATTAATTGCTGTATTTTATCTTGTTCAAAAAAGTAATTGCTTCGCTCAAATGTGATAGCTCCCACATGAGAAAGCAGCTTAATCTTGCGTGGTAAAGTTAAACTGCGATAAACTTCATCTCTTTCAATGCCTCTATCTTTATCCCATTTAGTGAGTAGAATGTCCAGTCCTTGCTGATACAGTTTGGAGCGTTGCAAGGGAAAATTTGTATTGGCTTGGAATACTAAACAGGTTAAATTTAGTAAGATTGGTGTAACTGCGAGTTCTCGAATTTGCTGATTTTCGGGCAACTGAAGCTTTTGGATAAATTGAGATGCCTTTTCTTGCCCTTCTTCCTGAGAATTATTTGCCACTGCTACAAACCACTTTTTGGCAAAATCTTCTATTTGCTCGGAGTTAAAATCTGCAACTTGAACATCGGTAAATCCATCAAACCCCAAATTTTCGGCGGCGATGCGGCAAGTGATAACCAGATTATTATTGTAATATTTTTCAGCAATACGACGAATTGATTTAAGCACTTTCTTAAGCAGAGGCGATGGCACTTCATCCAAACCATCCAGCAATATCAATGCTTTGCCTTTTTCAAGCAAAGTTTCGACTCTCTCAGATGATACATCACAGTTAACTAGGTATTGACTAATATATTTGACTAAATTGAAATCATCTGATTCACTGGCATCTTCAGCAAAGTTTTTCAGCCCAACAAAAATTGGCAACTTATCCTTGAAAAACTCACCTTTGTTGCACTTAATAGCAAGATGTTTCAAAAAGGTAGTTTTACCAGATCCAGGCTTGCCCAGCATCATCAGCTTGGGAAAATTGTTCACGGCTTCCAATGCCGCTACTCGTTTCTGATCCACCTTGCCCAACCCAAAACGATCAAATTCCCCGGTATCTGCATTGAAGACTGGCGGCAATTGAGAAATTTCTAACGATATGTAGCTGGTGGGCTTCTTGAGAATATTGACTTGGACGTAAAGATCATCTACCTCTATCGGTTGGGGAACATTCAACATCCGCAGAGTGCCGCACTGGGATTGGATTTTGTTGTGGCAACGCTGCCGTAGTTCTTGCACCAAGGCATCTACATCTTCTGAAGCAAGACTAGAGTTTGCCTCCTGTACGACTTGTGGATCGGGTTCGTTGGGTGGTTTTGCGACTATCTCTTGCCAGTCTAGACCTAGTTTTTTGCAAATCTCTTCAAAATTTATACGGTCAACTGGTTTACCTCTAAAAAATTTGTTGACTGTTGACCTGGAAAGTTCTACCTCTTTTGCTAGAACTGTCTTATTCAAGTTGTTGCGACTCAAAGCTGTTGCTGCTTTTTTGATGCCGTCTGGAGATGCTTTAATCCCTCTGTTTGTCATACGCCGATCGTGAATTTTATGACTATCTTAACTGGCTTTGTCAAAAGTCATACACGAACTCATACACTCAATCACAAAGTCATACACCCTGAAACCTTTACTCAGCCTTGTTTTCAGACACTAGGAGGAGAAACTAGAGATATAAAAATTAAAGCGATCGGAGGCTTTAAATATGGCTAACATGAGTCCCAAAGCAAAGCGCAATAAAAGGGAAAGACTGATTCAACAGTATGGCCCTTACTGTTGCTATTGTAGCAAGTACCTCCCAAAAGAAGAAATGACGATCGAGCATCTAATGGCTAAACGCGATGGCGGTTCCAATGCCATTGAAAATCTACGACTTGCTTGCTTCTATTGCAACCATTCCCGTCATAACAATATTTAGTTGTTCGCTGCTGCTGCGAAATTAATCAAAGAGTGGGGAATAGCTTTTGTGCTTTTACTCAAAAGCGCGATCGCACTCCTCCCCCTCTACTCCCCTTTGTGTACCTGACTCCCCACTTTCAAAACAAGCGAATCAAAATTGCCCAGAATACAATGAGCTTCTTTGCTTAATCAAAATATCTTAGAAGCGATCGCATGGTACGTTAAATCCTCCGATCGAGGTTATGGTGTCGCTTCCAACAACTTAGGTGGAATTTATCTTACGGGTGATGGAGGTGTAAGGGCCGATCGCGCAGAAGCAGATAAATGGTTCCAAAAAGCTAGAGAGCAAGGATTTTTACATACTCCTCTCTCAAGTGACTATTTAAAGCTTGCTGGCGTTGCATAAGTGCGATCGCACTCTACTCACCTTGCTGCACCTGACTCCTCACCCACTCGCGAAACAAGCGAATCAAACTTGTTTCTCCCATCGTTTTGCTCAATTCCAAAAAGCGAACTACCTCAGATGATGGCAACTGGGGTAAAGTGGGAGATCGATCGCACTCTTTATACTCCCCACCTTCTAACCGCAATATTGTCAGGCGACTACCGTTATAACGCCACACTTCCGGAACACCCAAAGCTACATAAATATCTAATCTATTAATAGAACTACTCGTAATATCAATTTCGATTGCCAAATCTGGAGGCGGATCTTGACTGAGGTCGATTTGGTCTAGTTCTCGGACAACTCGCTCATTCTGAATATAATAGCACTGATCTGGTTCTAATCCACGTGCCAAATCCTCACGTTTGCAGGTTAAGGAACCCAAACTGCGAATTTCAACATTTAGTTCTTCTGTCGCTGCTTCGACAAAGCGACCAATCAGCTTTTTAGAACCTTCATGCGGCGCTAATGGCGTCATAATTTCCAGTTTTCCTCGATCGTAAGTCAGACGAAATCCTGGCTGTTCCTCATAGTCTTTCAGTAAGGATTCATAAGTTTGCCAGCTGATATTTTCCAGCAAGACTCGGTTAGCACTTTCGGTCAGCGTAGTTGTTATCATAGGTATCGAGTTGGTAAGCTAATCATTCCATTTAGCTACTAGGCTCTAAAATCTCAGCGATTCGTTTGAGTATGCTGAGTACATCGTACAATTCATTGCCGCGATCGCGCAAATCGAAGGAATCAGATAAACCGTACTTCGGAGTATCTTCCTTGACCAATTTAATGAATTGAAAATCTCTTCCATTCGTCACCATTCCCAAAATGGGTTTATCGTAATTTGGACTACCCAGCATATAAGCCAATGCTTGCGGTAAACCAGCCTCTAGCGATATACCACTTCTTTTAGACTCAATCACCAGTATCCAAAACCGATCTTTTACCACCAAAATATCTATTTTACCCTTAACAACTATATCTTCATCTTGAAGAGAAATTTGCACTTGATTTTCTGTTATTAACCGAAACGGAGGCAGATAAAATCCTGCTAAATCCAGCAAGGGAGACACCACCACCATCTTTACGGCTTCTTCCAGCATGGGATATTCCACTAAGTTTAAGTAGCTAGCCTTCACACGGTCTAGCCGTTGCTTTTCCATGTCTGTGATTTCTGGCAAATTATCCAACCATTCCCGGAAAAATTGCTCATCTTCGACTATTTCCAGACCAAATCTTGCTTTTAAGTCATACAGATTGATTTCTGTGGCTTGAATTGTTTGCACCATATTTCTTCCCTCGCGCTAAACAAATTCCCCTTTAGCTATTATAATCGCTTTTCCACCCACATTTACTTCAATTCCAGCCTGACCTTTTTGCGCTTTTAGCAACAGTAAAGAAGGTCTGCCAATTTCATATCCTTGTTCAACTCGCAGATCGATCGGGCCTGAGCCAAAATAAGCATACTCAACCAAATACCCAGCCAAACAACCATTAGCACTTCCCGTCGCCGGATCTTCCGATACTCCCATAGCATCCGCAAACATTCGCACGTTTAAGTTATTTTCTGGATAATATGTTTCTGGACAAAATACCAGAATAGCTTTTGCTTTGGTATTGCTAACCAACTCGAAATATTTATCTTTATTTACCTTAATTTTCTTCACGGATGCGAGATTATTCAACGTAACAATAATAAAAGGCACTCCTGTTGAAACTTCTTCTATGGGAAAACGTGAATCAATCTCCTCAACCTCTAAATTTAGTACAGGCGCAATCTTATCTGCCGAGAAACCCTGACCGAAAGTAGGCGTTTTTTGCCGCATCCACAACCATTCAACCGATTCACCTGAGTAATGCAAAGTTACCGGAATTTGCCCGATCTTCAAATTTAAGATAATCCTCTCAACTGATTGTTGGATAATTTCTTGTTGTAAAACATAACTTGTTCCCAAAGTCGGATGTCCGGCAAAAGGTAACTCCTGTTCTGGTGTAAATATCCGCACATCATAACCACCGTTTCGTATCTCTGTAGATGTAATAAACGTGGTTTCCGAATAATTCATTTCCTTAGCAATGCGTTGCATATCGGTATCCGATAATCCAGCAACACCATCACCCGTAAACACAGCCAACTGATTGCCAGTATATTTCCCTACAGCAAACACATCGACAATATAAAAATTTAACATATTCTCTTCTCTTCGCGTCCTTCGCGTCTTGGTGGTTTAAAAATCAATCTTATATCATCTCCTTACGCATCGGTTACCTAAAAAATTCGTGCGATCGTTCTTATCTGTGTTCATCTGTGTTCATCTGTCTTCATCTGTGGTAAAAAATTAACCAACAATCACAACAGATAATTTGACGATATTAATTTTTGTAGGGTGCGTCAGACGAAGTGTACATGGATATAATCATGGTTTCAGCCTCTGACGCACCCTACTTTATGTGCCAGTTGCGTAAGTCCTAAATAAACAACTATCGCAAACAGCGAATCGCTTCTAACAAACCCCTTGCCTTATTGAGAGTTTCTTCATACTCTTTTTCCGGGACAGAATCAGCGACCAAACCAGCACCTGCTTGTACAGATACGGTATATTTGCTGTTACCTTGACTGCGGACAACCATAGTGCGAATTGCGATCGCACTATTCAACTGTCCCTCAAAATCATAATATCCATAAGAACCAGAATAAGGGCCACGGCGACACCCCTCTAACTCATGGATAATCTCCATCGCCCGAATTTTGGGCGCACCGCTGACAGTACCCGCCGGAAAACAAGCTTTCAGCAAATCCCAAGCAGTTTTGTCAGCAGCTAATTCTCCCAACACATTGCTAACAATGTGCATAACATGGGAGTAACGCTCGATCGTCATTATTTCATCAACTCTCACCGTACCATTCTTGCAGACGCGACCTAAATCGTTGCGTCCCAAGTCAACCAGCATAACGTGTTCCGCAACTTCCTTCGGATCTTGCAACAACTCTTCAGCCAATGCTACATCTTCTTGCGGAGTCTTACCGCGTTGGCGAGTACCCGCGATCGGTCGCACAGTTGCCATCATAACCCCTCCTTTGCCTTTGCCCTCCCCGTCAACGGGGAGGGTTGGGTGGGGTATCTTCTCAGCTTTCACCATCACTTCCGGACTCGAACCGATAATCTGCCAATCGCCGAAGTTAAAATAAGCCATGTAAGGCGACGGGTTAATCAATCGCAAAGAGCGATAAAGTGCAAAGGGGTCGCCAGTGTATTCCGCTGAAAGTCGCTGAGAAAGTACAACCTGAAAAATATCCCCAGCTTTGATGTAGTCCTTCGCTTTTTGGACGTTAGTGCAAAACTGTTCGCGGGAAATGTTGCTGGCGTACTCAATGTCTTCTGTACCACTTCCAGGCGGCTTCCATGCCAAAAGAGTATTTTGTTGGGATAGGGGGGATTGCAGCTTGTTTACGATCTGGGTGACGCGATCGCACGCTTGCTGATACGCAGTTTCCAAATCTACTTCAGGATCTCGCAAATCTGCATATGCGATCGCCCAAATCTTCCGCTTCACCTGGTCAAAAATCAGCAAGTGATCCACCTGCATCCACAGTCCATCAGGCAAATCCTCTGCCCCACCAGCATAAACCGGCACTCGCGGTTCAATCCAGCGAATCAGTTCGTAACCCCAAAACCCAAACAAACCGCCAATTCCCGGCGGTAGCTGAGGTAACTTTACCGGATGATAAGGTTTGAGGCAATAAGTCAAAGCTTTAAAAGGATCGCCTTCAAATTCTACAACCCAGCCATCCCGATGATGCTGGATCGTGCGATCGCCTCTTGCCTCCAAAATCCACAGCGGGTCACATCCCAGCAAACTGTAGCGTCCGATTTTCTCCCCACCCTCCACCGATTCTAACAGGAAGCTATAAGGCTGTCCCGCACAGACCCGATACCAGGCAGACACAGGCGTATCGAGATCTGCCACCCATTCCTGGTATACGGGGACAAAATTGCCTTGCTTAGCTAGTTCGCCAAATTGGGAGAAATCCGGGAATATCATAACTTTGTTTGGTTTGGATGAGAGCGATCGGCACAGCCACAACACTACAGTCTTTCACCCCAAGTACGAACGAGTCAAGCCTAAGCACAAGCTTCTCGTTTACATTCTGTTAGAAAATAACCTGACACATTCTTGTAACCTTCTCGTTACATTAGAATCCGCTGGTATTTGGTTATAATTCAATCTATTGAATGTCGGTGACATCTCCTACACCAACTTGGGTACAAGTATGGTGTAGGCTTCGCAACCAATCCGGCTATCGCTATTGAGGCGTTGCGCTTTAAGAACAGAATGCCCAACTGCTCTATTTTTGATG
>CASBRD010000268.1 GCA_949128025.1 Oscillatoriales cyanobacterium PMM_0008 | reverse complement strand
GGGCTGGGGTGACTTTCCTGAACTGCCGCGACTGCGATACTTGATTTGGCGATATTTTCCTCCAAAACAGGCTGCGCCAGCGCCTCAAAGGGGGTTAAGGTAGGGGCGGTTGACCGATCGCCAGAGCTAGAGGATCTGGAAATCTCTGCTGCCGGTCTATCAACAGCGTCGATCTGGTGCTGGCGGGACGCCTCTAGTGAGTCTGCGGAACTGGTAAAAAACTGCTCCTGAAGCTCTTTGGGTAATTTGCTGCAAACAAGGCGTTCAAATTCGTACTTGAAATGGTAAAGCGGTTGGTTACGCCGCAGCCAAATAACTAAAATCTGCTCGACCGAAACGGCTTTATACCGTCCTTGATAGAGTGCCTCAATGACGGCAAGACGCACCCAGTTAGCGGGGTAATGGCCGATCCACCGCTCAACCAATTCACTAGCCCGATAGCCGCCCACGTCGAAACTGTAGTTAGCCAACAGCAATGCAGCGGCGGCAGCAGCCGGTTCGTCTTCTTGTGCTGTAAAGCCTTTTTTTAGTTCGCTCATCAACTGTCAATAGGGCAAGAAAAAACGACATAGAGGCAAAAGGCAAGGGTTTGCAGCGGAATACGCCAACCCCCCAAGCCAATTTTAGGGGTACTTTTCGGAACAATTCACAATGAGTGATGAACAGACCGGAGGCGAAAATGTTAGTTTGTGACCGAGGGCAGTAAGTGAGGCGAGATGATTGAAGTTGAGCATTTGAGCAAAATCTACGGCTCGACCCCAGCGATCCAAGATGTAACTTTTACTGTGGAGCCTGGGGAAATCGTTGGGTTTTTGGGGCCGAATGGAGCTGGGAAAACGACGACGATGCGGATTTTGGCTGGGTACTTACCGGCTAGCAGCGGCACGGCTCGTATTGCTGGGTATGATGTCCATGAGGATTCGATCGCAGTTCGGCAGCGAATTGGTTATTTGCCGGAGGTGCCGCCCCTGTATCCAGAAATGACGGTGGAGGGATTTTTGTACTTTGTGACGCAGATTAAGGGAGTACCGGCGGGCGATCGCGCTCTTGCGGTTAACTCGGCCTTAAAACGTTGCAATCTGGAAGAAAAACGCAAAGTACTGATCCGCAAGCTTTCCAAAGGGTTTCGCCAGCGAGTGGGAATTGCCCAGGCTCTAGTTCACGATCCGCCTGCAATTATTTTAGATGAGCCGACGGTTGGCCTCGATCCGCGTCAAATTATCGAGATGCGAAAGTTGATCAAGAGTCTTGCCGGTAGCCACACGATTATTCTTTCAACTCACATTTTGCCGGAAGTCAGCATGACTTGTAGCCGCGTGGTAATCATCAATCGCGGCAAAATTGTGGTAACTAATACGCCGGAAAATCTTGAGGCTAGTCTGGTTGAGGGATCGGGGTATGAAGTCGAGGTAGAGGGAGATCCAGAGACCGCCTTGGAAAGGTTAAGAGCGGTGCCGGGGATACGTTTGGTAGAATCTATGGCGATGGAGCATCTCAGAGATAATCGGTCTGTTTACCGTATAGTATCGGCAACGGGAGCAGAACCGGGTCGGGAGATAGCGACAGCTTTGGTTTCATCTGGATTGGGGTTATGCGAAATGCGACGCACGCGAGCCAGTCTAGAAGATGTATTCCTGCAACTGACTACCTCGGAAAAAGCGATCGCTGATGATTGGAGCAGAGGAGCAGAGGAGCAGAGGAGCAGAGGGGCAGAGGGGCAGAGGAGCAGAGGAGCAGAGGAGCAGAGGAGCAGAGGAGCAGAAGAGAATTCTCACTCAGCACTCAGCACTAAAGACGAAGCACTTAGGGAGTCCCAGCCCTCTTCTTTTGAAGAAGGCGAAAACCAAGAGCAAGAAGGAGATCTTTAAATGCGGATAATCCTGGCAAATATTATGGCTATCTACCGCAAGGAGTTGCTGAGCTATTTTGCTTCGCCCTTGGCGTATGCGATCGCAGCTGTCTTCTGGTTTGTAGCTGGTTGCTTTTTTATGACAATTCTGCTAGGAGAAATTAACCAAGCCGCCATTGTCGATCAACAATACGGAGGAACTGTACCGCCGTTTGATGTCCCCTACAGAGTATTGCAGGGATTTTTGAACGTGATGGGCTCATTTTCCTTGTTTATATTGCCGATGCTTTCGATGGGTCTTTATGCCGAAGAACGCAAGCGCGGTACTCTGGAGTTGTTGGCAACGTCGCCAATTACTAACTGGGCAGTAGCAGTGGGCAAGTTGTTAGGCGTGGTAACGTTTTTCACGGCGATAGTGACGCCAGTATTGGGGTATGAAGCGATCGCGTTGAGTGCATCTGACTCCCCAGTGCCTTTTGTCGTGCCGTTATTGGGGCATTTAGGATTAATTCTGGTGGCTGCTAGCGTATTGTCTTTAGGGATGTTTATTTCTTCCCTGACCGATAGTACCGTTCTGGCGGCAATCTTCACTTTTGTGGGAGTATTGCTGCTGTGGACGATCGATTTGTTCGGTCAAATGTTTGGCGGTGTGGTAGGCGCAGTATTTGGTTATTTATCGTTGCTCAGACATTACAGCAACCTAGTGCAAGGGGTTTTAGATACTAGCAGTTTGGTATTTTTTGCTAGCTTCATTGTGTTGGGAGTGTTTCTCACCGCTCAGTCGATCGATGCTTTCCGTTTCCAAAGGTCGTAGGAAATTTCAAATTGAAGATTTCAGATTTCAACTTGAATTCAATCTGCAATCTGAAATCTCAAATCTGCAATTAGCAATTTATGAAAACATTCAAATTCAGCGGTAAATATTGGAAATATCTGTTGTGGATCGGGCCATTCCTGATCGTGATGGGCATATCCGCTGGAGTGGTATCGGATAAGTGGGTGCCCATACCCCTAACGCTGATAATTTTGGGGATTGTGGCTCTAGGGTTTTGGCTGCTAACTCAGGGTAGCGGCGATTTAACGTCGGCTTCACAAACTTTTTGGGGACGCCGTTCCACACAAGCAGGAACTAATGCTTTGGCGGCGACAGTGGCAGCTGTGATGATTTTGGCGATCGTAAACTTTTTGGGCGTCCGCTATTCAGGGCGGATCGACTTCACGGATAATAAACTGTTTACCCTTTCGCCCCAGTCCCAGGAGGTGGCGCGGAATTTAACGCAACCAGTAAAGGTGTGGATATTCGATCGAAATCCGAATCCCCAAGACCAGGAATTATTGCAGAATTATCGGCGTCAGGGATCGAAGTTTAGCTTTGAGTATGTTGAGCCAAATACTAACCCCGGACTGGCTAGGAAGTTTAATGTCAAGGAAAGAGGCGAAGCTTACCTAGAATATGGTGAACAGCGAAAGTTTATCCAAAAAGTCAATCAGGATGAGCGGCTTTCGGAAGAAAAGCTGACCAGTAGCATAGAAAAGATTTTCACTCTCGATCGCATTTCCACAGTCTACTTCCTGCAAGGTCACGGCGAACGTCCGATGGAGTCTGTCAAAGAAGGTTTGTCTGAGGCGATGAAATATCTGGAGCAGAAAAACTTTACCAGTAAATCGCTCAACTTGGCAGAACGCGCATCTGTTCCCAGGGATGCTGTGGCGATCGTTGTGGCAGGGCCAAAACGTCCCCTATTCGCTCAAGAAGTGAATGTTTTGCGGGATTACCTCAAGCAAGGTGGCAGTTTGCTGCTGATGATCGACCCTAACACAGATCCGGGACTGACAGGTTTATTGGATGAATGGGGAGTTAAGTTGGAAAACCGCTTTGCTGTCGATGCCTCTGATGATGGGCGTTTGATCGGATTGGGCCCCGCTACTCCCGTAGTGACTGACTACGGAAATCATCCGATTACGAAAGATTTTGGCAATAGTATATCGTTCTATCAGCTGGCACGACCGCTGGATATACAGCCGGTGAAAGGTGTTGAGGCAAGTCCGCTGCTGTTTACTTCCCAGGATAGCTGGGCAGAAAGCGATCTAGAAAACAAGGAATTAACTTTCGATCCAAAAAGCGATCGCAGAGGGCCACTGATTTTGGGCGCTGCTTTCACTCGCAAGGTGGAATCCATCCCCGATGTCAAGCAGTCAGACGCATCTCCATCTCCCGCTGCATCGCCAAATAAATCATCGGATAAACCGACGACATCTCAAAGTCCAAAGGCATCTCCTTCTCCTACTGAGTCACCAGCAAAAACAGATCTAAAATCGGATGAAAAGTCAGAAAAACGATCGGATATGGCTAGGTTAGTAGTGTTTGGTAATTCTGAGTTTGCCACAGATGGCGTATTTAGCCAGCAGTTAAATGGAGATGTGTTTCTCAACTCCGTCAGTTGGTTGCGTCAGCAGGAGAATCAAACTCTTTCAATTCGTCCTAAGCAGGCGAACAACCGTCGTCTCAAAATGACTATTTCGCAAGCCAGCTTGTTGTTTTGGATAAGTATAATAATTTTGCCTTTAATTGGATTTGGAACGGCGGGATGGCTTTGGTGGCGGCGGCGATAGAAAAAGTGAGGGAAACGGTAATTTAAAATTTCTGATTTAAAATTTCAGATTTAAAACAAATCTGATATCTAACATCTCAAATCTGAAATTCTCTTCCCCTCTTTCCCCTAGCCCCTAGCCCCTCTTCCCTATCCCCTCTTCCTTATCCCCTGTATGAAATTCCAGAAGTCTACTCTAATTTTGATGCTGTCGGCGCTGTTTTTTGGTGGTATTGTTTATGTCTTCGAGACAGAAGGCAGACCACAGCTAGAAGCAGCGAAGACGAAGGAAAACTTAATTTTTGACTTTCAGGAGAAAGATGTTCGGACTGTAATTTTGACAACAAAAGAACGGACGCTACAGTTTGAGCGAAATAGTCAGCAGAAAAACAATTCAGTTGCATCCAAATGGTTGCTGAAGATATTGGAAAATCCAAAGAAAATAGAGTCGCCAAAAGATGCTGCGGCAACTAAATCTCCTGAACCTAAACCAACTGAGTCGCCAAAAGATGCTGCGGCAACTAAATCTCCCGATCCTAAACCAACTGAGTCGCCAAAAGAGGTGAAGGCAACTAAATCTCCCGATCCTAAACCAACTGAGCAGGCAAAAGCAACTGTTCCGACCCAAATGCCAGCGAATGAGGCATATGTAGCTTATTTGCTGGATAAGATAGTGAAGGCTAAGGGCGATCGCATTCCTGTCGATCCGCGCTTAGAAGATGGTCTGGATAAGCCTCTAGCAACTGTAGAAGTAAAGTTAAATAACAAGGAAACCCATAAACTGATTTTGGGTAAGCCCAACTTTAACGATACTTCTTTGTATGCTTTAGCCGACCCTCCCGAACAAGTTAAGGAGCCGCTACAAATAGTTTTGGTATCTAAGGAGTTTGAGTATGCGGTGAATCGACCTTTATCTGAATGGAAACAATAAGAGAAAAAGCCAACTTCTAGGTAGTGGTCATTAGTCATTAGCCACTTTCCCGTTCCTCTCGTCCAATGCCCAATGCCGAATGCCGAATGACTAATTTCAGATTGCAAATTTTAAATTTTAAATTGTCATTCAATCCGAAATCTGAAATCTTAAATTTGAAATTTTCCAATGCCCACTACCCACTACCTAAAGCATGACGAATTTGCTCCAACAACTCCTCCATCGACAAAGAAGCAGGCAAAATTTGCGTTGCAACTTCCCCCAAAACCTCTGAAAACTCCAGCGACGAAGCAACCGAACTAGGAAGACTTGAGGAGGATTCATCGGCATTCGATCGCCTCGCCAGCACCAACGTAGGAGGTCTGTGTGTAAACTGTTTCAAAGCATAAAGCTCGTTGAGCATTGCCGGATTGGCTATTGAGTCACCCAAGTGGATCAGCAGCAAATCGACACTGCGGTGCTGAACTTGCTGCAAAACTTCCTCCCAAGAATGGCCTAAAACACCTTTTAATCCAGCCGTTTGCAAATACTGGATCAGCGCTTGCAGCCACTCAGCCCGCTTTTTATTGCCAGCCGCCATTTCAGGCATTGTCGGCTTCACCTCGGATTGGCCGCTGGGTTCCAAACAAGTAGACTCTCCGGTCTGCTGTTCGAGCTTAGATCCAAAACGTCCGTTCAAATCTGGCAGCATCGAGATATCTGCCACTAAAATACTGGGCTTATAGGTCATACCGGCAGCAACTTGAATTGCCTGTAACAAAGTGCTGGCTTCTAGTAAAGACCCACGTGCTGTCAAACAGGGAATACCTCGTTTTGATCGTTAAACAGCCGTTAAAGCAGGCTGGAAAGGTTGCAGCAAAATCCCTAAAATCTTATCAACTTCTTTGATGTAATATTCAATTTCATCAATATACACAATAGTTCCTTCTAGAATTAAAAACTTCCAGTTAGTTCCAGTAGTAACAGCCCCATAAATGCGTTCGACTTCATAACCTTGGTTTTGATTGAAACATTGAGCCGCAACCATTGCCGCAACACATTGACCAAGACCCCCGATAATATCTTCGTTTTTAGCTTCAAGGATTATTATCACCGGAGCAGTAATAAACAATTGCTCCTTAGAATTACTAATAATGTAATCACAAAATCCTTGCAAACCTCTTCTTGGATCGACATTAAACTCATTGCCAGAAAACAAAGAAATCTGGTTATTTAGTGACCGTCTCATTTCAGCTAAAATTGGAGCAATTAAAAACTCCGATCTAGCTTTTTCAGTTGAAATAGAAGTTGCCAACGGAATGTAATCACCCAGAAGAAATTTTAACATTTCTGATGGTGATACTGGTTTTGTCTCAGCAAATAAATTACGACTTTCATCTAGTGTTAAACCAAAATCATTTTTAACCTTAGCAAGACTGAAATCACTGTAAGCCATCTTTTCACCATTACCCGGTTATCCAAAATTGCCCCTACTCAAACAGCAGTCAAAACAGGTTTAAAAGGTTGCATCAATATAGCCAAAATTTGATTAATTTCCTTAATATAATATTCAATCAGATCGATACAAACTGTTTTTTCCTCTAAAGTCAAAAACTTCCAAATTGTTCCATTTGTGACGGCACCATATATTTTATCAATCCCGTTACCCTGCTGTTGATTAAAAATTTGTGCTGCTACCATAGCCGCAATACACTGTCCCAAACCAGCAATAATATTATCATTTTTTGCTTCAATAATAGTGAGAACTGGTGCATCAATGAAATACTGTTCTATTGATGCGCTCAAGATAAAGTCGCAAAAGCCATTTAGCCCTCTACTAATATCAACAGTAAAATCTTTTCCCGAAAACAAACTAACTTTAAAATCCAACTGGCGGCGGACTTCTCCTAAAATGGGTGCAATCAAAAACTCGGATTTTGCTTTCTCACTATTAATTGCGATCGCTAAGGGCAAATTTTCTGGCAAAATCATCTGCAAAAGTTCAGAAGCCTCTACCCCACGTACACCTGCAAATAAATTTCGATCTTCTTGCAGTATTAGCCCAAAATCCCTTTTTACTTTCCCTAAATCAAAATCTCCGTAAGCCATCTCTACTCCCCTCCTAAAGCTTTCATTGCCAAAGTTTATCTGGTGTGGGAAATTGGTCAATGACAATTTCTCGCTCTGGCTTTCCTGTGTTGACGGTGCGATCGCTCATCTGCGAGTCTTTGTTATTCTAGCCCGAAATGCGATCGCCAATGATATGGTGTCCCGACGATCGCCCATAATAAAACTTTTCAGGTATGTTGTTGCGCTTCAGATCTCTTTAAGATAGCGCTGAAGCGCAACTACGTACCAATAACAAACTAAAAACGAGCGCGGAGGGATTTGAACCCCCGACCCTCAGGACCGGAACCTGATGCTCTATCCACTGAGCCACGCGCCCTTATATTCCCAAATTATAGCATATCTAAACGCTCACATATTCAACAGATGGATCAGAAAACTGGGAGCGGGCAAGATGACGATCAGCAAGAGGCCCAGCGATGCTAAACCCCAGAAGTCGCGTTGGTTGTCGAGTTCGGAGACATCGTTCAAAGCGGGTTCATCGTTTATGGGGATTAAGAAGAGGAAAATTGCCCAATATAAATAGTAGGGCGGAATTAGAGAAACTCCTACCAACCAAGGCATCAGAGAAGCTATCAGCAGTAGGAATCGGGCAATTTGGGCAATGGTAGCGGCTTGTCGTTGCCCAAAGATGGCATGGACAATGTGACCGCCGTCGAGTTGGCCGACGGGCATCAGGTTGAAGGCGGTGACGATTAGGCCCAAAAATCCTGCCACGGCGACGGGATGAAGATCGATCGCTTTATCTGCCGTCAAAGCAGTGCCTAGCGCCAACTTACTCAGCAAAGTTAGCAATAGGGAAAAGGTGGGTTTGAAGGCGTCGAAGTTCAATATGACCGCCTTGTTAGACAGAGGAACTACAGTAGAATTGGCTAGACCCCAAATCAGCAAAGGTAAGGTCATCACAAAACCTGCGATCGGGCCAGCAATTGCCACGTCAAACAAAGCTTTGCGATCGGGCAGGAGACTACGCAGCTGAATAAACGCCCCAAAAGTACCTGGAAAAAACGGCACAGGTATAAAATAGGGCAGAGTCGAGCGAAGTTTATAGAACCTGCCCGTCAGGTAGTGACCCATTTCGTGAGTCCCCAGAATAGCCATCAGCGCCAAAGCATAGGGCAGTCCTTTCAGGATAACGGCTGAGTTGGATTCCACTGCTTGCGGGGTAACGCCTGCTATTTCTGCCCCAACTAAGAGTGTAGTGAATAAGGTTGCCGCCAACAGTCCTAAAGCCAAACCGGGTCGCGTCAAGACTTCCTTGTTGCGCTTAGCATCTAGGTGATGGCTTTGGGGATTGGGAACTAGGGCAAAAAAGGGGTTGGAGTTTAAACCTTGTTGAAAGATAATTAGAAAGCGATCGCCAAATTTGGCTTCAATATTCTCCCGGATAGTCTTGTATGCCACTTCCGGCTTGGTTCGCAGGTGTCCTCGGCAAATCACCGCTTGGGGTCTGAACTCCAGATTTTGCAGGTAGTAGACTCCCCAGGGGAAACACTCCCGCAGCTGGGTTTCTTCCTCCTTATTGATGGGACGTACCTTAGCTGCCCCATTATCTGAGTTAGCCGTCTCTTGTGAAGTTGCGCGATCGGAACTCTGAGGCGCTGGCGGTTTAATGTCTTTACGTCCAAGCTGAATCAGCCAGCAGTACAAAAATATGCTGATTGCGAATACCCCGATCATCAAAGCGACTGGCATAGGCTTATTCCTGCCATAGACCAAGATCCACCCAGTCCACGCAAAGGGCGGTGCCATCATGGCCAGCCACAGTATCCAGACAGGCGTTTTAGTGATGTCGGCCACGCTGCGCTTCACAATGAAGTAGGTAGCCAGTCCCAGTAGTACAAGTAACAATATATTCATCTTATGCCCAAACAACCACGGGCTGTCTTGGACACTATTTTTGCCTTTCCACCCAATCGAGATACGTTGGGAGCAACAGCCTATCTTATTGTAGAAAATGAAACCAATATTCTGGTTGATTGTCCCGCTTGGGATGAGGAAAATCAGAAATTTTTACGCGATCGAGGTGGTGTATCGTGGTTAGTTATCACCCACCGAGGCGGTATTGGCAAGGTGGAGGAGATTCAGCAGGCTTTTGGCTGCAAGGTTTTGATTCAAGAACAGGAAGCTTATTTGTTGCCGAAACTGGAAGTCAATACGTTTCGGTCAGAATTCAGCCTTACGCCCCACAGCCAAGTCATCTGGACGCCGGGACATTCTCCTGGTTCATCTTGCTTATATTACAGTGCTTTTGGTGGCGTGTTGTTCTCTGGGCGTCACTTATTGCCTAATCTGGAAGGCTTACCCGTACCGTTGCGGACATCGAAAACTTTTCATTGGCCGCGACAAATTCGCAGTATTGAGTTATTGTTAGCACGGTTTTCGCCCGAAACGCTTAATTTTATCTGTCCGGGTGCGAATACTGGGTTTTTGCGGGGGAAGAGGGCGATCGATCGAGCTTATCAGCACTTGGCTTGTTTGGATTTAGATGCTTTACTTTTGGCGAAAGCTGTGCTTTGAGGCGCTTCAGAAACCGGGTTTCTCGCTCAATGGTGCGATCGCTCATAATAAAACTAACCTCGTTGCCAATACACCGATGGAAACACTCACTCTCAATGTACCACCCGCCGTAGGTCTGACAGACGAGCAATTTTATCAGCTGTGTCTGGCTAATCAAGAATGGCGCTTAGAACTAACTTCGGAAGGAGAATTGATTATCATGTCACCTACTGGCGGCGAAAGCGGTGTTAGAAATTCTGGCTTGAACGCTAAAGTTTACATTTGGAATGAGCAAACTAAGTTAGGAAAAGTCTTTGACTCCTCTACTGAGTTCAGATTACCTAATGGTGCTTATCGTTCTCCCGATGTTTCTTGGGTGACAAAAGAACGCTGGGAAGCATTATCTCGTGAGGAAAGGCGGCGCTTCCCTCCCATTTGTCCCGACTTTATAATTGAATTGCGTTCTGAAACTGATTCCTTATCCAAATTACGCACAAAAATGCGCGATTACCTCGCGAACGGGATGCGTTTGGGTTGGTTAATTGACCCTCAAACACCGTTAGTGGAAATTTATCGACCTGGTACAGATGTACAAACTATCAATTTTTCTTTGGAACAACCACCGACGCTTTCTGGCGAAGATATTTTACCTGGATTTATTTTAGATTTAGGGCTAATTTTAAATATTTAAACTTATTCCATAGTCAGCACTTGCAACACTCAGAAACCCGGTTTCTTATCCCAGCGTTAGCACTCCCAGTGGTGAATCTACTAATAATCTCATATTTGTAAGCCATTGCAAACCGAGCAAAGGTTCGGGAATTCCCGCACCAACATGAACGGGAATAATATATTCAATTCCATCTAGTAAGATCTTTCCTTCATAGATATCAAAAAACTTCTCTCCTTCGGCTGTTTGCATAGTTCGATCGAGTTCAATAACAATCCAACCTAATCCTTCTAAGTCTTGGATATTGATGGCTAAGTATCCAGTTGTAAAGCCAGTATCTAGTAACGCATCAACTGTAAATATATCGTCGGTGGCTGCCATTAAATCTATTTCAAAAAATAGCTCTCCTATTTCGCCAAATTTACCGGAAATCATATCTTACCACAGGCTCCTGTTTCATTGAGCCGGAAAACACCAAGTCTGCCAGAAGAGTATTTCTGACGAGCTTTTTTGATGGCGATTATTTCATCAGGATCGATGAAATAATCGCCACTATTTGGTTCAATAATCATAAACCAATTGTAATGGTCAGCTATTAATTCATCCCGCACTCGTTCAAAAACTGGGCGACAGCGTTGATATCGTGCTTTTCGTTCGGCTTCGCTTCGTGCTAATTCTTCCGGCGGTATAGTATATTCTGGGAAAATTCTGCCGCGACGGATAGGACGTTTAGTAGGTTGTTGTGTCATATTTAACGTTGATAAGGCGCTTTACATTCGGCAAAGTAAAAATATATGGGTTGGGTTTTGCTATGACTCAACCCAACCTACTCTACAACAATCAACTACGATTGATTAATTCCAAAATAGGATTAGCTATCCAGTTTACGCCGACTCTTAACTGATGTTCTGAATTTGGCATCCGATACAGATAGGCGAGGCGACGGGCAAGATAAGCTAACTGACCGTCTAATTGCACTCCCATGCTGCTGATAGTGGCGCTGTCAGTTCCCAGAGTGAGCATTTCTCCTAAATTCTGATATTGGAAGGGAAGCAACGGACGATCGCACAGGGAAGCCCAAATATTCCAAGCTGCAAAGTCGGATTGCTGGTAAGCTGCTTGTGCTGAGTCGGGTACTTGCTGACCTTCAGCATCGCGACAATCTGCTAAATCTCCCAAAACAAAGATTTCTGGATGGTCGATCGCTTGCAAGGTAGGTGTGGTGGTTAGCTGTGAACGCTGATTTTGTTTGAGGGGGAGATTACGCACGACAGCAGATCCTTGCATTCCCACAGTCCACAGTATCAGTTCGGCTGGGATGGTGTCTAGCTGTGCTTTATACAGCAGGGAGATGGTTTCTGGCCCGATCGAGTCAACGGTGGTTTCCAAATCTATCCAGATACCCCGCGCCTCTAAGGCTTTGCGTGCTGTTTCTCGGTTAAATTCGGGCGATGTTCGCAGAATTCGATCGCTTTGTTCGATCAACCGCAAGCGTCCTCTCTCACCCAGTCTATCTGCCAGTTTGCAAGCTAACTCGACGCCGCAATAACCAGCTCCGACGATCGCTACTCGAATTTTATCTGCTTCTGATGCTTCTAAAACTCGCAGTCTTTCTTCCAGGCGATAGGCGTCAGCAAGGGAACGGAAGGGAAAAGCGTAGGAACTAGCACCAGGAACGATATCTAGGGGAGATTCTCCACCCAAGGCTAAGACTAACTTGTCGTAGGGTATTTCGGGGCTATCCTGCAAATAAACCCGGTGCTGTTCTACATCAATCCCCGCCACTACGCCTTGACAAAAACGCACATCTGTGTTATGTAGAATTTCTGCAAAGGGTGGAGCAATTTCCCAGGTTTGCAGTTCGCCGGTGAGGAGTTCGTAGAGGAGGGGGGTGAAAACGAAGCGATCGCTTTTATCCACCAGCACAATTTCGGGTTTAGACGCCTTTTCCCAAGGTAGCTGGCTCAATCGCAGAGCGGTATACAGACCGCCAAAGCCTCCGCCGAGTATACATATGCGTGCAGGTTGTTGGGTCATGGTTGATTGCGCGGGAGTGGTAGCAGGGGAACTTTCTTCAGGATAACAAGCTGTAGTAGTCTGTATTGAACGGTAAGGAGTTTTCTGATGTCCCCGACAACTTCTGAGATTTCGTTTAAATTCCGCTTTGTAGAGAATGGTACAGCCCAAGGGCTTTTGTCTCAAAAAGCGATCGCCAACGAACGAGAAATAATCTTAGGAAAAGATGCCAGTTTGCTCTGCTAGGATAGCTAAAGAAGCGTCTGCTTAAGGAGCTTACGCCATGATTAAAACACCCAACCCCACCTTGACCTTTGAGGAGTATCTAACCTACGATGACGGAACCGATAACCGTTACGAACTTGTTAATGGGGAGTTAGTAATGGTTCCCCTACCAACTGCCGACCACTCAGATGTAATTGATTTATTGTCTGACACTTTTAGGGCAGAAATCAGAACAAAGTCCCACCCTTGGATTGTTAAACGCGATGTAGGGGTGTATGTAGGAACCGCTCCAGATACTGGAAAAGACCGCTCTCGTACCCCAGACCTGTGTCTTATAACTCAAGCGCAGTGGAATGGACTTAAAGCCGACAAGAAAGCAGCAGCTGTTTTGAGAACCCCGCCGTTGCTGGTGGTTGAAGTAGTTAGTCCTGGCTCCAAGAAGACAGACTACGAAACCAAAGAATCTGAATATAAAACTATTGGAATTCCCGAATATTGGATTGTAGACCTCCGCAAGTTCAAGGTTTCAGTTTTGTTTCTGGTGAATGGGAACTATCAGATAGCAGAGTTTACAGGAAATCAGCGAATTGTCTCTCAGGCTTTCTCAGAATTCCCTCTGACGGCTGAACAAATGTTGGCAGATTAGATATTTCACCCCTACTATCTGATGAATAAAAAAACGAGGAAGACAATTGCAGCAATAATTAAAATCGGGATGGCGATGATAATGGCGAGACGATACTAAATAATATGGATTACTTAAATGTTTGCTACAGATGTAGAGTCAATTCATGAATTGACTCTACACCAGAGAGTGTTCATATCATATCCTTACGCATCGGTTACCTAAAAAATTCCTGTGATTATTCTTATCTGCGTTTATCTGCGTTCATCAGTCCTTCCTTATCTGCGGTAAAAATTTAACCAACGATCGCAACAGTCCGATATCCAGAACATCCTTCATTGAAGATGACATAGGTGTTTACCAAGTAACTCGGTCTTTCAACTTATCCAGCAAACTCGGCCCGACTCCGGGCACTTTGTCAAGATCTTCTAAAGAAGTGAAAGGTTTCTTTTGACGTGACTGAATAATTTGCTGCGCCAATTTCGGCCCCACCCCTGGTAACGCTTCTAATTCCTGTTGACTAGCAGTATTGAGATTAACTTTCTGACTAATAGTATTTTCGCTAACTTTAGCTGTAGTTGAACTTGTCGAAGAAGGTGAAGACACCGTTTTTATCTGCGAACATTGTTGCTGCTGTAATTTAATTTTTTGCTTAATTCCATCTGGTAAACCGAGTATAGCATCAGCATAAAGCCGATCGAACTCGCGCTCAAAATGGGCTGCTACGATGGGACTTTGAATTACTAAAACTGTTTCGTCATTATTACTGTTGGCTGCTGCTGACCAGTTGTGGGAACCAGTAATAACAATTTGTTTGTCTACAACACCAAATTTGTGATGCAACAGATCGCCTTTTTTTAGTTGAGGAATGCCTACAGTGGTAATCGGATTTTGCCAAGGACGATTATCAACTTCGTATTTGCAATTATTAAGCAAAGCAACTCCCATCATATCCAGCGCTTCGCTGTATGGGCGATAGGCAAAGTCGGGATCGATTAAAGCTCGTATTTGTACACCGCGTTGATTGTCTGTTTCTAAGATATTGGCAAGTCGCTGTTCTGAAAATACAAACAACGCCATATTTACAGATTGTGTAGCTGTATTTAAAGTTTTTCCAATCAAACCGTTACTGCTTTGTTCCCAAGGCTGTGTTGATGATGTTGGAGAGAAATGAACTGCAATGGTAGTAGTTCCTAGAGTGATTTGTTGAACTGGTCGAAACGGCTTTTTTATACCAAATTGGCTATCTGGATTACCACCAGGGCCATCGCCCCATAGAATGTTAAATTCTGCTGTGAAAAGAGTTGCTAATTCGGAATTATCAATGCTGAGAAGATTGTTGGCATTTCCCAAACTGCTGGGAGATATGAAATCGCCGTGAATGTCGCTAGTTGTAAAATTTGCTGATGTAATAATGAGAGTGCGATCGTCAACGACGACAAATTTATGGTGCATTAAACCACTGCCTTTTGAACCATCAGCGGTATCATCAATGATGGGAATACCGGCATTTTGCAACATGACGATCGCATCCCCTCGATCGATCTCATCTTTGCTGAGTTTATTATCGCCATTTTGGTCTGCTAACTTGACAAATTCGTTGTAGCGTCCGCGTTCCCGTTCCGGTAGTTTCGCCACTTCATCTGGTGTAAATTTACTCCAAGGACGGCTGTAAGTATTCTCCAGAATTACTCTTACCTTAACTCCAGCTTTTTTGCGATCGACCAAAGCCTTGGCAATGTTTGGTAAGCGCAACTCCTGAACCGCCACATCCACGGTAGATTTGGCGGTTGCGATCGCATCGACTATAAGTTGTTCCAAGTCATCTCCCGATCGCGTTTGCTTGCGGTAGGGTTCCCTGTACGAACCCGACTCAGAGTGGTTGAAGTAAACTTTAACAACAGGATCTTGGGGCAGAGGAGTCGGTCGTTGGGTTTGCGGCCCAGCCCGTTGACAAGCAGCTAGGGTCAGCGCTAGAAGAATCGTTGCTACTTGCCTCACGGTTGCACGTTTCAGATTAATATCCATAAGTCAATAGGTAACAGCAGTCTATTTTTACCCATTTAGCGGCAAGCAATTCATCCACAGCTAGAAGCGGTGAGCTTTCTTGCTAAAATTCTGTAATCTAAAGTTTATTATTTTGACAGCCGCTTTCAAGCAGTTGTCAAAAACTACCGTGTGGCCCACGGAAAGTGAATACAGTCGGGTACATGGCCAACCTTGCCGCATTTGAAGTGGATGTATTAGTATCAATCCACACTTTTGTTATGCCTAGAAGAAAAAAGCAATTTCCGTGCGGCCACAAGGGCTATGGTCAAATGTGCCATCAGTGTGCCCAAAAAAAAGCCGTACTGGAACAAAAAAGACAGCTAAAAAACGAGTGGGAGTCCACTTTTGCCGATGACCCCATAGATTTAAGGGCTTTACCCATCCATGTGGTGGTCAAGGCACGTACTGTGATTGCTGCTTTACAGCAGCACAAAAATTACACAGAATTTGGCGGCAAGCGATTGCGGCACGATCGCTTTGTGATCAGCATTCCCATCACCCGCAACTATCGGATGCTCTGCCGGGACTGCGGTAATATCCTAATTCCCCAAGTAGTCTTATCCCATGAGGACTACAATGTCCGCAAACCGGGAAGTTAGCTAGTTACGCAAGTTGCTAGTTATAGTAAAAACCCGGTTTCTGTCGGTGATTTTATCATTAACTGCGACTTGCAAACACAAGAAGCCGGGTTTTTAATTCTCAAAGTTTTCTAACTAGCAACTTGCGTTAGTTGTTAGACGTTGGCGGTATATGCTGAAATTAGAGAGCCAGTCGGTCGCCACGACCTCTAACGCTTAAGGATTATGCAAATTTATTTAGATTACAGCGCTACAACACCGACCCGCCCAGAGGCTCTAGCAGCTATGCAAGAAATCCTCACCCTTTCTTGGGGCAACCCCTCCAGCTTGCACGAGTGGGGACAACGGGCAGCAACGATATTAGAACAAGCCAGAATGCAGGTAGCTGGGCTAATTAAGGCCCCGGCAGAGTCGATTGTATTTACATCTGGCGGCACTGAGGCAGACAATCTGGCAATTATGGGTGTGGCTCGATGTTACACCAAACCTCAACACATCATTATTTCCAGCGTTGAGCATTCGGCTGTGACAGAACCAGTACAATTGCTGGAACAATGGGGCTGGGAAGTGACGCGCTTGCCGGTGGATAGGTGGGGACGAGTCAACGAAAATGACTTGGAAAATGCGCTGCAACCGAATACAGTTTTAGTTTCGATTATCTACGGTCAGAGTGAAGTTGGGACATTACAACCGATCGAAGCTTTGGGAAATATTGTCCGCGATCGCGGAGTGCTGTTCCACACAGATGCAGTCCAAGTAGCTGGGCGTTTGCCGATCGATGTGCAAAAATTGCCGGTAGATTTACTTTCCCTTTCCAGTCACAAAATTTATGGCCCTCAAGGGTCTGGGGCGCTTTATGTGCGTCCTGGCGTGGAATTAGTTCCTTTGTTGGGTGGTGGAGGACAAGAAATGCGCTTGCGTTCTGGAACTCAAGCTGTGCCAATTATTGCCGGTTTTGGAGTAGCTGCGGAACTGGCGGCGCAAGAAATGGTTGTGGAGACGCCAAGATTAATTGGGTTGCGCGATCGTCTTTTTGACTTACTTTCCGATACTCGCAGTTTGACACCGACAGGTCACCGTTGGCACCGTTTGCCTCACCATGTCAGTTTCTGCTTGCAGGATGCCGATGGTAAAAAGCTTAGCGGCAAAACCATCGTGCGGCAAATGAACTTAGCTGGTATTGGTATTAGTGCTGGTGCTGCTTGCAGTAGCGGGAAACTCAACCCCAGTCCTATTCTGCTGGCAATGGGGTACAGTACCCAGATGGCAAAAGCGGGAATTCGCCTCACTTTGGGGCATGACACGACGGAAGCTGATGTGGACTGGACTGCGATCGTACTTAAGCAACTGTTGCAAAGATTGATACCAGAGGTGGCATTAGTTGGGCATTGAATTCTGAGGATATATTTAACACTCTCCTTGTGCCAATAACTCCTCAAACTCCTGCACCGAATTTACAGTAATAGCGCGTTTATGCAGCTGTTTCAGCATTGCTAAATCTTCGATCGCAAAAATGCTATTTCTTAAGGCATCTGGCACAGTTGAAAACCGCGTTTCCAGAACATCAATAACATTTTCGCGAGACATTTGCAGACGACCCTGCTGTATACCATCCCGCTCAAAACTGGTAATGTATGGCATTCGCCTTTCCTCCTCTATCCCATTAAAACTCTCCTTGTGCCAACAACTCCTCAAACTCCTGCACCGAAGTAACAGTAATAGCGCGTTTAAGTAGTCGTTTCAGCATTGCTAAATCTTCGATCGCAAAAATGCGATTTTTTAAGGCATCTGGCAAAGTTAAAAACCGCGTTTCCAGAACATCAATGACATCCTCGCGAGACGTTTGCAGGCGACCCTGCTGTATACCATCCCGCTCAAAACTGGTAATGTATGGCATTCGCCTTTCCTCCTCTATTCGCTTGATTTCAGTTTTAAACTCCTGCTGAACTGCTGCCGGTAATGCCATTATCCATTCAATGAACCGGAACAACTCCAAGATCTGATTTCTACTATAGCCGCGCTCGTACAGTCGTCGCACTAACCTCAATTTTAACTGAAAACGACGCGGTAAATCACTGCGCGTTGCTTGGGTTTCCAGGTGTGCGGCGATAATGGTAGCAAAGGGATTAGTGCTTTCCTCTAGGGTAGCTGCTGGATAGTCGAGCAGTTTCACTACCGGAAACTGCAAACTGCTCTCAAATCCCCATCGACTATAACTATAGCCTGTCGGTCGCCAATTGGTGTTTTCGTCTCCCAATACGGCAAAGCTGAAGACTTTTTGCCGATAGCGATCGAATAACCGATGATTGTAAATATACATCCGCTCGGCAAAATCTGACTGCTCTTGTCCTTGAATTTCGACATGAATTAACACAATCGCTTCTTCGCCGGAGTTCAGCCATACTTTTACTAGCTTATCTGCTAAACGCCTGCCTGTCTCGGCATCGCGAATCACTTCTTGCAATTCGGTGTCTAGAGTTTCATAACCTTTCTCCCAATCAATATCGCTGTGAGTATCTGCAAAACAAAAAGCCATAAATGGCTCAAAATAGACAGTTAGGGCTTCTTTCCAAGCGCTGTCGTAGTCGGCTCGCACTTCATCTTCCATTCAGTATATCCTCCTCTGCGATAATCCAGTGTCACACTTAAACCAACTTGTAGGGTGCGTCAGACTTTCGTTATAGAGAGATTATTGAGGGTTTGGACTTCTGACGCACCCTACCATAATCTGCCATTTGCGTAAGTCCTCATGTTAAAACAAAGTCAACTGGACAAATTCTGCCGATGAATTCGACTTAATCAAACGCGGGAAAACTCTGCCTTCTTCCTGAAAACCACCCAAACGATTAATATTTTCAATAATTGTCGGTATACAATACTCAGCCATTTTTTCTTGGATGTGATAAGTATTGAATCGCAACGTATGCCAACCTTCTGTTTGCAGGTCGTTGTCTCGCAGATTATCCAAAGGGATACGTTCTTTATCAGCGTGCCAGGTATCGCCGTCAGTTTCAACGTTGATTTTGCCATAAGTGCAGTAAATGGCAAAATCAAGGGCATAATTATTATTTTTAGCTGTCACAAAATCCTGACGTTCAGCGTTGATTTCTAATTGTTTAAACTCTTGCCATAGTCGATCTTTTAGAGGGCTTTCATCATACAAATCGTTAATTTCAACTGCATTACTTACCTTTTGCCAGGTAGTTTGGATAAAGACAATGCGACGTAAGCGGCGGCTCAATATTGGTGTTGAAAAACGTTCTAGTGGCGATAAGTCTAACTTGTAATAACGCTTGCGGCTTTTGCGATCTTTGGGAAGATCGGGAAATAATTCCCAACGGGAAACTTCGCTAATCTGCTCGATTTTGGCGTAATATCTCACGGCGTATGCTTGTTTGCCAAAAGTTCCTGGTTGGTAAAAAGCAATCCATTGAGGAGGCCAACGCTTATTGAGAAATTTATGCACACTATCTACAGGAATGCGATACCAATGCCGATCGCGGGCAATTTCTAAATCCAGTCGATTGGTTAGGATCGCGACTAATACTTCTTGATTTAATGCCATTGAATTTTCTGGGGAAGCTGGATAGATAAATATCAATGTTTGTGCTGGTACTATCACAGTACAATAACCTGTAAGCAAAAAAATACATTATGGCAGAACTACCCCAAAGTCTTGAAGAAGCGATCGCACAATCTCGCGAAGCTACCCTGGCTGCGATCGCAAATGGCTACACTAGGCTGCAAGTAGAGTTAAATTTCCCAGAAATCGCACTCCAAGCACAGTCCATCGCCCAGCAATTCATCCCCGTCTTTGAAGACCGCCTTTCCCACCTGAAAGTTTTCTTCCCCGATGCCGGTGCTGCCGCATTGGCCCGCCGCGACTGGGGAGAAGTTCCTTTTAAAATTCAAGACATTGGCATGGGTAGAACTCCCATCCAAAACAAAATTGAGCCGGAAGATGAGGTATTCTTATTGGTTGACCTCAGTGCGGTGGAAGTGGGGGAAGTAGAAAAGCTGTGCAACGCAGCGGGCGATCGGCCCGTTATTTTACTCATTCCCCACTTGGAAGATGCCGCTACTGTCGGTATCGGTTATACTGCCCGTCAACTGCGGGAACGGTTACTCAATACCTTGGAATCTTGCTACTATGTCAAACCCGTAGAAGGGGCAGCTTTGTTTCGCTGCTATCCCTCTCCTTGGCAGGTTTGGCTACAAAATGGCGAAGACTACAATTTAATTGCCGAATTGCCTAAAAAACCTGTAGGCGACGAACTCGATCAAATTTTATTCAAGGCAACTCAGCCTAACAGCGCCAATGCAGGTGATGCCCCACGTCCCAAAAAAACCGGACTTTTCACCAATATGGAACGTTTCTTACGGGCATTGAGCCGATAGTGCGTAGGGTGCGTTAGCTTGAGGGTAACGCACCTGACCAAACAGTCAGATATTTGACATAGACGCGATCGCATCTCGCTGTCTCCACTCCAGATGCTGCTTGATACCCGCTGAGTTCATATAGTTGCACTGCTTCTTTTAAAACAGAGGCAGTTTCTATCCAAATTTGTTGAAAACCTCTAGATGCGATCGCACTTTCTAACTCTTTCAATAAAAATTTCCCCAGTCCTTTTCTCCTTGCAGATGGCAACAGATACATTTTGCGAATTTCTACTGCGTCTTGGGCTCTTTTGATGGGATAGTAAGCAGCTGTTCCTACCACTTGTCCCTGCTGTTCCACCACCCAAAACTCTCCCCCAACTGCCAGATAACTTTCTTCGATCTCCAATACATCTCTGTCTGCCTCTGTTGGTTCCCAAGGCAAGCCGTACTCGGTTAACACGGAATGGATGACATCGGCAGCAAAGGCCCGATCGCGCTCCTCCCAGGAACGAATCACAAAATCGCGATAGTGAGTTTTCACTTTAAATATAATTATTCTACAATTATTTATTTTAATATTAACTTACCAATAAATTATTGATTTCAACCGTCTGGATTCATCCGTGGGGCTAATCCCAAATCCCAAATCCCAAATCCCAAATTGAATGGGTTACGCAAATATACGTAGTTGTGAAATATAATGGATATGATAATATAGTGTACATTAGAACATATCTTTAGGTAGATGATGAAGAAACTACCTATGAATCATGATAAAACTTGGTAATGCAAAACTGAGGAAAGGTAAAATAAAATGATTCAAATCGGCCTCAAGAAGCTATTATCTAAAAAAGAAAGTTCATCGACGATCGCCAACCTTGTAAATACTATTGATAATAGTATCAGCATTCGGGATGCCGAAGGCAATACGCTGCTTGGAGTGGCAAGTGAGAATGAATTAAATAGATGTCCGATCGAAGTTTCAGGAGAAACGATCGGATGGGTAATTGGGTCAGAAAAAGCGTCTACTGTAGCTGCTTTTATATCCTATTTAGCCAATAAAGAACTAGAAAAGAAATCACTTGCCAACGAATTATTAGATCGCTATAGAGAAATCACCGTATTATATCAAATTTCGCAAAAGATAACGGCTACTTTAGAACTAAAAGAAGTTGCCAAATTATCTCTTGATGAAGCAAGGGAGCTGCTCGAAGCAACCAGCGGCTCGATCGTGTTAGTTCATCCAGTCACGGGCTGGCTTGAAGTCATCTCGGCATTTGGTAAAGAATGCCAGCCAAGAGCAACCTTAAAACTAGGTGAAGGCATCATCGGTAACGTAGTTATAAGAGGAACGGGAGAAATAGTCAACGATGTGTTATCCGATCCCAGATATGTAGAAAATCAAGAGCGAGTAAGATCTCTAATTTGCGTTCCTTTGAAGACGAAAGATAAAGTAATTGGTGCGATCGAAATCAGCAGCA
Source organism: Oscillatoriales cyanobacterium PMM_0008 (assembly GCA_949128025.1). Taxonomy (GTDB): domain Bacteria; phylum Cyanobacteriota; class Cyanobacteriia; order Cyanobacteriales; family Aerosakkonemataceae; genus Argonema. Next base: position 12,582 of record CASBRD010000268.1, on the reverse strand, counting down.
AGACACCAGTCAATTATACAGCAGCAGATCTGAAACTGCTCACCATGCTGGCATTTCAAGCCGGATCGGCCATTGAAAATGCCCTTCTCCATGAAAACCAGCTGCGCGAAAGCCGCCGGGAAGCTTTGCTTTTTCGTTTGGCAAGCCAAATCCGTCATTCCCTGAACCTCGATACCATTTTAGAAACAGCTGTGAGCGAGATCCGCAGTCTCCTGCAAATCGATCGCTGCCAATTCATCTGGTATAGACCGGAAGAAGGAAAAATAGTTCCCAGCCAGAACCAGCGAACAAGGTCAAAAAACCAAAGTAAAACAGAAAACTTCATTCATCCTTCGGAAATCCCTACGGAGTACATCGATCGTTCTTGTGCTAGCTGGGAAGTTGTCAAAGAAGCCAAAAACCCAGATTTACCGAGCTTAATGGGTTACTACTCCGCTGTAGAGGTTGGTTCGTTTACGCAGAAGCTTCTAGATATGGAAGTAGTTTGTGCAGATAATATCGTCACCGTCAGCGATCCGGTCATGCAAAAGTTCTTCGTCGATCGGGAATTTAGCTCTGTATTCGCACTACCGATTCAGACTCGTTCTGGAACGATTGGTGTAATTAGCTGCGGTCACAGTACAGAAGTGCGATCGTGGAGCGACCATGAAGTAGAATTGTTGCAGGCTGTGGCTACTCAACTGGCGATCGCCCTCGATCAAGCAGAACTTTACCGCGAAGCTGCCACTGCTGCCGCCACAGCCCAAGCCCAAGCCCGACAATTACAGCAAACTCTGCACGAATTACAGCAAACCCAATCCCAGCTGATTCAGAGCGAAAAAATGTCCAGCCTTGGCTGTATGGTTGCCGGTGTAGCCCACGAAATCAACAACCCCGTCAATTTTATCTACGGAAACCTCTCCCACGCCCATCAATATTCCCACGGCTTACTCGATCTTGTCCAACTTTATGGCAAGCACTATCCGCAACCAGTACCGGAAATTCAAGCTCTCCTAGAAGCGATCGAACTCGACTTTCTGGTTGAAGACCTACCCAAAATACTATCCTCAATGCAAGTGGGAGTCGATCGCATCCGTCAAATTGTCTTATCCCTGCGAAACTTCTCCCGTCTGGATCAAGCAGAGATGAAGCCAGTGGACATTCACGAAGGTATCGATAGCACCCTCATGATATTGCACCATCGCTTGAAATCGACAACAGAACGTCCTGCAATTCAAGCAAGTCAAGAGTATGGCGACTTGCCGCTTGTAGAGTGTTATCCCGGTCAGTTGAACCAAGTTTTCATGAACGTCCTCAGCAATGCGATCGACGCCCTTGAAAACCAACCTCAACCTCAGATTACCATTCATACTGAAGTAGTCCGCGCTCTGGACGCTGTTGTGATTCGCATTCGCGACAACGGCCCAGGAATGACAGATGAGGTCAAAAAGAGATTGTTTGACCCCTTCTATACAACCAAACCAGTAGGGAAAGGGACAGGGCTAGGTTTGTCCATTAGCTACCAGATTGTCGTGGAAAAACATGGAGGCATTTTGAAGTGTATATCCGAACCAGGTCAGGGTGCAGAGTTTTTGATTCAGATTCCCCTCAAAGCGATCGCACTAAGTCGTCCTGAGAGTAACAATCACCATCTGGTTGATTTTACTCCTAATTTGCAGACATACCGCCATCAAACTCAATATTGTTAACCACTTGTAGAACACTCTGCAAATTTTGGTTATTAATATACCAGACTAAAATAACCTCACAAAGCGATAGGAGAACACGAATGATTTCCATTCCAGGTTACAGAATCACCGAACAAATTCAAGCTGGTCTCAATACTCTTATCTATCGAGGAGTAAGAGAACAGTCTCAAACATCGGTGATTATTAAAACCCTCCTAGCCGATTATCCCACCCTCGAACAAATCACCCGACTCAGACATGAATATAAAATCCTCCAAAAATTGGAGATTGAAGGAATTATTAAACCCTACGCCTTAGAAAACTATCATAACAGTCTAGCACTCATATTAGAAGACTTTTTAGGACAATCCCTCAAAGATTTTTTAGGTACTCAGAAAATTGAATTAATTCTCTTCCTCAGAATCGGCATTCAGCTAGCTTCAACCCTAGCTCAGTTGCATCAAAATCAGATTATACATAAAGATATTAAACCCCAAAATATCCTGATCAACCCCTCTACAGGCCAAGTTAAAATTATCGACTTTAGCATAGCTTCGCGCCTGTCTAGAGAGACAGGAATCAGCAATACCAATTTATTAGAAGGAACCCTAGCCTATATATCACCAGAACAGACAGGGAGAATGAATCGGTCGATTGACTACCGCACCGACTTCTATTCATTAGGAGTAACATTCTATGAAATGCTGACGGGACAATTGCCCTTTAATGCCACCGACCCTCTAGAATTAGTTCACTGTCATATAGCCAAACAACCAGTGTCGCCTGACCAACTGAATGCAGAGATGACCGGCGCAATTTCTTCGATAGTAATGAAGTTACTATCCAAAACCGCTGAAGACCGTTACCAAAGCGCTTTAGGACTAAAAGTCGATTTAGAAACCTGTCTGAATCAACTGCAATCAACTGGCAAGATTTCTGACTTTTCAATCGGTAAACGGGATAAATCTGGCTCTTTTCTGATCCCGCAAAAACTCTATGGGCGCGACGCGGAAGTGCATACACTGCTGGATGCCTTTGACCGAGTTAGTCAAGGAAAGAGTGAGATGATGCTTGTCAGTGGCTACTCAGGGATTGGTAAAACCTCAGTAGTTAATGAAGTTCATAAACCCATAGTCCGGCAGCGGGGTTATTTTATCGCTGGCAAATTTGACCAGTTTAAGCGGAATATTCCTTATGCTTCAATGATTCAAGCATTCCAGGAATTGATGCGGCAACTGTTAACAGAAAGTTCAGAAAAAATAGCTATTTGGAAAACCAAACTATTAGAAGCACTCGGTTCCAATGGCTCTGTCATCATTAATGTTATTCCCGAAGTCGAACTAATTATTGGTTTTCAGCCAGATGTTCCTCAATTGGGGCCATCAGAATCACAAAATCGATTTAATCGGGTATTTCAACAGTTCATTCATGTATTTACTAAACCAGAACACCCGTTGGTCGTTTTTCTAGATGACTTACAGTGGGCGGATTCGGCATCTTTGAAGTTGATTCAGTTACTTGTGACTGACCCCGATAGCCAATATCTATTACTAATTGGAGCGTATCGAGATAATGAGGTCAGTCCGACTCATCCGTTGATGCAGACCTTGGAAGAAATTGAATCATTCGGGGCAATCGTTAATAATATCATCCTCCAGCCTTTGGATATTGGCAACGTCAGTCAATTAGTTGCCGATACCCTTCACGATGAAACACAAAAGTCTTTGCCCCTAGCCGAATTAGGTTTCAATAAAACCCAAGGTAATCCTTTCTTCTTGACGCAATTGCTCTCTACCCTTCACCGTGAAAAGCTGTTGACATTTGACTTTAGTTCCGGTTGTTGGCAGTGTGACATCAAGCAAATTCAAACCATTGGGATTACGGATTATAATGTCGTCGAACTAATTGCCAGAAATATTCAAAAATTGCCTGCACAAACTCAGCAGGTATTAAAATTAGCCGCCTGTATTGGCGATAGATTTAATTTAGATGTTCTAGCGATTGTAAATGAAAAATCTGAATCAGAAACGGCGGCTGATTTGTGGGATGCCCTTCAGGAGGGTCTGATTCTGCCTCTCAGTGAGGCATATAAAATTCCCCTAGTCGGAATGAGTAATTGGTCATCGACAATGGAAAATGAACAATCCTACCAATTACCAATTACTAAAATTTCCTACAAATTTCTCCATGACCGGGTGCAGCAAGCAGCTTATTCTTTGATTCCTGAAGATCATAAAAAAGAAACTCACCTGAAAATTGGTCAACTGCTGCTGAAAAATACCCCAGAAACAGAGATTGAAGAGAACATCTTTGAAATTGTAAATCAACTGAATGTTGGTGCTGAATTTATCCCTTTGGAGGAAGAAAGATATCAGCTAGCTCAATTAAACCTAGTTGCAGGTCGGAAAGCGAAGACAGCTACAGCTTATCAAGCGGCTGTCAAGTATTTATCATTGGGTCTAGGACTCCTCACCGAATCCAGCTGGCAAAATCACTATGACCTAACACTCGCAATCCATGTGGAGATAGCGGCAGCAGAATATTTAAACACCAACTTTGAACAGGCAAAAATTATTTCAGAAAAAATTATTGAGCAGGCTAAAAAATTACTTGATAAAGTTAAGATATATGAGATAAGAATGCAATTTTATATTGCTCAAAATGAAATGCAATTAGCCTTAGATACTGCACTGCAAGTTCTGAGACTACTGGGAGTATTCTTACCCAAAAAACCCAGAAAAATAAATATTTTGTTAGGACTTATTCACACAAAATTTAACTTGGGAACAAAGAGAATAGAGGATTTAGCTGAACTGCCAGAAATGACTGATCCCTATAAAATAGCGGCACTACGGATCTTAATTAATCTTATTCCTCCCGTTTATATAGTAGCTCCTGAGCTTTATCCTCTAGTTGTATTTAAATTTACTAACCTCTGTTTGAAATATGGAAATTCCCCCTTATCGGCTTACGCCTATACTCTTTATGGTATGCTTCTGATTGGGGCGTTCGGAGATATAGATTCTGGTTATCAATTTGGCCAACTGGGTTTGAAGCTGTTGGAGCAATTCAATGCCCAAGAAGCCAAAGCTAAAATCTATGAGACATTTAACAATTTTATTAGACACTGGAAAGAGCCAGCTAGGAACACCCTAGAAGCGTTTATTGAAGGAATTCAAGCTGGGCTAGAAATTGGTGATGTAGAATATGCTTGTTATGGGGCTTGTTTCTATTGTACCCACATATTTTTTGTAGGCGAAAATCTAGAGATTGTAGCTGATAAGCAGACAAAATATATTGGGATGATGCAAAAGCTAAAACAGGAATTTCAGAGTAACTATGCAAGTATATGTAGACAAATGGTGTTGAATTTATTGGATAAATCTCCTGGTAAATGCCGCTTGATTGGTGAAAGTTTTAATGAAGATGAAATGCTACCATCTTTGATTAAAAGCAATAATTATATGTTGATTTATCCTATCTATATTGCTAAATCTATACTCTTTTATTTGTTTAAGGATTATACTCAGTCTGCTGAAAATGCCTCCTTAGCAGAAAAATACGCAGGTGGCGGACTAGCTACGATGTATAGCGCCGAAACCAATTTTTATTATTCTTTAGCTATCCTGGCTTTATATCCTACAGTTTCAAAAGATGCACAAGTAAAAAATATCAAAAAAGTATTATCAAATCAGAATAGAATGAAACTCTGGATGTCTCATGCTCCATCCAATTATCAACACAAGTATGATTTAGTAGAAGCAGAGAAAGCGCGAGTGTTGAACCAAGATGTCCTAGCAATGGAATATTATGAACGTGCCATCAAAGGATCTGGTGAACAAGGATACATCCAAGAAGAAGCACTCGCCAATGAACTAACATCTGAGTTTTATTTCTCTCGCACTAGAGATAAGGTTGCTCAAGTATATCTAACTGATGCCTACTATGGCTATATCCGCTGGGGAGCAAAGGCAAAAGTCAGAGACTTAGAGGCAAGATATCCTCAGTTATTATCCCAGATCAGGAAGCAAGAAAAAACTGGTCTAGAGGTAACAGACACAGCGAATTCTACGAGTTTATGGGGAGCGAATACGCTGGATTTGGCGACAGTACTCAAAGCATCACAAGCGATTTCCTCGGAAATCGTTCTCGACAATTTGCTATCAAAGTTGACGCACATTCTCATCGAAAATGCAGGCGCGCAGAAAGGTATCCTCCTGTTGGATAAATCGGGAAAATTAGTGCTGGCTGCGTCAGGGAGCGTTGAGCAAGAAAATTGTGTAGTACTGCCAAATATTCCTGTGGAAACCAGTGAGAATATTTCCCAGGCGATTATCAATTATGTAGAAAGAACTCAAAAAAGTGTCGTTTTAAAAGATGCCGCTCGCGAGGGAATGTTTAGCAGCGACCCCTATATCACAAATAACCAAACGAAGTCTCTCTTGTGTGCTCCCATCCTTCATCAAGGAAAACGAGTCGGCATCTTTTACCTGGAAAACAATTTGACAACGGATGCTTTTACACCAGAGCGGCTGGAAGTTTTGCGACTGCTTTCAGGACAGGCGGCTATCTCCCTCGAACTAGCACAAGCTGCCAAAGAAGTCCAGAATACCGTGGCTTATCTTACCGCCATCATCAACAATATTGCGGATGGTCTGCTGGTAACGGATGCCCGTGGTAATATCTCTCGATTTAATCCATCTTTGTTACTTCAGTTCGATCTTTCAGGTAGCAATCTGATTGGTAAAAGCTGTAACGATACCTTTAGCAGTGAAATGACAGAACTGGTAACTATGACTTTGAAATCTCCCAGGGAGGTGTTAACCGCAGAGATAGAACTAGCAAAAGGTAGGGTTGGCAAGGCTGTGGCAACTGCAATTTCCAGAGGCTTAACTTCAGGGGAAGATGCGATCGATGAATGTCTAGGTTCGGTTATAGTCATCCGGGATATCACTACCGAGATTGAAATTGACCGGATGAAGACGGATTTTATCTCTACGGTTTCCCACGAACTACGGACACCTCTGACTTCTGTGCTGGGATTTGCCAAGATTATTAAGAAAAAACTGGAGGAAGGGGTCTTTCCCTTACTGCCAGATAGCGATCGCAAAACGCAAAAAACTGTCAAGCAAGTGGGCGACAATATCAACATCATCGTGTCTGAAGGCGAACGACTGACAACCCTGATTAATGATGTACTCGATATCGCCAAGATGGAGGCTGGTAAGGTAGAGTGGCAGATGGAGCCTACTTCGATCGCTAGCATAATTGACCGAGCTTATGCAGCCACCTCGAATTTATTTGAAGCCGGAGGACTAGCCATACACAAAGAAGTAGAAGAAGGATTACCTGATGTGATTGGCGATCGCGATCGCTTACTCCAAGTTTTAATTAATCTAATTTCCAATGCCATGAAATTCACAGAAACAGGTAGTTGTACTGTGAAAGCAAAACAACAAAATAACCAAATAGTCATCAGCGTCATCGATACTGGCATTGGGATCGCCCCAGGGGATCGAGACAAGGTATTTGAAAAATTTCAGCAGGTGGGTGATACCCTCACAGACAAACCCAAAGGAAGCGGTTTAGGACTACCTATATGCAAACAAATTGTCGAACATCATGGTGGCAGAATATGGGTGGAAAGTCAACTTACACAAGGAAGTAATTTCTCATTCAGTCTACCGATCGCTAACAGCAACAATGTGGAGACAGACAAAATTTCTATCGATATCTTGGTTAGACAATTGAAGGAAAGCTTGGTACAAGCAGCACCCTCTGCATCCGAGCATGGTAAAATAATTCTCGTCGTCGATGATGATCCCAACATTCGCCAATTACTCAGACAGCAACTGGAACCAGAAGGTTATGAAGTCAGAGAAGCTAAAGATGGAATGGATGCCATTACCCAGGTAAAAACGGCCAGACCAGACTTAATTATCCTTGATGTGATGATGCCTCAGATCAATGGTTTTGATGTAGCAGCCGTGCTGAAAAATGACCCCCAAACGATGAGTATACCCATCGTCATATTGTCAATCATCGAGGATAAACAGAGGGAGTATCGACTGGGAATAGACCGCTATTTTACTAAGCCTGTTAATGCAGAAGACCTGCTTAATAATATTGGATTGTTGCTCTCTCAAGGAACATCGAAAAAGAAAGTTTTAGTAGTGGATGAAGATGCCTCAGTCGTGAAAAGTGTTTCTGATGTGTTGCAAGCGAAGGGATACAGTGTTGTCGAGGCGTCTAACGGACAAGAGTGCATTGAGAAGGCGTTATCAGTAAAGCCTGATATGATTATAGTCAATTCCGTAGTTTCCGAACAACACGATCTTGTCAAGTTATTGAAATTTGAAAAGGGACTGGAAAATGTCTTTTTTGTCTTACTAGCAGAGCTTAAATAAATGAAAGGTTAAAAAGTTATGTTAAGGTTTTGATTTGTAAATTCTCTCAGGGTGGTACGATCGAAAATATCGCTCGTGGATGAGCAACCTCAGCACCGGATTCTGAGGTTGCCAACTCAGCAATAAATGTAAGAATTAAAGAGGGCTGGTTATCTAAACGCCTATGCCTGAAACTAATAATAATTTGTCAGTGAATCAGCAATACCTTGCTTCGCAACACGCTACGCGATCGCTCATGCGCCTTCCCCGGAGCCTGAGCTACCTAGAAACCTGGGGCTTCGGTCTCGCAAGTCTTATCTCATGGACTGCCATTGCTCCTGCGATGCACACAGCGCTTGGGCCACAAGCCATCTTTGTGTGGTTGCCCGCAGTAATTGTGGGAATGCTGCTAAACCTCCAGGTGAAACGCTTAGGGGAACAGTGGCCAGAGATGTCAGGAGGAACGCCCAACTATACAACCAGGCTACTGAGGAACTATCCCAGTGTGGGTCGCTATGCAGCATTGGCCTACTTCTACGCCTGGGCAATGTATCCGGCAGTAAACGCCATCATCCTCACAGACCTAATCAAGGTCAACCTCGAACCCTTCGGCATTGCTTGTCCCGAAACCATTCTAAAAATTGGATTCACCCTCATCCCCTACATCGTGGCGTTTAGTGGCACCCGCGCCTTGGGGATACTACACACATCCTTCATTCTTCCGGCCATAGGATTTTTACTGATATTTTCCTTTCAAGGCATCGGATGGTTAACCTTTTCGCCAACCAGTCCCGGACTTTTACCCACCAGCTGGTCGCCCCCAACATTTGTTGATTGGGCGAAGTGGTCGTTCTTCGCAATCTACGGGCCTTACGCCTGCGAAACTGCTTCCTCGTTTGTCGCCGACAGCCGACGACCCCGTAACACTTTGCAATTTCTCACCTTTGCCGCTGGGCTAATTCCTGTTGTGTACTTGGGTAGCAGCTGGGTTCTCATGCGGTTAGCTACAGAACCTGGACTTGGCGACAACCCTTTCCTGAACCTGTTAGCGGCTGCCCAGCCATTTTGGGGTCACCAGGCTTCATTTATCGTCACACTCCTGCTGGTCTCAGGCTGTCTTCTGTCTTCCGCCACTGCGGTTTCCAACTCACCTCGCATTTTGTACCAACTCTCCCTAGACGGATACCTTTCACCTGTCTTCGCCATCGTCTCAAAGGCAGGGGTCTTGCAACCTGCTCTGATATTTTGCGTTTTAGTGAATCTGCTCGGTCTGATTTGGGGAGATGTAGCCGGTCTTGTGGCGGTGGGTTGTGCAGGTTACCTGTTGTCTATAATGGCTCTCCATCTGGGACTTTGGCTGCGCCGAGGCAGGCCGGAAGTCAGATGGCCTTGGTGGTCTCTGGGTTTCTTGATAGTAGAGGCGATCGTCCTCGTGATGGCAGGCTTCGCCTGGGGCTGGCAAGACGTGCTAATCGGGCTTTTGCTTCCTCTCGCTATTTTCGTTATCGATGAGGCTATCCGTCGCATCCCTTATGCCCCCTTCCATCCAGCTTGGTGGCTTAGGCGTGTGCGGACAAGAAGCCGCCAGATCGAAGATTTTGTGGCATTCCAGGTGATCGTCCTGATCGTATTAGTTTGTGGCGCTACCACAATAGGCTGGGAGATGAGGGATAACTTAGAGCGGATCTCTGAAAATGCTGGCAACAATCTCTTGGTCGTGTTGCTGATGACAGTCGCCTTTGTCGCGATCGCGATCGCCTGCTGGACGAGCCTACCCCAGATTGCTGCCATTGACGAGGCGCGGGAACACGCTGAAAGTTTATTTATTACCGCTCTCGATCCCGTTCTAGTGCTGGATGAAAACGGTGTAATTTATCAAGCCAACCCTGCTTCTGTTGCACTCTTGGGGATGAATACCAATTATCTGGTCGGTCATCGCCTCAACGAGTTCCTTTTCGGGTTGGGTAACGATCCGGAGGATTGGCCAAACAGAAGCGAACAGACGCTAACCCAAAGTAATGTAGAGACCGACATTTCCCAGTCTGTCCGCACGATTGATGCCACGATCTCACACAGAAAAAATCTCAAATACCAAGAATATATTGCCATCCTGCGGGATATCACCGATCGCAAGCTTTCCGAAGCAGCCCTCCAACAGGCCAATGCCTACCTGACTGCTATCATAGATAACCTGGCAGATGGTCTCTTAGTAACAGATACAGAAGGCAAGATCGCCCGATTGAATCTCGCCTTGCTACCCATGTTTGGTATTATAAAAACAGATGCGATCGGTCAAGACTGCAAGACAGTGTTTGGTAGCGAGATAGGAAACCTAGTCGCGCAGACTATCAAACAGCCCCAAGAGGTATTTGCAGCAGAGATAAACCTTACAAATAATCGCTCTGGCAAAGCAGTGGCTACTGCAATCCTGAAAAACTCCCAGTCATCAGAAAATCAAAGTTATAACTGTATCGGCTCGGTTATCCTGCTTCGAGATATCACCGCAGAAAAAGAAATTGACCGGATGAAGACCGATTTTATTTCTACTGTTTCCCACGAACTGCGGACGCCCCTAACTTCAGTAATCGGTTTTGCTAAACTGATTCAGAAAAAACTCGAAGAAGGGATATTCCCCTTAATCCAATCTGAGGAGCGCAAAACTCAAAAAACCATCAGACAAGTGACAGAAAATATGAACATCATCGTATCTGAGGGTGAGCGACTGACATCCTTGATCAATGATGTTCTAGATATTGCCAAGATGGAAGCTGGTAAGGTAGATTGGCAAATGCAGGCTGTTTCTGTGCCAGATCTTGTTGAGCGGGCGTTCGCAGCCACATCGTCTTTATTTGAACAAAATGGGCTTGAGCCTATCCAGGATATCCAAGATGGATTGCCTCAAGTGATGGGCGATAGCGATCGGTTGCTCCAAGTCTTAATCAATCTCATTTCCAACGCTGTTAAATTCACCGATAAAGGTTCTATAACTTGTCGAGCAATTCAGCGCCACGAGGAAATCATTGTGAGCCTCATCGATACCGGGGTCGGGATTGCCCCAGATGACCAACAAAAAGTATTTGAAAAATTTAAACAAGTTGGAGACACCCTCACAGATAAACCCAAAGGTACCGGACTGGGATTGCCCATCTCCAAGCAAATAGTAGAACATCATGGCGGTAAAATTTGGGTAGAAAGCCAACTAGGCATAGGTAGTAACTTCTCATTCGCCCTACCGATCGCTAGTACGCACCTAACTGACATAGCAAAAATCAACATCGATATCCTCGTCAGGCAACTCAAACAAAGTATTATACAAACAGCCTCTAATACAGCAGACGATCGCAAAAAGATCCTCGTTGTCGATGATGATACCCACATTCGCAACTTGCTCCGACAGCAACTAGAAGCACAGAACCATCAAGTCAATGAGGCAATAGATGGGGTGGATGCCATTAGCCAAGTTAAACAAGAAAAACCAGACCTAATTATCCTAGATGTGATGATGCCCCAAATCAATGGATTTGATGTGGCAGCAGTGCTGAAAAGCGACCCCCAGAGTATGGGCATCCCGATAATTATTTTATCGATCGTGGAAGATAAACAGAGAGGTTATCGCTTGGGCATTGACCGCTATTTGAAAAAGCCAATAAACGCAGAAGAACTACTGAAAGATATTGATGTACTGTTGTCTCAGGGAACGTCTAAAAAGAAAGTTCTCGTTGTGGATGAAAATGCTTCAAATCTAAAAACTTTGTCGGAAGTATTGCAAGCCAAGGGATACAGCGTTGTAGAGGCATCTACTGGCCCAGAGTGCATCGAAAAGGCATTGGCACTAAAACCTGATATGATAATTGTAGACTCGGTGTTTTTAGAACAGCACAATTTGGTTAAAACCTTGCGTTTTGAAAAGGGAATGGAAAATGTGTTTTTTGTATTGGCAGATGGAGAAAATTAAAAGTTAAAAGGTTGGCATTTGTAAGGATGGAAATTAGAAAACTGTATGACTAAAAAGGTATTGATTGTTGATGATGAACCTCACATTAGAGTTCTGATGGAACAAACTCTAGAGGAACTGGAAGACGAAGGTGTGGAATTACTGATGGCAGAAAACGGCGAAAAAGCCCTTGAAACTATCAAAAGAGAAAAACCTCAACTTGTCTTCTTGGATGTGATGATGCCTAAAATGAGCGGTTTTGAGGTTTGTAGGGCTGTCAAAAAAGATCTGGGAATGCGGGATGTTTATATCATCATGCTGACGGCAAAAGGGCAGGAGTTTGATAAACAAAAAGGGAATGATGTGGGTGCGGATTTATATATGACCAAGCCTTTCGATCCAGATGAAGTGCTGGAAAAATCTATGGAGATTCTGGGTTTTAAGTAGGAGATTTGGGGATACGATAAAATAGTATTGTTCATGAATAGACCTGTTGCCAAAAGATTTGGAACCCCACCCTAACCCTCCCCGTCCACGGGGAGGGGACAAGAAATTTCCCCCCTCCTTCGCCATTTCTTTGTAGGTTGGGCCCTTG
>CASBRD010000267.1 GCA_949128025.1 Oscillatoriales cyanobacterium PMM_0008 | reverse complement strand
GGGTGAGGGGGTGGGGTTCGATCCGCTACTGATTTGAGATAACCAATACAGAAGAAGCCGATCGCCCAAATTCCTCCGGTACATATTGCAGGTGAACTTCCGCACCAGGCCAAATGAATGTGCCTGGAGTGACAGAACGAACTAAGTAATGCAGGCTATAGACTCCGGCTTCCAGACGATCGCCATACGCCACAATGCGATCGCGATAAATCGTCTTATAATCCAGTTCCCAACTATCTCCTTGCGCCTGCAAGTAAGGCGTAGAAGTTTGGAAACTGCCATCCACAGCTTCAAAACCAGCAGGCAAAAAGTCCGTGACGATCAGATGATCTACCGGATGATCGGTAACAATTTCTAACCCAATATCAAACACCTGTCCGCCAGCTACCTTTAATGGGTCATCAAGTGCGTAAAGTCCGATCCGTCGCAGTACTTTATTTTCATTAGCAGGACGAATTTCTCGCACTACCCGCAGTCCGTTGAGTCTACCGGGTTGATTTCCCTGTAAGCGATAGCGATAAGTCGCCAAATAATGCAGCGTACCTTGACCGGATTTTTTCAAGATCAGGTCGTTTTGACCGCGAGGTAGTTGTGCGATCGCAACTTTCACATCTTGGTTATTTTGACGATAACCTTCAAATCGCGTTGATGCTAACTGCTTGCCAGCGAGTTGAACTGTAGCTGTAAAGTTAGGCGGTGTAGGCTGAAGCTTAGCATATTCGACCAAAGCAGTGAGCGCTTCGGCGTTATCATAACTGTTGGGCCAAATACCATTTCGCCTCAATGCTAGGAGACTTTGCACCAAGCGATCCACAACTTCCGGTTTATTGTTTTGGGCAATAAATAAGCGTAAAGCTTGAGATTGTGCAGTTGTAGTCGAACCAAACCACCGCCAACGTTGAGGTAAATTTATCGTTGCAGTGCGACCTGTTTGGTAAACACTTTCTTGAATTTGATTTAGCAGCGTTTTCGACTCGTCTTTCCACTCTGGTAACAGGGATAAATAACGCGCTAGTTTAATCTGAGTGACGAAATCAAAGTTATTTCGCTGTGCATAAATATCTGACAGAAAATCATTGCGGTTTTCCCCAAATTCAGAAAGCGCCATCAATGCTTCCAATCGCACCTGATTTTTGCACAATGCTTCTTTACAAAAATCGTATTGACCGGGGTCTGCCAGGATTTTCTTTAAGTAAGTTTTCAGGCGATTTATCATGGCCGGATTTACTTTCAGTCCGGCGGCAGATGCTCTGGCGAGACTTTGTGCGGCATAAGGAGAAACAAACGGATCGGAGGTTGTTTGTCCCGGCCAAGTCGCGAAACCACCATCTGGTTGTTGGAGTGTTTGCAAGCGTGCGATCGCCTGATTTGCTTGTTGTTTGGGATTGAAGTTGGCGAAAGTTTGCTGATATTTTTGACTGAGAATTTGCAGATTAGCTGCGATCGCTAACTGACTCGCAGATGGTTCCAAGAAAGGCAAATCATCGTTATCCAAAACTTGTCGTGCAGGTGCGATAATTTCTGGTATCAGACTGCTGGCAATTTGCACTTCCAAACCGCCAATATCATTGGCAACATTGTTATCTATCTTCAGAGGTATCTTTACCTGATTATTAGTTGTACCAGTTTCGACAACTTGTTCTGTAACTTCTAAAGATTTCACCTCTAAAGGAACTTCAAAAGCATCGGCTGTACCGTTTAGCTGAGTAGTAAATTTTACTTTTGTTTTACCAGTGGTATTTGCTACCATTGGGAAGCGGTAAGCACGAGTACCGGATTCTGATTTGGTTTGCAGCGTGTTGTTTTGGGCAAACTGGATACCGCCATTGAGTTCGCCAGCAATATCCAAATTTCCTGTTTGTTGGGTATTATTTGTTACCGATAAGCCAGCGTCAAAGCGATCGCCCAACCGGACAAACTGAGGTAACACAGGATTAGATATCAGCGGTTGCGTCGTGATGAAAGTCGTCTCGCCATTACCAAAGCGCAAATTACCATCCGTCGCCACCACCATCACCCGCCAAGTTGTCAAATCATCGGGTAGTTTAAAGGTTACTTGCGCTTGTCCGTTTTCATCAGTTAGCACCGAACCATTGTAATAAGCTAAAGGTTGAAAATCTTTGCGAGTGCGAGTATTTTCTGCGCCTGCTGATAGTCCTCCACCATAACCCCAACCTTTTTCTAAAGGAGAAGATAAAGGTTGTAGCACTACATCCGATCGATTATCCGCAAAGCGAGTCGAAATTGTCTGTTCTGCATATACAGTTTTTACCAAATCCGGCGGACGATATCCACTCAGTTGTAATATCGCTTCATTCACCACCATCACCGTCAATTGTCCCTTAACCGGGTTACCTTGATTATTAGTAAGTTTGAGTTGAACTGTCTGTTCAGTACCCGGTTGCAGCGATGCTTGCTGCGGTGTAACTTCCACCTTTAAATATTTATCATCCAACTTGATATTAAAAGGTGCAAAACCAATTCTCACCAACTCGTTTAAACTTCCCGCTTCCACTTGCGATAGAGGTTTACCTTGACGTACCAAAACCGCCTCAACTGCTGCATTTGGCAACATATCTGGAGTTACTTTAAACTGAATCTGTGGCGAACCCCCTTTGACTTTTTGAATTGTGCGATAAAGGATATTGTGGCGAACGACTGCAAAGTGCAACTCAGCTTCTGGATAGGGAGATTGAATCAAAGCGGTAGCAGTTTCACCTGGTTGATAACTTTCTTTGTCGAGTTTAACTTCCAAACGATTATTCTGATATCGATCGCCCCAACTGACTACATCGTTTCCAGTTGCCCAAATCTGCAAATCGGTTGCGCTTAGCTCGTTTTTAGCATTAGTAAAGTTTGCTCGAATCCGGTAAGAACCAGATTCTGGAGGAGTAAGAGAAACTGATTGAGGAGTGTTACCAGAAGTGATTTCCGCTTTGGCAACAGTTTTGTATTCAGCTTGATTTTGTGGTGTTAAACTGCCTTCCACTACTTGCGTAACGCTGTTGTAGTTAATTTGTTGCAGTTCGACGCGAACTTTTTGACCTTCTATTACTTTACCTGTGGGTTCGGTAACAATTACTTGAATAGGAAAAGGTTTATTGGCATCTGCCACAAAATCACTCTGCAAACCAATTATGCGATCGCTTGGTAGTGCAGTAAAGCTTTTGGAATCAGCAACCGATAAATTCGATACATCGGAGACTTGCACATCCACCCGATAATTCATCGGATAGGGCAAATCTTTCGCTACCGTTACGGTTTGATTGCTTTTACCTTGTCCATCCAGCACTTGACTTACTTGCAAGACATCCGTAGGAACAGAAGGACTTTCTTCCGGCCAAAACCATTGCCGTCCAAAAGAAAATTTTTCCCAACCTTTGGGGGTAAAATCAGTTTGCGATCGCGTCACATAATATGTCGCTTTACCGCCTTGTACTGGAGAACCAAACAGGTAATTGCTTGCCGCTTTTGCTTCCACCTTTTGGTCAATCAGAACAAACTCTTTCTCCAAGTTGAGAGCAACTTTAAAATTAGGCGGTTTGAATTCAGCCACCCGGAAATCACCCGAAATTTCTGCTCCATTCTGGCCTTTAGCCGTGATGGAATAATAGCCTAGAGCTTGATTAGCCGCAATGGGTAATTGCACAGAAAACGTGCCAAATTCATTAGTTGTCTTAGTTCCCAAATCCGTCTTTTTACCATCCGGACTTTGCAGCGTCACCTTGTAAGGCACATTTTTATCTTGCTTAAGAACACCATTTTGCAGATAATAAGCTTCCCCAGTAAACGAAGCTTTTTCACCTGGTTGATACAACTGTCTATCTGAAAATATCGTTCCTCGCGATTCAGGTTTACCGCTTTGCCATCCCGCATCGATACCGTAATCATAAGAACCGCTATATTCATCAGTGCGCGTAAAAGCCCAATCTTTACCTTCACGGGCAATTACTAACAGTTTTGGTGCTTCTGCAAATCCCCCAGCCGATTTCATACATTTTTGCAAATTATCACGATTTAGCAGCAGCGTACCCGTTTTATCGGTTTTAGAAACAGCGCAAGGTTGAACTTCTTCTTTAGTTTTTGCATCCAACTTTGATTCATAAATCTCGACAGTAGCACTTCCTACCGCAGCACCATCAGAAAGATGATTTACTCGAATCAATCCCGAATTGGGAAACCACTGGGCAAACACACCCAAATTTGTTAATTCTACCAGTCCGTAAGTGGTATTTTCCCGCCACTTCTGCTTGCCATTTTCTAGATAACGATTAGTGCGACCTTGAATACCATAAGCTAACATCCCAGTCCCCGCACCAAGTTTTTCTCGTAAAGGAACGGCGATATCTTTAGACTGATTTTTTCTACCTGCTACTTTAAAAGATTGCCAAGATTCAGGCGGAGGTAATAAATCATTTTTGTTTCCTTTGGGATAGGCAGAATCGACGTAGACTAAATCAGTCGGTTGCACCACTCGATAAGCTGCTTTGTATTGCGATTCTGGCAGATTAACTGTAGAAATATTCAACTGTAAATTTTGACCTGCTGGGAAAATATGCAAACTAGATGGGGCCCAGATATCTCCGGCTACATCGCCTGTTTCGTACTTTATGGTTACTGGCTTTCCTAATGTTTGTCCGAATTTATCTTTCAGGTTTCCACCAATGGTAATAGTATAGGTTTTTGCAGGTTCTAATGACCAAGGGTTAAGATTAACAAGCTTTTCTCCCTCAAAGACTTTCACCAATTGAGGTGCTGGTTTAGGTGGAGGATTAATTTTAATATTCTGAATCGCCGAATCTGCTACTAACCCATTATTAAATTGTAGCTGTGCAGCACCTTTTACAAAACGTCCATAAGCTCCAGATACATCTGGTTGTCCGAATAATTCCAGTTTTTCAAATGCTAGGTTTGCATAAGTTTTAACCTGACTGGCAAAATTATTCTCAGTTGGCAGATTACCACGTGCCGGACGAATACCAGAAGAAAATTGCAAACTGTAACTGGTTGCTTTTTCCAAGGTTTGCTGCGGTATTAAGATATAGTTCCAGTCACGCACTGAAGCATCAAATTTCTCGCCTGGTGGTTTATCTGTTGCTGAAGTGTTTTCTTTCTCTGGCTCGACTTTCAGTGGGATACGCTGCTTTTTACCTTCGGGAGTAAAAGCTAAATGCTCTTGCAACGAAGGTAGGTCAAGTTCTACGTTTGATGTAAATTTTAAAGTAGGTTTTAAGTCAATTGGTTGCGGTTCGGAGTCAGGATTTTCTTTCCAACTAGGTAAGTTAGTTAATTTAATTGATTCAGTATTGAAAGTCCAAGCTAAATCTTGTGCCAGACGATGATTTTTGAGGTCGGATAATCCGGTTTTGAGGGTGACTTGTACTCTTGTTGCTTTCGGTAGCGCTTTATCTGCTTGAAATCCCACCATTCGGGGAGTTAAAAAGCGAAATTGACCTGGTAAAGGGGGGGTAAGGGCGAATTTCTGCAACAGGCGCTGTTGATTGGGACTATCGATGCTTTCAACTGGAATTAGGGGTTCTTTAAAGCGAATGCGGATTTGCGCGAGAGGTTCAGCTTCGCCAACGGGACTAATTTGCTCTATCCAGTCTGGTAGTTGGGGCGTGGGTAGAGAGGGAACCGCTGGTAGTGGTTCGTTACTTGAAATCTTGACTAAACCGCACCCTGTCAATCCCAGGATGAGTGTCAGCACCAAGCAGAATATCCAAGTTTTAATTATCCTGCTGATAGCTTGCATGGCTTTTCCCCTCACAGGTGATATTACATCAGATGGCTGATGCCGCCTGAATAACTATCCCAGTTCCTACAGTTACTGCCTAGTGGCTTTCCGGGTAGAGTAATAAATCTTTACTTGGCAATTGCTAATTTTTGTTAGATGACCCATACTAGGGCAGCGGGGCAGAAATAATCTCCCAGTTCAAAAGTAGTTAAATGCCTTACACTCAAAGGATTTTTGACTTTTAAATGAGTGACTTTTGACTTCCGCGTAGCGGCACTAGGGCTAGCTACCTTTGAACGGAGCATCAATATTTGTTCAACATTACCATAAATGACGAGATTTCCTTACGATCAATTTGCCAAGGACTATTTAAAGGAGTTGTTAGCACCTCTTGGTGAGGTGGAAACTAGCCGAAACGTCCCAGGAGAAGTGCGAGAGATAGATGTTTGGTTCACACCTTATCCATCAGCACAAAGGGGGGATGCAGTAGTACTGGGATTGCTGGGGCGATTTGCCGCTACCCCATCTATCTTTGAACCCTTCCGCAATGC
>CASBRD010000266.1 GCA_949128025.1 Oscillatoriales cyanobacterium PMM_0008 | reverse complement strand
GCGGTGATGCTTGGATTAGATCTAAGCGGAATCAGTAGAGGCGAATTGAGTGCCACGAGTGAAGTTCAGACTCTGGACTCTTCAAGAATCTCAGCGGCTTTAGCCCTGAGAGTTTCAATCATAGCTTGAATTAAAGAATCTTCTGAATGGCTTCTGAATACAACTTTTTCGGTTTTAACCCAGCAATCCGCTCCAAAATGGTTGTTTTTTTGAATAACACAACTGTAGGGGCACTACGCACACCCAATTCCATCGCCAATTCTGGATCTTCTGTCATATCGATCGTGACCATATGCACCTTACCCGCATGATCAGTCACGATCTGTTGTAGCACTGGAGCCAGTGTTTCACACGAAGGGCAATGAGGCGCGACAAATTTTACCAAAATTGGATTGTCAGATTCTTGCTGCAACCGTTGTAGCGTATTGCGTCCTTCGCCAAATGTTATGTGGGAGGATAAAGATTCAGACATGATTGTTTCTCCTGAGATTGTGTAGATCCAAGCTTATGCCGCAGACAAAATTGAACCAGCGGGTTGTTCTGCTAACCAGCGTTCAGCTTCTAGTGCTGCCATGCAGCCCGTTCCGGCAGCGGTGATGGCTTGTCGATAGTGGTGATCCTGGACATCGCCCGCTGCCCATACGCCTGGAATATTAGTGGCAGTGCTTTTACCGTTGGTTTGAATGTACCCCGCCTCATCGAGCATCAATTGACCTCGAAATAATTGGGTATTGGGCGTGTGTCCGATCGCGTAAAATAAACCACTCACCGACAGTTCAGACACAGCACCTGTCGGTACATCCTGAACCCGAATCCAGCGCAGCACGTCATCACCGTGGGTACTGAGCGGAATGCAATTCCAGCGAACTTGAATTTGGTGATGGTTTAAGAGTCGATCCTGCATAGTTTTAGAGGCTCGCAGGCGATCGCGACGAACCAGCAGATGGACTTTTCGCGCATACTTAGTCAAATACAACGCTTCTTCTGCGGCGGAGTCTCCCCCACCCACAACCGCAACCTCAGCACCCTTAAATAAGGGGCTGGCTCCATCACAGATGGCACAAGCCGAGATGCCATTGTTCCAAAATGTCTCTTCTCCAAGAAGATGTAACCGTTGTGCCGTTGCCCCCGTGCAGATGATGACCGCATGAGCGTAGACGACTTGTTCAGCGGCGGTGATCCTAAACGGACGTTGGCTGAAGTCCACATCGACCACATCATCGGTAATACATTTGGCATTCCAGCGCAACGCCTGTTGGCGCATCTGGTGCATTAGATGGGGACCCTGAATGCCTTCGGGAAAACCGGGAAAGTTTTCGACATCGGTTGTGGTCATTAACTGCCCCCCTGGAACTCCCCCGGCTTCAAATCCTTCAAACACGATCGGCTTAAGTTGGGCACGTCCGGCATAGATTGCAGCCGTGTAGCCCGCTGGACCAGAGCCAATGATGACAAGATTTTCAACTTCCATCGACCTAGCCTCCCATAAACCATTGCGTGCCCGTAAACAGGTAGTACGCTCCCGTGATCATCAACGCCACACTACCAAAGCGAATAATTGCCTCGGAATGTTTCAACAACTGTTTGCTTTGTTTTGCCAGTCCAGTAAACAAACTCGCTAGAAAAATTAGAATGGTATAACCTAGCCCATAGCTAACCATTGTCAGAGTGCCTAAGATTTGAGAACCCGTTGCTGCTGCCGCCGCCAACACCGCAAACAGCACCGGACTAGCACAAGGAGAACTCACTAGGGCAAAGGTTAACCCCACCCCAAATGGACCCGCCTGGGGGAGATTAACATCCATTTGCGGTAGAGGTAGTTTGACCACCCCCATCAACCACAGCCCCATCACTGCCATAATCAATCCCACAATGATATTGATATAGCCTCGATAGTCCACCATAACGGCTCCAGCAAAGGATGAGACTAAACCAAACAGACTTAAAATGGTGACAGCCCCCAGGACAAACAAGCCAGCCTTCGTAAAAGCATCCCAACGAGATTTAATTTTCAATGTGCCGATATAGCTGAGATTAACGGGCAACAGCGCTAAAATGCAGGGGGATACACTGGCAATTAACCCACCAACAAATGCTAATGGTAATAATACAAATGGATTGGCTGTATCTTGTTGGCTAAACCATTGCTGATAGCGGTTTTCGACGATAGAAATAATCTGCTCAATCGGATGACTAATTATGGGGCCGAGGGTTAGAACCAGCATCAGGGAGAGTAATCCCAATCCACCGTAAACCAGCCATTTCTTTGATACTTTAGAGTCTTGAAAATTTCTATTTTCGGGTGGTAGATCAGGTATTTGTGCCATGAGAAATCTCCTGATAAAACTGTTAGTATTAGTGCGCTATGCCTACGGCAGTTTACGCCAACGACATTTCAGTGCAACCTCTAAAGATTTTTGGAAATGCCGATGGCAGAAAACATGACGTAAATTGGCAGGATGCCATCTACTATCTCTGGGAAATAGCAGAGTTGAGTACAGATGCGTAATCTGCCAGATTTGCATTATTACGATGCTGTGCCAGAATATTTCCTGTTGCCGGATCGATGATGGCAACTGTGCCTGTTTGCGCCTTGTTTGATGCCAAAAACTGACTTAGCCCTAGCTGTCTAGCTTGTGTTTCTGCTTGTCTTGTTTTGGATCGATCGCTGACATCCAGAACAACAAAGTTAATTTTTCCGCCATACTGTTGTCTTAGTTGGGAAAGAGTTGGGGCAATATTTTTGCAGGCAGGACACCAGCTAGCATAAATATCAACCACCACGGGCTTTCCTTGTAGTTGTCTTGCCAAAGGGCCACCGACATTCCCTACCTTAGAGGCACAGGGATTTTTGGAAGCACAAGGATTGCTCGAAGCACAGGGATTGACTTGCGCGATCGCTCGTCCATCAGGAGTAGCATAAGTTCTCACCGATGTTGCCGTCACAAGCGATACCGTGAAAACTAAACTACTTACACACAGACTAAGCCATAATGTTGATGGTTTACGCATATTCAACCTCAAAAATTTAGGACGGTAGGTATCAAAAAAGTAGGTAGGGGCGGGTTTTGGTGAGAGATTGTCTGTTCAACAGAAAGCTTTTCTGCTAAACCCGCCCCTACTTGCTCTCATTTGCATTAAATTCCAGAAAAATGAGTGTCAGATGAAGACCAGATGGATACTAGATAAAGCTTGAAACCTGAAACTCCAGAAACCGGGTTTCTGGGTACCTCACTCACCTGAAAAAAATTTAATCCAGCAGTACCCAAAGAATGAGATATCTGTTTTTTCAGCAAAAATTCATCTTAGCCTTAGCGAGCGCTCACTTTAATTACCGATCGCTCTTTTACACTTAAAGCTAAATGAAAACACGATCGTCATAAAATCTTCAGATTGCGAGTGAACAGTTATGGCAGGGCAAGACTGGTTAGTTACTAATGAAGGGCAATGTTTCGACAGTGAGATAGTCTATCAGGACGAAGATTTGCAACGCCCCTATCGGCTTTACCGCTTTCTCACAGATTTGGAAGATATTCTAGAACAAGTCAATGACGATCAGATGCGGCTAAAGTTGATTTGTCCGCTTGTCCGTCGCTTGCTCAACAGTTCTGAATGGCTACAAATGAACTACTTATCACCCGATCCGGCAACGGGCTGGTCTGTATTAATGCTTTATGATGAACCCGATTTTCCGATTACCGTGCAAACAGTTGTTTGGTCTGCTGGTAGTATTTCTCCCATTCACAATCATGGAACTTGGGGAATTGTGGCATTGCTTTCTGGGCAGGAAAAAAACACCTTTTGGCAACGTTCTCCCACCTCAGAATTTCCCGATCGAATCGAACAAATTGGCGATCGCTTACTTAATCCAGGCGATATCTTATGCTTAATGCCCGATGCGATTCATCATCTGGAATCGATCGGAGATGAACCAACAATTAGTTTTAATTTGTATGGTGAAACCAATTACACCCAACGATTTGAGTTTGACCCGGTTCAAGGAACTGCAAAAAACTTTTAATGATCGCCTATCCCAACTACCATTGATGAACCAATGAAACTGAATCGTCCTGTTAGATCTGCAATCAATTATTTCACAGGCAAGCGGATTTCCACTTCCTCGCTTCAGTTTCGCCTGACTTTGGAATTAGTAGCCCTCTCGATTGTGGGATTGGGCAGTGTCGCATTTTGGGCGGGTTGGTTGATGGAGCAAAATCTAGTAGCTGCTCACAAACAAACCCTCGAATATATTGCAATGCACTTTCCCGAACAAGTTGCATTTTATAGTGAAACAGGGTCAATTGAAACGGGGTTAGAGCGCACTATTAATAAAGTCTCAACACCAGGATTAGTGGTATGGGTAAAAAGTCCTGACGGGAGGCTTCTGGCGCAGTCTCCTAATATTTCCAGTCCTTCCCTTGAGATTGGCAATGTGGATTCTCTGCCCGAAGTACCGCAACAGCCAGAGGTTGTTCACTTTGGCGATCGCTACGTAGTGTTGTGTGGTAATCCCATTACAGTGCATGGCAAACCGTTGGGTAAAGTGTACTTCTCTCAAGACATCACGGAAGATCAACAAAAATTAAATGCTGGGTTACGGCGGTTACTGCTAGTAAGTCTTTTGACGATCGTCATATTAGTTGTTGCTATCTCCCAACGAATTCGCAAAGCTATGCAACCCCTGGAGCAAATGAGCCAGGTTGCTAGTGCAATTTCTGCTGATGATTTAGCAGATAATTTGAATAGGGCAAAACTCCAATTGCACCGAGCGCCTGATGAAATATTAGGATTGGCACAAGCTTTTAATGAAATGTTGTTTCGGTTATCGGGTTCCTGGGAGCAACAACGCCAGTTTGTTGGTAATGTTTCCCATGAATTACGCACACCCTTGACTGTTGTAGTTGGCTATCTGCAAAGTCTGCTGCGCCGGAGTACTAATTTAAGTGCTTATCAACAGCAAGCTTTGGAAACAGCAACGGCAGAAACTGAACGCACGATCCGAATGTTACAAGATTTGCTGGATCTGGCACGGGCAGATAGTGGTAATCTGCATTTTCGGCTGAATCCAATTATGTTGAATACCCTGGTCGCAGAAGTGGCTGCAATGAGTCAAAAGGTCAGTAATCGGCAAGTTAATGTGTTGGCAAATGATGAGGATGTTGTTACTTGTGCTGATCAAGATCGCTTACAACAAGTGTTAATTAATTTAGTGGATAATGCGATTAAATATTCTGGGATGGAACAAGCAGTTGAGTTAATTTTAGAAAAGACAGAACGATGTGCGATGATTCACATAAGCGATCGAGGTATTGGCATTCCTCTAACCCATCAAAATCGCATTTTTGAACGGTTTTATCGTGTGGATGAATCGATGACTCGTTCTAGAGACGGTACAGGACTGGGATTAGCGATCGCCAAAAGCTTGATCGAAGGGATGGATGGTCGCATTACCCTCCGTTCCAAACCAGGAGAAGGTACTATTTTTACAATTACCTTACCGCTTTGGAAGCCGCCGTTATGACTGACCACATTCTTCTGGTTGAAGACGATCCCAAATTGGCAGAATTCATCGCCGCAGAACTCAGTCTGGAAGGATACCGGGTCACGGTAGCCCAAAATGGGATAGATGGTTTGGCAATGGCCCGCAATATTGAACCGGATCTATTGATTTTAGATTGGATGTTACCTGGGATTTCTGGATTAGATCTGTGTTTGCGACTGCGGAAAACGAGTATTCAAGTTCCGATCATTATATTGACCGCAAAAGATGAAGTACCTGATCGCGTTGCGGGTTTAAATGCTGGAGCCGATGATTATGTTACCAAACCTTTTAGCATAGAAGAACTTTTAGCAAGAGTGAAAGCTCGTTTACGTCGTACTCATCCTGAAGAGCCAAATTTATTGGAGTTTGAAGATTTGAAGTTGAATCGTCTTACTCGTGAAGTGTATCGGGGTAAGCAACTGATTGAATTAACTGCCAAAGAGTTCGACTTATTGGAGTTTTTACTCCGTCATCCTCGCCAGGTGATTACTCGCGATCGAATCCTCGAACAGGTTTGGGGCTATGACTTTATGGGCGAATCAAATATTATTGAAGTTTATATTCGTGCTTTACGAATTAAGTTAGAGGCAAGTAACCCAAAACGTCTGATTCATACCGTTCGAGGCGTGGGTTATGTATTGCGAGAATATGCTTAGTTTTCACAATTTACTGATAAATTTGGACTGGATATTTTTTTTGTAGTTCATTAAAATTATCTTCAAAAATCAAATATAATTGCCATATTACTTAATGGTGCGTTACGCTTCGCTAACTCACCTACCAATAAAATAGATATGAATCCCTTCTCCCGACTAGCACCCTTTATCCAAGAATACATCTACAACAACGGTTGGACTGAACTAAGAGCAGTACAAATCGAAGCTTGCCGAGTTATCTTTGAAACAGACGATCACCTATTGATTGCTGCTGCCACAGCTTCCGGCAAAACAGAAGCAGCTTTTCTTCCGGTTGTGACATTATTGCACGAAAAACCTGCCACAAGCATCGGAGCTTTATACATTGGGCCAATAAAAGCGCTGATCAATGACCAATTCGATCGCCTTAACGACCTTTTGAAACAAGCAGATATTCCCGTCTGCGCTTGGCACGGCGATGTATTGCGAAGTCGCAAAGAAATGCTACTCAAAAATCCGCAAGGGATTCTGCAAATTACCCCAGAATCTTTGGAAAGTTTGCTCATCAACAAAAAAACTACTGAACTAACTCGCCTGTTCGGAGATTTGCGGTTTATCATCATTGATGAAATCCATGCTTTCATGGGAACAGAACGCGGTTGTCAGGTTCTTTCCCTGTTGGCGCGTTTATCTAAATTTGTGAAAAAACCGCCGCGTCGGATTGGTTTGTCAGCAACTCTAGGCGATTACTCATCAGCAGAAGATTGGCTGCGATCGGAAACGGAAAGAGCGGTAATTACCGCCAATATCAATGATAAACAGCGCAAAATTCACTTAGCTTTAGAGCATTTCTACATTCAGAAACCCGGTTTCTCTGAGAAACCCGATTTCTGCGAAAGTCCGCACTACAAATATATTTTCAATATCACCAAATCTCGTAAATGCTTAATTTTTACTAACGATCGGGCCGAGACAGAATCAGTAATAACCAATTTGCGTCAAATCGCCTCTGATGAAGGACTTCCAGACATTTATCACGTCCATCACGGCAGCATTTCTGCCAAGTTGCGGGAAGCTGCGGAAGAAGCCATGCGCGAACCAAATACCCCAGCTATCACTGCCGCTACAATCACTTTAGAATTAGGAATAGACATCGGTCAATTAGAGCGAGTAATTCAGCTAGATGCACCATTTTCCGTATCCAGTTTTCTACAGAGATTGGGACGTACTGGCAGAAGAGGCGACCCCGCTGATATGCGCTTTGTTTGTACTGAAAATGAGCCATCGGGTGAAGAATCTTTGCCTAATCAAATTCCTTGGCAGCTTTTACAGTGTATTGCTATTATCCAAGTTTATTTAGAAGAACGCTGGATCGAACCAATTCGATCAGTGCAGTATCCTTTGAGTTTGCTGTATCACCAAACGATGAGTATTTTAACAGCAACGGGGGAAATTTCACCAGCTTATCTTGCCGATCGCGTTTTGACTCTGCCGCCTTTTATCGCTATTTCCAAAGATGATTTTAGGCAATTCTTGCGCTACCTGCTCGATCTTGACCATCTTGAACAAACCGAACAAGGTGAATTAGTCATCGGTTCTGCGGCTGAAAAAATGGTGCGATCTTTCCATTTTTACGCTGTCTTTGCAGAACAGAAAGAGTATATTGTCAGGGATGACTCGATGGAAATTGGCAGCATCATTATGCCGCCACCTGTGGGAGAGCGGTTTACTTTAGCGGGTCGAACTTGGGAAGTTTTAGATATTGAGCCAAAAGCCAAAACGCTTTGGGTGAAGCAAGTTGAGGGGATAGCGAGTATTGCTTGGCGCGGCAGGAACAGCGCTAATATTCATACTGGCATTTTGCAACGAATGCGGCGGGTTTTGTTTGAAGATATTGAGTATAGCTATTTGCAAAATGGTGCTAAAGAGAGACTAAAAGCGGCTCGTCAACTAGCTCGAAATGCGGGATTGGATAAAAGTAATATCTTATCGCTAGAAGGTAAGAGTTGCTGTGTTTTTCCCTGGATGGGTACTGTGGCTTTTCGCACGTTGGAAAGATGGCTGAATTTATTTGGTCGAGAATCTCTAGATATTAGAAGTATTGGCGGTTCGCCGCCTTATTTTCTGACGCTTAAGTGTGGGAAGAGCAAACCAGAGGATATTCGAGAGGCAATTCTTTCTGTTTGTAAGCAGGGAATTCGGGCTGAAGACTTAGTAAATGCCCAAGAAGCGCCGAAACTCCAAAAATATGATGAGTATATTCCACCGGACTTGCTTCGCAAAGCATTTGCCGTCGATTATCTGGATGTGGCGGAACTTACAACAATTGTGAGTAGCTGGTAGTCATGGAGCGGGAGAGTGGGGGAGCGGAGGAGTGGGGGAGT
>CASBRD010000265.1 GCA_949128025.1 Oscillatoriales cyanobacterium PMM_0008 | reverse complement strand
CCAACCTATTCTATAACCGCACATCCGAACTCTCCACCCTCAAACACTGGATATTAGAAAATCGCACCCGTCTCATCACCCTATTAGGATTAACTGGAATTGGCAAAACCGCCCTCACAATCCAACTAATAGAACAGATCCAAAACGAATTTGATTATATTATTTAACGCAGCCTCCACAACGCCCCAACACTTCAAACACTCCAAACAAACCTAATCCAATTCCTTTGTAGGGGCGGTGCCGACGGCGTGCCCGCCCCAGAAGAATTACTAGAATACCTACGTTTATCCCGTTGTCTCATCATCCTCGATGACCTACAAATGATATTCAGCAGCGGACAACTCGCAGGTAACTATCAACCCGGATATGAAAATTACGGTGCATTATTCAAAAAAATAGCTGAATCATCCCACAATAGTTGCTTAATTCTTCTCAGTTGGGAAAAACCCAGAGAAATTGCCGCCTTAGAAAGCCAAAACCCAGCCTGTAGAACATTACAACTCAATGGTTTAGGAACAGAAGCCCAAGAAATTCTCAGAGAAAAAGGTTTAGCAGAACCGGAAAAATGGTCAGAATTGATCGACCTTTACCAAGGCAATCCATCCTGGTTAAATATAGTTGCCGCGATGATTCAAGACTTATTTAACGGCAGCGTTTCAGAATTATTATCTTACAATACACTATTCTTAGGGGATTTATAATCCCTATTAAAGCAGCATTTTGATCGCTTATCTGAATCAGAAAAACAAATAATGTACTGGCTAGCTAGTCAAGCCGAACCAGTGGAAATATCAAAATTTCCAACCAATCTCGAATTATCACCATCAGAATTATTGAAAGCTGTGCAATCCTTGGGACGGCGTTTATTAATTGAAAAAGTCAAAGAAGGCGAGAAAACACTGTTCACACTCCAGCCTGTATTTATGGAATATGTGAAAAACCAAAATCCTCAAAATTAAAATAGATATATTGTTCAGACTGTAGCGGGATGTTTTCTATCCTAAATCAACGTGAGTTCGATGGGAAATTTAAGCGTATGGGGTGGTCACAATTCACAGAAAAACACCACAAGCTATCAGTCCCTTAACAAGAGGGAATCAGCTTTTGAGATTTAATGTTTATTGAAGAAAGTGTACTTTATTGAAAATAGTAAAGTGATTCTTCAAGGTCATATAATGATTTTGGGATTAAATTTCTATTCTTGCTGAAACTGATTAAATCATAATTTGAGATTTGATGCTAGCACAAATGAAGCGATCGCCTACCGAGCGAGAGCCCGTCAATGAAGCGATCGCCTACCGAGCGAGAACCCATCAATGAAGCGATCGCCTACCGAGCGAGAACCCGTCAATGAAGCGATCGCCTCCACATCCCCAAGCTTAGCCCGTTCCTTCAAACTCAGTGGCTTTGACTCCGATCTGGACAAGGAAGCGTCAAATTTTACGTCAAGGCAGCTAAATTTTAGGTGCTATCCCTTGCGGGGATTACACCATTCATGATATAATTTCAAGTTTGTGTTGGCTAACTGTGCAAGCTGCACATCCATCCAAAGCGGAACTTGGCAAGTGAGGAACTTGTCCTCAGATTTGTAGCACACCTTTGAGACTGACGACCATTTCAACTATCCTCAAACCAGAGGATGATTCCATATCCCTAAAGCACAAGAATTGAGCATAGCATCAGCATTCAGATGAATAAACATTCCTCTTATGATATCGATCGAGTCGTTTCTGCCAAACCCATTGCATCTGTGATACCCATCGGACTAGCGGCACTTTACTTGCTTTCTGCTGCCAGTGGGCTAATACCTCAACCGGCCTGGGCTAATACCAAATCAGCACCTTTGCAAATAGCTCAAACCCCAGCTAGTGCAAACATTCTTTACGTCAATCCGCAAACCGGCAACGACAGTGCTGGTGCTAGCAACAGCCAAGCTACGCCATACCGCACGATTACTTTCGCCATTGGGCAAGCGCAACCGGGCACTACTATTCAACTAGCGCCAGGTTCCTACACAGCAGAAACCGGCGAAGTTTTTCCGCTGGTAATCAAACGCGGCATTACTCTACGCGGTGACGAATCCACCAAGGGTCAGGGCATCGTTATTATTGGTGGGGGTCAGTACATCAGTCCCACATTTTCCCGTCAAGACGTTACCATACTTGCCGAGGCAGAAAGCCAGATAACAGGTTTGACCATCACCAATCCCAATAAACGGGGTACTGGTGTGTGGGTAGAATCGACTAATCCTACGATCGGCAATAACACCTTCAGCGATAGTAAGAGAGAAGGCGTTTTTGTCACTGGTAACGGTACACCCAAGATTCAAAATAACCTCTTTACTCGTAACGATGGCAACGGCATCTCAATTGCTCGTTCTGCCGCAGGAGAAATTCGCGCTAACTTATTTCAGAGTACCGGCTTTGGAATTGCGATCGGCGGCACCTCATCTCCTTTAGTTGTAGAAAACCGCATTATCCAAAACACTGACGGAATTTACATCAACGATTCCGCCCGCCCGATACTGCGTAACAACCTGATTCAGAACAACACGCGGGATGGGGTCGTGGTCACAATTAACGCTGAACCGGATCTCGGCACGGCAAGCAACCCCGGCAACAACATTATCCGTAACAACGGTAAACTCGACCTTCACAATGCAACTACCAGCAACACTATAGTTGCTGTCGGCAACGACATCAATCGCAGCCGCATTTCTGGTCGAGTCGATTTCGTTGCTGCTGAAGTAAAGCCGCCAGCTGGAGGCGGCACTTCAACTTTTGCAGATATTGAAGGTCACTGGGCTAAACCTTATATCGAAGCCCTCGCTGCCAAAGGTATAATTGCCGGATTTTCCGATGGCACCTTTCGTCCCCGCGAGCCAGTTAACCGCGCCCAGTTCGCTGTTATCATCAACAAAGCTTTTTCTCCCACCCCGACTCGTCCCAGCATAAACTTTGCTGATGTCGCTAGGAATTTCTGGGCTAATCAAGCCATTCAAGCGGCTTACCGGGGTGGTTTTCTTTCTGGTTATGAGGGTCGTGTTTTTCGCCCTCAACAGGAAATCTCCAGAGTTCAAGCTCTGGTTTCTCTTGCCAGTGGTTTAAAGCTACCGCCTGGAGATACAAGCGTGCTTTCCTTTTTCAAAGATGCAGCTCAAATTCCTAATTATGCTGCCCCTGCGGTGGCAGCGGCAACTCAGCAGAAGTTGGTGGTTAACTATCCCCAGCAGAATCTCTTAAATCCTAACCAAGTGGCGACTCGCGCAGACGTTGCAGCTTTTGTCTACCAGGCACTCGTCAATGCCGGACGCGCTGAAGCTATTCCTTCGCCTTACATAATCGGGGGGTAGAAAGAATTTTAGATTTTAGATTCGATCGATTGAAGTTAAATCTGAAATCTACAATTTTAGTGCCCCATCTTAAAAAGAAAGCGCCAGATCTCACTATGTTGAGGTCTGACGCTTCTAGCATGACTTTAAACATTCGTAATAATTTCTTTATATTTTTGGCGGCTTGTCTCCAAGTCTTACAATTTATAAACTTTTATGGCGTTACTATTGCGTTTAAGATAATTTAGTGGTATATGATCTAATACCACTAAATTGCGTTAAAAGAGTATAGTTACTTAAAAACTAAACTAGCTTTTTTTTATTCTCGACCTTCGGGCCGATCGTTGTTCCCAGCGAAATAGCCAAATCATCAGCGCCACCACGCCCACTTGGAGAGCTAAATTAGGCAAAGCCGAGCCAACTTCCCGACCAGCCGCTAACTGAGCCAAGAAGACGATCGCACCGATAAAACCCGAAGCACCGCAAGCGAAGTATATAAATTGTCTTAGACCTCGGTAAGGCGCAGCAATCTCTGCTTTGAGTCGATCGTATTGTTCGGGACTGACAGTTTTGGAGCTTTTAGGGTTTTGGGTGCGATTATTTGGAGTTGGGTCTGCCATGAACGTCAATTTAGGTGAAAACTTCTCTGCGTAAGATATATCGTCTCTCATCGCGACGGCAAGATCTATAGGAGAGCCTTTCATCGGTTGAGAATATACACCCTTTGGCAGACAAATAGATTAATACTACATTTATAATACAGAAAGCCCAGCAAGACTTAACTCTAAAATCTGGGATCGATCGTTGTTCCAAACCCGCTTCATGGCAAATTTTCGCGATATTGTCAAATACTATCAGCCATATAGGGCGATCGCGCTCTTGAGTATTGCCGCCGCCAGCGCCTTTGAAATCCTCGATCTGGTAGTTCCTTACCAGCTTGGGCAGATTTTAAACGTCCTGTCCGGACAACCCGTGGATGGGCCATTACAAAAAGCGATCGCGGCAGCATCTGCACTCACCGGGATGCCTGCAAACCAGTTTTTATCCCTGGCTGTCCTATTAAGCTTAATCTTTTTAGTAACCGTGGTGAGAGCGCCCATTCAACCTTGGCTAAGCACCTGGTTTCATTGGGATATAGCCCTGCGTTCCCGTCGGGATAATTCTCAAAAAGCCCTGGAAAAAATCCTCACCCTGCCCCTAGAATTCTACGACGAAAACAACCCCGGACGCATTGCCGGAAAAGTAGCCAGAGGCATTGCCAACCACACCTGGAGTTACCCCGAAATCGCCGGACAAATGATTCCCAAACTATTCCGAGTATTGGGAATATTTGTAATGATTTGGTTTATCGAGTCGCGAATTGCCATTTTCTTCCTGATTTCCTTTGTATTTATTCTCAGCTTCAGCATCAAAGATTTGAAAAGGATAATAAAAATAGAAGAAAGACTGGATAAATACGCTGAAGATACAGAAAGTCGCACCTCTGAAATCATCACAAACATCAAAACAGTTAAAGCCTTTGCTACCGAAACCCAAGAACTGAAACGACAACGATCGCGCTTCGATCGTGAATTTAAAGTGATTGACTACCGCATACACAAAGGTTACGTCAAGCTAAACACTTGGCAAAGAACCGTCGTTCAGTTTTGTGTATTTATGGTACTGGGTTTGACTCTGGCAGCCACAGTTGGAGGTAAGCTTTCCCTGGGACATTTCGTCACCACTCTAACTGTATCGAGCATGGCATACTCCGAATTGGAACCACTCAGCCAATTGGCAGAAATTTTTGCCCGTCGATATGCTTCCATGCTCAGTTTTCACGAGTTTATACAGAAGCCATCCGGACAAGATTCTGTTGATATTTTCCCATCTGGATTTAGCTCGTCTCCCAACACCACAGCTTATAAATTTACTGGCAAAGTAGAATTTTGCCAGGTGAGTTTTGGGTACGACTCTAGCCGTCAAGTGTTGGAAAACATCAACTTGTTGATCGAGCCTTGTCAAACTGTGGCGCTAGTGGGCCGATCGGGATCTGGTAAATCTACCTTAGTGAAGCTGCTGTTTAGGTATTTTGAAGCAAACCAAGGGCGAATTTTAATAGATGGAGAAGACATTCGCACTCTGGATGTCACAGGATATCGACGCAGATTAGCTATTGTCCACCAAGAAGTAGATATCTTCAACGGCACTTTACTGGATAACTTGAGATACGGCAATCCTAATGCCACTTTCGAGCAAGTGCAGGAAGCTTGCCGCATTGCCAGAGTAGACGAGGTGATTCAGCAAATGCCCCACGGTTACTATACGATCGTCGGGGAACGGGGAGTCCGCTTATCTGGGGGACAGCGACAGCGTTTGGGAATTGCTAGGGCGCTTTTAGTCGAGCCAGATGTTCTGATTTTCGATGAAGCGACATCCAGCCTAGACTACGAATCAGAGCGATCGATCCAGTTGGCAATGCGTAGCATATTAGGCACTCGTACTGCGATCGTCATTGCCCACCGACTCAGTACCGTTCGCGAAGCAGACAAAATCGTAGTTCTCGATCGAGGGCAGATAGTCGAAGTAGGTAACCATACTGAACTATTGCGGCGCGAGGGCATTTATCGGCGTCTGCACTCACTGCAAGAAACCGGGGAATTACTTTAAAGTAAAAAAGTAAAAGGAAAAAGGTAATAGAGAAATATTTTCTGTTAGCTTTTGCCTTTTACCTTTTGCTCTTTACAACATCCTGTGATTTCTTTACCCGTTCAATCCTTCATTCTAGCTACCTCTGATACTGGCCCCCTCTTGGGAAGTATTTGGCTCGATATTGCGGTATTGGGATTAATGCTTTTACTTTCGGCATTCTTCTCAGGTTCTGAAACCGCAATTACAGGACTGGACAATTTCAAACTCAGGGCTCTAATTAGAGAGCAAGGAGACCCGACCCGGATTTTCACCCTGGTACTGGAGAAACGCGCCCGGTTTATTACCACCCTCTTGGTGGGTAACAACCTGGTGAATAATTTTTCTGCAATTCTCACCAGTAACCTATTTGTCTTGTGGTTAGGCAATGCGGGACTAGGTATTGCCACTGCCGTTGTCACATTTTTGGTGCTGATTTTTGGAGAAGTTACGCCCAAATCCCTCGCAATGAACAATGTGATGGGATTTTTCAGGCTGGCAGTTCGCCCCGTTTACTGGCTCTCAATAGCACTAGGGCCGGTGATTTATGTATTTGAGAACATTGCCCAGAGCGTGATTCGGTTGTTTCAGGGGGGCGCTGTTCCGCAGGGAGAGTCATTAAGAGACCTCCAGCTGATGATCGAAATTTTGGGCGGAAAAGGTCACTTGGACTTGGATAAACACAAGTTGCTGAGCAAAGCGTTGACGCTGGATAGCCTCAGCGCCCGCGATTTAGTCAGGTCTCGGATTGAGATGCGGACAATTTCTCATGAAGCCACCCTTGAGGATTTAGTGAATTTATGTTTGGAAACAGGATATTCTCGTATCCCAGTGCAAGAAGAATCTAAGGATCGGATTGTGGGAATTGTTCACCTCAAGCGGGCCCTCCAGCACCTGAATCATTCGCAAGCATTGGGTCGCACTCAAGTCCCGGTGACCGAAGCTTCCGACCCGCCACTCTACGTACCCGAAACTAAGCGAATTCCCAACTTGCTCAAAGAAATGCTCAAATTGCGCCTGCATATTGCCATTGTGGTCGATGAATACGGCGGGACAGTAGGCTTAATCACCCTGGAAGATATTCTCGAAGAGCTGGTCGGAGAAATCTATGATGAAAGTGATTTCCCGATGCGGGCTAATTGAGCCAGAAATTTACTTGTCTGAGAGCCAGGATAAATTTTCAAAAAAAACCTTGCATCTACAGATTCTTGTGCTACTATTGGTAATCGTGGGTAACAAGGGTCGATGCCCGAGTGGTTAATGGGGGCGGACTGTAAATCCGCTGGCTACGCCTACGCTGGTTCAAATCCAGCTCGGCCCACCACGAATTAAGTAAAAAGTAAAAAACATTTTCTTTTGTCTTTTACTTTGAGCTTATTTTTTGCCCGTGTAGCTCAGTGGTAGAGCACACCCTTGGTAAGGGTGAGGTCACGAGTTCAATCCTCGTCACGGGCTTATCAGAAAACAAGATATAGCTAGGGGCTAGGGGCTAGGGAAAGTTTTGAGTTTGTAGGGGCGGGTTTTTTTGTGAGATCTGCTTTCCCACAGGTAGATCTGATAAACCCGCCCCTACTAAGTTTTGAGTTAAAAGAGGGTCAGAAGGGGCTAGAATCGCCCCTAGCCCTTTCTTAAACGGGTACGGCAGGATTCGAACCTGCGACTCGCAGCTTAGAAGGCTGCTACTCTATCCACCTGAGTTACGCACCCACTCGTCATCTGTTTGCCTATATTATCAGAATTGCTAAGATTTGTGGTGCAAGAAGGCGATCGAATTTACGATCGCAAACTTTTAAGAGGGCTGGCAGTGGAATAGGCATCTGATAGATGTACACTAAAAACCAAGAGAATGAGCCTTGGATAAGATAGTGTGATATTAATTTGCGATCGCAGTTCAGCCGCACCTGGTAAACCAGCATTCTGCATATCAAGAGTGTCGCAGGCGTAATTACACTCAACGCCAAGAGCTGCACCCGGAGGTCCTGACAGGAGTCAATTGCCAGTGTCATGTTTATTCTGAAACGGCAGGATGTTGAAATAACTAGCGTTCAGCACCCAAAGCGGGACCAGCAGATTCCCATTCTCAATTACCAGGGGCAAACGTTTCGCTTAATCAGCGTGTTCCGAGCGAACCAAGAGGAAGAAGCCAAAGCCTTCTGGCGGGATCTGACGGATAACCGAGGGAAAGCCTGTGTCCTATTGGAGGAACCGGAACGATATAGCGTATGGGGCAAAATCCGTTTAGACCAGCTCACTAGCGATGTCCCTGGTGACGCTAAGACGATTGCTCTTACCCAAGCCTGTCTGTTGCTGCTGCAAGGGGTTTATATAGACATAGAAGATCTCTTAGGAGGCAGACAGGCTGGATTATTTGAAAAAAATCTCGCCGAAATATTTCAGCAGTGGCGCTTTCCACAGGCAGACTCGCCGCAAGCTGTCAAAAACCTGCTCATAATAGATCCGCTGAGTGCCAACCAACTTCCCCCCTGGGAAGAACATCATGTAATCACCCTGTTGCAGGAACTTTATCGTCTTGGTAAACAGTATTTCGGGAACTCCAGCTTTGTCAGTCGAGCTATGGACACCTTACAAGACCTGCCAACAGCCGATCAGGCGCAGTTTACAGAATGGTTGAATCAATCTCCCCTTGGTAAGCTGTGGCAATAGCGTTGAAAAGGTTCCCTATCATTTGCAATGACTTGTATATAGCCAAGACAAAGAGCTTCCATAAGATCGAATTTCCGATCTCAGCAGCGGTCAAAAGCTTATTGAAGCCTGTGCTTTCCATCGCCAGCTATTCCCTCTATGAATCCCTATGAGCAACCCAACGGATAAATCATCCAGTCCTAAAACTCTTTTGCCAGTAAGGACAATTGTCCTAGCTGGAATTGCTTGGGCAGTTCTGGCCCTTTTGTTCTTTTTGATATTTAGCGTCACGACAGGGGACAATCGTCCGGTTTGGTACTTGATCGGCACTTATGTTTTTGAACAGGTGGCTTACCTATCAGCAGCTTTACTGTGTTTTAGGAATTGGCGGAGCCCTCAGATTGTCAGCGGACGGAATGTCTGGCTGGGATTTGGTCTGGGGATGCTGTTTTATTTCATAGGGAACTTCATATTTGGCTATTGGGAGTTGGCTTTAAAGATCGAGCCAGATATATCTCTTGCCGATCCCTTTTTCATCGCTACTTATATTTCTCTAGGCTGGGGGATGATTCAAGCTGTTTCTTCAAGGCGGCTAAATCTGGAGAAGTGGCAGTGGGGAATTGTGGCGGGAATCGCAGCTATAGGGATTGTCCTAGCCTACTTGATTGCTCCCCCCGACTTTTCCAACAAAGCCCAGGCGGCCACCCCACCTTCGATCGTTGCTCAGGCAAGCGCCCCTGCCTCACCCACGGCTAAGCCAGCCCTAAAAGCACCAGCAGTGCAGCCAACTGCTAAACCCAAGCCCACAGGAACAGCTAAACCAGCTACTAATGCTAAACCTGCCGCAGCAGCCTCAAGAGTCTCTTGGATTGAGGAACTGGACAATAAATTAAAGTTTCTTGTCCCTTGGTTGACTCTGTTTTACGTGGTTTCCGATATTGCCCTGTTAATTCTTGCCACAATGTTATTATTAGCGTTCTGGGGAGGCCGTTTTTCCCAATCTTGGCGGATGATTGCCGGAGCAACTTTGTCACTTTACATCGCAGATATGTGGTTGAAATGGGCCGAAAGAAATATAGAGAATTACCAGAGTGGCTCTTTACCAGAAGTCTTTTGGGTATTCAGTGGCGTGCTGTTTGCCATTGGAGCTGCCCTCGAATACGATACATCAAGCCGTTCCCGCCGCACTGGTGGTGGGCGTAGACGCCCTGGAAGTTAAGCTTTATGACTGCTAAAAAATTAACTCAAGCTGACAAATCTGAGATCCTTAAGCTCTACAGAAATCCAGAAGAAACAACCTCAACATTGGCTCGCCGCTATGATGTGAGCCACTCTACGATTAGTCGCTTACTAAAAAGCACTTTGTCACCTGATGACTACGAAGTATTAATTCAGCAAAAACGTTCGATGCGCCCGCATACAGCCGTTTCTGAACTGGAAGCGCCTGTAGTGGAAGACCCGCTTAGCGAAGCCACCGATGATGCAATAGAAGGATCGCTGGGTCTCAACAGACGCCTGCGACGGCGTTCCTCAGCGACATCTGCGTCTGTAAGCGAAACGGCAGTGGCAGAAGAAGTTTCATCGCCACGGTTAGATGTTCCTGTCTCAAACACTGCTACAAAGGACGACGATTTGCTGGATCGACCATACAGTGGGTCAGCCAGCACAATCAAAGAAATGCTGGGCGAAGATCTGCTAGACACTGAAGACGATCTGGCAGATTTGGATGATGACGATCGTGATGATGATGATGACGATGATGATGATGACTACACCGACGATGAAGATGACCTGGATGAGGAAATTATCCTCCCCAAAAGGCGGGTGCCAAGCAACGCCGTAGTTCGGGTTTTGCCACTGTCGGAAGCGTCTTTTCCCAAACCGTGCTATTTGGTGGTAGACCGTGCGGCAGAATTAATCACGCGACCGCTAAAGGATTTTGGCGACTTGGGTCAGATCCCCCAAGAGGAAGTTCAGCAGAGGACTCTGCCGGTTTTTGACAACCACAGAGTAGCTCGCCGTTTTTCCAACCGCGCTCAGCGAGTGATTAAGGTTCCTGATGGCAAGATTCTCCAGAAGGCTTCTCCCTATTTGAAAGCTAAAGGTATTACGCGACTGTTAATAGATGGTCAGGTTTATTCGTTGCCAACAAGTTAGATTCAAACCTAATAGCCGATCGGTTTTCTGACTGGCTGCGCCTACAGACAGGCTACCCTACTGTGAGGCGATCGCATAATCTGTGCTTTGGTGTAGGCAAGGGGCTAGAACCTACATTCCGCACCCTCAAGTGTCACACCACGAATTTTTTGGGGCTGGGGACTGGGGACTGGGGACTGGGTAGAAGAGTTTCCGTATTTAAATGTACTTTAAATTACAGAATACTCGCTCTAAATTCCGAAAAAACCGAATGTGACAGTACAGGGTGCGGAATGTGAGTCACAACAGAGTTGCTTTTCATAATTGAAAATATTTGTAACATAAATTACCCGCTCTGCTAGAATCGCCAACTTTTCAATAGTAAAATCTTTATTAAGAGAGCGCAGTTTATTCCACACTAGCCCTCTCTCGCTCATCCAGAATTAAAACTGGGTACTCAATGCGAGCCGCTATTTTATTTTTAAAAGCGGTTTAAGGCTCGCTTGTATAAAAATATATCAAGGATAGTTTTTTATACAAATTTGCCAAAACTAGAGGTAGTGAAAATATGAAAGTTAGCGAGATTCTAAAGCTTTACGAAGAGGGAAACAGAAACTTTGCTGGCGTCGATCTCAGTGGAGCCGATTTAACAGAAGTTACCTTAACAGGTGTAAACCTTACAGGCGCTAATTTAAGGGGAGCGAATTTCAGTCGGGCTTGTTTAACCAAGTCAAACCTGAGTGGCGCTTTACTAAACTGGGCCAATCTAACATTTGCCAAACTGGGCGAAGCCAAACTGGTCGAGGCAGATTTAATGAAAGCTCACCTGAGCGGAGCTTTTTTTGTAAAATCAAAACTACCTGGGGCAAGGTTGAGCGGTGCTAATCTCGACGGTGCTAATTTCCGAGGCGCGAATCTCTGGGGTGCTAATCTCTGCGGAGCTAATTTGCAAAGAATCAATCTGCGAGGCGCTAACCTCAGCGGAGCCAATCTTAACTGGGCAAATCTAGAAGGTGCTAGATTGAGTGGGGCGATGCTGTATGGCACTTTATTAAATGGTGTCAATCTCAGCGGAGCATTTTTGAATGGAGTTGATTTGAGTGGCGTGGAGTTAGATGGAGTTAATATTAGCAAAGCCAAACTGAGTGGCGCTAACTTAGAAGGAGCTAATCTGATCGCAGCCGATCTAACTGAAGCCCTGCTGCGGGGAGTAAACTTGACGGGAGCAGATTTGACGGGAGCAAATCTAACAAGAGCTTATTTGGAAAAAGCCAACTTGAAATGGACAAGGTTGAGTCAGGCCGACTTGACTGATGCAAACCTCACAGATGCGACATTGACAGGGGCAAACATTGAGGGTGCCAAATTTACAGGTACAATTTTACCTAGAGGAACTAGAGAGTATTTTTACTTGGTTACAACTGATACTGCGGTGTAGTTGAAGGCGGTTGCAGGTGATGAATAACGGTGCTGAAACGGTTCGATATGGTGTGGTACTGGTGACGGCTGGTACGCGGGAGGAAGGGGAAGCGATCGCACAAAATTTAGTAGAAGCAAAACTCGCCGCTTGCGTCAGTTTGTCACCAATTAATTCTATTTACACTTGGCAAGGTGTTCTGCATAAAGAAGAAGAGTGGCAACTTTTAATTAAAACCGATCTGGCTAAATTTGAAATTCTGGAAGCAAAGATTAGAGAGTTGCATTCTTACGAAGTGCCGGAAATTATTGCTTTGCCGTTGGTTGCTGGTTCTGAGCCTTATTTGGCGTGGATTTCGGGACAGGTGAAAGGGTAGGAATTATTCAAAAGTTATCCTAGAAAATAACATTACTTAAAAGGAGTCCTGTTATGAGCTATGCAGCAAATCAAAGTCTCCTATGGACTAGCGCCGATATAGAACTTTTACCCGAAAACGAGGGTACGCGCTATGAAATTGTGGATGGGGAGTTGTTTATGACGAGAGCGCCTCACTGGAGACATCAACGCGCCTGCGGCAAGATGTTTAGAGAACTTGATATTTGGTCGGAGTCAAGTGGTTTTGGAGAGGCAAGTATCACTGCTGGAGTGTTGTTTGGTGAGTCAGATGATGTAATTCCAGATGTCGTTTGGGCTAGCAATGAAAGATTAGCTTTGCTGTTAGATGATGCGGGACATCTGACTGGTGCGCCTGAGTTGGTAGTAGAGGTGTTATCAGCAGGTACAGAAAATGTACGTCGAGATAGGGAAGCTAAATTGAAACTTTATTCTTCGCGGGGAGTACAAGAGTATTGGATTGCTGATTGGAGGTTACAAAAAGTTGAGGTTTATCGGCGGGAAAATGCGCGGTTGGTATTGGTCGAAACGTTGATGGGTGATGATGAATTGAGTTCGCCTTTGTTGCCTAGTTTTAGTTGTGTTGTGTCGAGGTTTTTTGTGTAGGAAAAGCTCCGCACCTGATGCGATGGTAGGTGCATAGAAACCCGGTTTCTGGGGAGTAGTTAGAAAACAAGGGTTAATCTTTGGTATGTATAGCAACCGCCAAGGCGGTTAAGCCATAAATCTGGGGTAGGGGCGAAGCATTCGGGCATATAATTTATTGGTTAAAACCGAAGATTTACTACCCGAATGCTTCGCCCCTACTGCCCTAATCGCCTTGGCGGT
>CASBRD010000264.1 GCA_949128025.1 Oscillatoriales cyanobacterium PMM_0008 | reverse complement strand
AGCTGGATCGGGTGAAGTGGTTTGCCCTTCAATGCCAATATTCTGGTAAGGCACTTCCACAGAAACAGCTGGATCGGGTAAAGGGGTTAGCCCTTCGATCGAAGGATCTCCAGCCATTGCACCCTCAGACCCCAGCAGTCCAGTACTCAAGACGGTTAGAATGGCTACCAAAGTTTTGCCAAAGAGTTTAGCCATAGTTGCACTGATACTCACACCACAATAAATCTGTTAGTTCAAGACAACTTTGCCAAAAATCAGCCCCTAGGTCAAGTAGGCGCGAAGTTTGATTGCTGATGGAGTTATAGCTAGGGACTAGGGGCTAGGGGCTTTCTTGCTAGGGAAGAAGTGTCTAGGGGCTAGGATTTCAGCAATTAAGAACGTCCTAACTGCCTTGCGCTTAGCTTTACTTGAGAGGCTACAAACTTTACATTAGGACATTAAAAATGTAAATATAACAAAAAACCGCCGGACTGGAATTTTTGAATTGGTAGGAAAAGTAGGTTTTTTTATTGGTTCCCACCAACTTTCAAGTTTTTGCCAGTTTTGGGTGCTTAACTTTATATAGCAATCCTTCACGAGTTGTGAGAAAATATTCGGGTGTAGCGGTAAAGCTCAATCTCGCCCGATTAGGCTACCTCTCCTTTAACCGCTGCGATCGGCCCAAGCGATCGATTGGCATCTACTTAAAAACTTGCCGAATTGTATCGCTTTATACATTGACTCCAGTTCTCTTGAAAAAATCCTCAGCCAGAACAATGAATGTAGAAGTAAAAAACAAGTATTGCGATTCGACTATTTGGAATAGTGTTTCCCCCCGAAAAACCGATGTAGTCATTGCTTCTTGTTACAAGTCAGGCACAACCTTGACTCAACAAATCGTTAATCTACTACTTAATGGCAACAGCGATCTGAGGGGATATAAATCTATACACGAATTAAGTCCGTGGGTAGAATACAATCCTGACCCAACTTTTGCCTCGTTAGAAGTAAAACTGAACCATATAGAAAACTTACCCGACCCTAGATTTCTCAAGACTCACCTACCTTTTGACGCTTTGCCATATAATCGAGAAACAAAGTACATTTATCTGGTAAGAGACGGCAGAGACGTTGCCCTGTCCCTGTATAATGCTGGGGGAGGTTACGATCCCAGCTTGTACGAAGAAGAGAAGGTGGAAGAAACTTTTCCAGAGTTTTGGGATAACTGGTTAGAAACAGGAAGACATTTATGGCCTCTTTGGGAAAATATACTTAGTTGGTGGCAGGTTAGACACCTCCCAAACGTGCTTTTGGTTCATTATGCTAATTTAATCACCGATAAGCCAAAAGAAGTCGAAAGAATGGCTGAACTTCTAGGTGTGAAAATGGATGCAGCCAAAAAAGACCTTGTCTTGCAGGAGTCTTCCCTAGAATACATGACAGAAAATTGGGAAAAATTCCAGTCGCCAGGATTTCTTCCGAAAAGATTCTTCGGAAAAGGAAAAAATGGCCGTTGGAAAGATTTGTTACCTTCGGAAAAGATTGAGAAATATGAGGTATTTATTGTGGAGAAATTGGGACTAGAATGCGCCCATTGGGTGAAAAACGGAGGGTATTTGCCCGGATTAATTCAACAAGCATTAGATGATGCCATAGAAGAGGCGATGACTCCTGAGTAAAGGCTATGTGTATCTGCCAGTTATCAGTGAAACAATACTTT
Source organism: Oscillatoriales cyanobacterium PMM_0008 (assembly GCA_949128025.1). Lineage (GTDB taxonomy): Bacteria > Cyanobacteriota > Cyanobacteriia > Cyanobacteriales > Aerosakkonemataceae > Argonema. Next base: position 41,776 of record CASBRD010000264.1, on the reverse strand, counting down.
TGGTGGTAAGGTTTCACTTGGTGAGGGAACGAGGTTATCGATCGCACCTCTTCTGGGCCAAAGCGTCAGCAGTTGTCAAGTTCAACTACATCAAATCCCCTCTTAGTTAAGAGCAAAAAGAGAGATTACCCTATGAAGAACCGAGTTTCAAAATTTATCCTGCTTGTAGCTTTCTCCTCCTTTTCCTTGATAGCCTGTTCAGTTTTGAGAAAAAGCTCCAACGCCCAAACCGAAACGGCCCAGACCGAAACGGCCAAAAAGAAAGGGCCAAATATTGTGCTACTGATGGCCGATGATATGGGCTATTCCGATGTGGGTGCCTTTGGGAGTGAGATTCCTACTCCCAACATAGATTCCTTGGCAAAGGGCGGCATGAAGTTGACCAGATTCTACGGTGGGGCGGCTTGCTCGCCTAGCCGCTCAATGCTGTTGAGCGGAGTGGATAACCACCAAGCTGGTCTTGGTAGTATGGGTGAGGATTTAACCGATCGCCAAAAGGGTAAGCCGGGCTATGAAGGCCGCCTTAACGATCGCGTTGTCAGTGTAGCCACAGTGTTAAAAGATGCTGGCTATCACACCTATATGATCGGCAAGTGGCACCTGGGTCACGAGGCAGCCCATGTCCCCGCAGGTAGAGGCTTCTCGGAATCATTTGCCTTAATCGACGGTGCCGCGAATCATATGAACCAAAGGGGATACAGCCCAGGAAAAAAAGTAGCGACATACAACAACAACGGTAAAGATGTCAACCTACCCCAAAACTTTTTCTCTGCTGATTTTTATACCAACAAGCTCATAGAGAATATCAACAAGAATCGTGGAGATGGCAAACCCTTCTTCATTTATGCTGCCTACACCTCCCCCCACGATCCCTTGCAGGCTCCCCAGCAATACATTAAGAAGCACATGGGCAAGTACGATATTGGCTGGGATCGCATTCGCGAACAGCGTTTCCAACGCCAAAAGCAGCTTGGCATCATTCCCAGTAATCTACAATTGCCTCCCAGAGCAGCTGGAGTTCCGGCCTGGAATAGCCTCACCCCCGAACAGCGGCGGTACAATTCCAAGCTAATGGCTATATATGCAGGGATGGTTGACAACCTGGATAGCAACATTGGCCGACTAATCGCTCACTTGAAGAGTATCGGCGAGTACGAGAATACCATCTTCGTATTTATCTCCGACAATGGTGCGGCGGCTCACGATTTTTCCAAGGGACATAAGGAATTTGAGGACTGGTTTAAAGAGGAGAAAATCGACAACAGCTATCAAAACATAGGGAATACTAACTCCTTCGTCAGCTATGGCGGGGGTTGGGCCGACACAAGTGCAACTCCCTTCTTTGGCTTCAAGGGAAGAGTTTATGAAGGCGGTATTCGCATACCAGCTATTTTCTACTACCCAGGTGCTATCAAGGCAGGAGCCCAAAGTGCTGCGTTTGCTTCCGTGATGGACATGATGCCAACGTTCTTGGATTACGCTGGGGCTCAGCATCCAGGAACCAGTTATCAAGGTAATCCCATTATTCCGATGCAAGGGCGTTCTCTGCGTCCTTTATTGGAAGGTACAGCTACTCGCATTTACGGTGAAAACGATCCGATCGGTTTCGAGCTGTTCGGCGATGGGAACAGGGCTTTGTTCCTAGGAAACTGGAAAGTTACCAAAATCAACAAGCCCTATGGGGATAATAAGTGGAAGCTGTTTAACATTGTACAAGACCCCAGAGAATTGGTTGACTTGTCTAAACAAAATCCAGACCAGTTAAACAAAATGATTGCTTTGTACAAGCAATACGAAAAGGATAAGGGTGTTGTCTATCGTTCTGATAACGAAGACGAAGTGTTTGACATGGGACTCTAGCTGCCGATCGGATCGAAGGGGGAAAAAAGTCATTAGTAGAGTAGAGACGTTTCATGAAACGTCTCTACAATGTTTAGGCCAAAAATTCTCATGGGGTAACAAACCCGGATTTGGTATGATGTCTTTAAAAGAATAAACATCTCATTCCCACACAAGAAGTGACAATCGTGAGTAACCCCCAAACCAAATCACCAATGATGGCTTTTGTCGAACTGACAAGTAAGCTTTGGCTTACCCAAGCGCTAAACATTGCGGCCAAACTGGGTATTGCCGATTTGTTGACGACAGAATCCAAGAGTGTTGATGAACTCGCACAAGCTACCAACAGTCACGCTCCTTCACTATACCGAGTGCTTCGCTGCCTCGCTAGTGTTGGTGTGTTTACCGAAGTTGACCCATATCAATTCGCACTTACCCCAATTGCTGAATATCTTCGCAGCGATAATCCTTATTCCTTCCGCGCACAAGTTTTGATGCACTGCGACGACTGGCATTGGCGTGCTACAGGGGAGATGTTTCGTGCTGTCAAAGATGGTAAATCTGCTATACATCACCTTTATCAAGTAAATAGCTATTGGGAATATTTAGTAAAAAATCCTGAGTCTCAGGCGTTGTTCGATCGGACCATGCTGGCTGCTGCTAGAAACTTTCACGCGCCGTTCATTAAATCTTATGACTTTTCCGATAGTAGCAAAGTTGTAGATGTGGCTGGTGGCAGAGGATCGCTAATATCGGCGATTCTCAAAGCAAACCCTCACCTGAAAGGCGTTCTCTTCGATATGCCACAAACTGTTGTTGAAGCAGCAGAGTTTCTAGAAAAGGAAGGAGTGATCGATCGCTGTGAAAGAGTCGGAGGAGATATGTTTGAATCTGTACCGACTGGGGGCGATATTTATACTCTATCGTTCATTTTCATTGACTGGGATGATGATAGTCTGATTAAAATCCTCAACAATATCCGCAATGCCATGTCTAAAAATGGTAAGTTGTTGGCGATCGATTCTATTGTTCCTCCTGGTGATGAATATAGTTGGATAAAATGGGTAGATCTAGATGAACTGACCCTCAGTGATGGAGGCCCGCGTACTGAGATCGAATTTAGAGAATTGTTTGAGAAGGCAGGTTTTCAATTGCAACGTATTTTGACAATGGAAACTCCCTGTAGTGTGATGGAATTGGTTCCTATTTAAAACTAAGGTTTTGCCCCCCCGACCCCAAATCTGGGGGGCAAGGGGGCGATTGTGTAAGTCCTAATTTAAGTGGATTTTTTTACCACAGATGAACACAGATGAACACAGATGAAGATCTGGATTTATTGTGAGGGGAAAGTGAAAAAAATCTTGTTCTTATTCTTATCTGCGTTTATCTGCGTTCATCTGTCTACCCTACGGGAAGGCGAAGCGCCTACATCTGCGGTAAAAATTTAACCAACGATGACAACAGACAATTTGACGATATCACTCATGTAATTTGAGATAATATTCAAATCTCTCTCGCAGTTGTGGAATCGTCAGATTCGCAGTCCAGTACTCGACTAGGGCGTGACCAAATGCCCAGGCGTTGCGATCGGGTAAATCTGAGTTTTCGAGCAGCAGGGGCCACAGAGATAGCAGATCGAAGTTAAGTTTGTTGGCGTCGTCTGTATTCAAAAGTGAGTTGAGGTCATAAGCCATCTGGAGTTTGCCAATAACTACAGGCAACTGTTCTACGGGAATTTGTTCTGCTAGTAGATAAGCTAGGGTTGGCGATCCTGTGGATAGGGTAGAAATGAATCTGAGAACGGGACTTTTGATTAGTGTAGTTAATCCTTGGGTTGTTGCCATTTGGAATGTGTAGCGATCGATGATTTTAGCAGCTGCGATCGCACGGGCGTCTAAGTTACGCAAAAATCGGGCCAGGCGAATTTGCTTGAGAGGAGAAATGGCTTCCACCAATGCTAAGGATAGCGTGTCTTCTCCCCAAGCGGTTCGACCCGTTTTTAGATCGCCTGTAACGACTGGTAAAACAAAATCGCAAAACTCACCTAGTTGCTTTTGCCGATATTCGGTAGCTTCTCGAATGGCAATTTCTTTGGGCCGATCGCCCCATTCCCAATCATAAGGTGGTTGCCATTCGCGGATCGGACGCAGACGATCGACTTGGGTGACAATTGCGATCGCAGGTAAGTCTGCAACTGCGGCTTTGATATCTTTGAGAAAGTCTACATCCATTTGCAAGGCAGGATCGATCGCCGGGGTGACTAACAGCAGCAGATCGGCATTTTTGGCATAATCTAGTACTAGCTCTCGTAAGTCTGCACGGTTGGCTTGTTCGTAGCCGGGAGTATCCCAAAGGGTAAGTGTTTCTGTGCTTTCGGCTTGCCAGCGATAATTCTGAATGCGATCGGTACTTGGTAAAATATCTACTGCTGCTAATTCTGCCTGAAACAGGGTGTTAATCAAGCTGCTTTTTCCAGATCCCGTTCTTCCCGCCAGCAGAATATTGACGGGTTTCTCCTCAACCTCCGCTACAGGTTCTGCTTGTGATAGGATTTCTCGTAGGGTTTGAGTCTTCGCTTTCGGTAATGTAGGTGTGGAAACCGAAAATTCTGCAACTGGCAGGGTAGCGCCTCCGTAGAGGGCTACAGCTTGCTTACATAAGTTCCTCAGCGCGGCTGACCGCATCAGCTGGCTCAAGTTTACCAGCAGTTCCTGAGTGGCGCGGTTACTGTAACGCTGACTGGCAACTTTTGCTACCGCTACTGCCGGGTTCAATAACCACTGGGCCCAGTTCCATACTTGCCAGAGTTTGCGAGCGGATGGTTCTAGTTTGCGATATACTTCATAAGCCTGGTATGCTTGCCCAACGGTGACTTGATTGAGGGCTGGAGATAGTTTTTGCATCCACCGATCTAAGTCATCCATTGTGCCCCGAATCAGTCCGTAAGCTTGGGGAACGTAGATGGAAAGCAGAGGATATTTTACTTCTGGATGATAAATATGTGCGATCGCAACCACGAGATCTTGGCATCGCGTCCAAAAGGTTGGCCAATCTTCCCAAATTGCGCGATCGTTCTGTGCAGTCTTCAGGATATCTTGTAGTGCGGTTTCTGCTCTAGTAATGGCGTCATTTCCTGCTGGTAGCGCGGCGGTATCGGCTGCGGTGGATTCCAGTTCTTTGCTGACTTCTGCCATTACAGCTTCCATCTGTTCTACCATCGGTTGAGTCCATCTGACTAGCAGCCAACGCCAGCCCACTAAGATAAAGGTGAATACCGCCCAGATCCAACTAATGCCCCACGACTGGATCTGCAATCCTGCCGATACCATTAGGAAAGTGACGATCGTTGCGATCGGCGTTGCTAATACGATCCATTGCCACAGTTTTAAGCGCACCATTGCTTTATGCCTGCCTAGTGTCCATCGCCCACTGTCTTAAGCTACACCATACTCGGTGTACTGGCGCTTGTAGGGTGTGGTAAAAGAGAATTCAAACTCAAGTTACCATTTTTAGATTAGCGATGGAAAAGGAACAAACACAAGCAGTACATTTTGCAATCTGCCTCAATAATGAGGGATATCAAGCTTCTCTCGAAGTTGGAAAGTTGTACCGCATTGTCCCCGACTTACAGGCGCAAGCTCATGGACTCGTCCGCATTATTGATGAGAGCGGTGAGGATTATGCTTTTTCAGCAAATCGTTTCTATTCTATTGAATTGCCAGCAGATGTAGAAGAGTTACTTTTAGCAACATCTTGTAAATAAGTGGGATCTTTCGGGTCAAATATGCTGTAATAGCACAGCATATTTAAAATTTTTGTATGACCGACACATTTAGGATGCGGTTTCCTACTACAAAAATGTTGATTATGAACATAAGCATAATAATTCCCAAAGACCTAATCCTTCGCGCCTGTGGGTAGGTGTTTTGCCAAGCCAACAGAAATTTTTGCCTGAAACCCTCTCTCCACAAAGGTTTGGCTGGCATTATACCTGAAATGCGGTAGTCGCGATCGTCGGAAAGCTTGCCAAAACTGGCTTTGAGTCTAAAAAAAGCGATCGGGTTCTTTACAAGTTGATATCGGAAATGCTATGTTGTTACTCGGTAGTCGCAAAAGCACCTTGAAAACTAAATACAATCAGCATTTGAGCTAGCTAACCTTTCAAAGCTTGTTAATCCCTTTCAGGGATTGAAACTGCATATATAGACTCTGCAAGTGTTCCCAGTCATCAACTTTCAAAGCTTGTTAATCCCTTTCAGGGATTGAAACACTCCACTTTAAATAACTTCGTTTAAAATCTAAAAACTTATGGAACAAGCAATCCTTAACCAAATTATCGAGCGACTACAGATGCTCGATATGGACGAACTACATCAACTTAATCAGGCTATTCAAACACATCTGGCTGATAAACAAAAAGCCACTCTACAAACAAAATTTCACCAAGCACTATTAAATTCTGGCTTAGTTAAACAAGTCAAGCAGCCCTCTTACAGTCGGCAAACTGAACGGCGACTAATTCAGGTACAGGGTAAGCCTGTTTCTGAGACAATTATTGAGGAACGCCGCTAGATGGCAACTTATTTTGTAGATAGCAGTGCGCTGGTCAAACGCTACATCAGTGAAAGTGGTTCAACATGGGTTTTAACTTTGTTCGACCCTGCGTTGAACAACGACATAGTGATTGCCGCCATTACAGGTGTTGAGATTGTCGCTGCAATTACACGACGGGCACGTGGGGGAAGTATCAGCGCTACAGACAGGACGGCAGCGTGCAATCAGTTCAAGAATGACCTACGCTTTGAGTATCAAGTTGTCGAGATAGCAGACAACATAATCAATTCGGCAATGGCATTAGCTGAAACCTATGGATTACGAGGTTATGACGCAGTTCAGTTAGCAGTAGGTCTTGAGATAAATGCTCTCTGTGTAGCTAACAGTTTGCACCCTGCGATATTTGTGTCTGCTGACGATGAGTTGAATGCAGCAGCAGCAAGTGAAGGGTTAATAGTTGAAAACCCCAACAACTACCGCCCTTAGAAACTCGGTAACTCCTGCGAAACCGGGTTTCTGGGAGTTCAGTTAATCTATTTGTAGGTTGGGTTGAGCAAAGCGAAACCCAACAACTTAGACGTCGAAGTTGGGTTTCGTTCCTCAACCCAACCTACATTGCTATCCCAACTTTTAACTTTTAATCCCTCTAAACCGTTCTTGCGCTGACTTAAACGCTTCTTTCATCACAGACTGAATTTGCTTGGGATCGGGTTTTTTGCCACCCATCAAATCACCGAAATAAACACAAGCTCCTTCACCGAGTGCTAAAGTGTAGGCAGCTGCCCAGGAAGCTGCGATCGCACTCCCGAAAACAGGTAAGAATTTGACCAACTCCCGTCCCACTGCTTGTGCTAAGAAGCCACCTGCGATCGCACTTACAACACCCCCAGCCTGAGATGGCGTCAACGTTTGCCCGTATAATTTACCCAACAGCCCCACCATCGATACTTGCAACGCAGTCAGCACAGGCATCGTAGCAAACGGCAGGGGTACAGCCGCCAACGCAGCTGCCATAATGGAAAATGCCAAAATGTAACGGCGTCCGACATCCCGGTAGAGATTGCCAATTTGGTTACCAGCTTCGTTATCCAATAACTGATAAATCGCACGCGCTTCAGCTTCTGGGAGTAAGTCAGCCAGGGAATCTCTCAGCGCCTCTAAGCCGTAAAATACTGGCGTGTAGCCGTCCTCTTCCAGTGTAAAGTCGATCGACACAGCGCGATCGTACAATCCCGCAAAAGCTTGTTGAATCGCCGCAAAAGCTCGATTGAGTTCCTCATAATCTGGTGGATAGACAGGATGATCCTCCGTACCGGGAGGATAAACCTCATGCAAACAGGTAACTACCAGCAGACAAGGAATATCTGGATACCGCTGACGCAGCTGCTGGGCAATTTGTCGCAAAGTGTCGATCGCAAAATCATTAATTTTGACAGTCAGAATCAGAACTCTAGCACCGCGACTTTCTTGTTGCAGATCTCCAATCAATTCCTGAATAATTGTTTCCGTGTCCTGTTTGACATCCCCCAGTCCCACCGTATCTGTAAAAATCAGCAACGGCAAATCGTTGGAAGGATAAGCATAACGTTCCGTGTGTTGCGTGTGAGGACGAAATCCCTGACCGACAATCTGGGCCGAAACTCCCGTCAGTCCCCGCACGATCGAACTTTTTCCAGCCTGTGGCTTACCAATCAGCAGCGCTTGTGTCGTTGGCAATTCGGCTCGAACAGTCTCCAAAATCTCTGCCACCCGATCGTCGCTGACACTAAACCAGTTTACAACCGTCTGCGCTACGCGATCGACAGGTAACAATCGCATCAAGCTCATCGTGGCATTGTTCCAGACATCAGCAATGGGGTTTGTCCGGGAATTATCTAACGCCCCAGTCGGTTCGCTCAATTGCGGAGAATCAGCTAACGGTTCCTCAGCATTATGTTTCTCAGTCATTGGCATCAAAACGGACGGCAGACCCCGTATGGGTGGATACTGTCTAACTTATCTTAATAATTAACTCAAGTTGCCAGTTATATAATTTCTGGTCGTAGGTAAGTTGTTGCGCTTTAGCGCTAAAGCGCAACAACTTACCAAATCAATTTGCAACTAGAACTTGATTTAACAAATCGCGATGAATCAAAGCTCGGTCTACTAAAGATTCAATTTGAGCGGGCGCTAACGCATCACCATTAGCATAACATTCTAACCAAGTTTGACAGATCGAGTTGGGGTCATCTGGGATTTGAGATAAATCCCATCCCGGCATTGCCAATTCTTCCATCAATTGATTAACTTTGGGGTCGTAGCTAAGGGCGAAACAGCGACATTCTGCTGCTGCTGCCATAATTAAACTATGCAAACGCATACCGATCGCCATTTCCACGCCTCGAAACAAGCCTTTCAACTGCCTGGGGTTTTCTGGCGCGATAATATGGCTGGAATCGGGTAAGTTCGAGTGAATTGACTGGGCAATAGCTAAGTCTTGAGATTTCTGAAACGGCACTAATAAAATACAGGTTTGAGTTGCTTTTTGAAAGTGAATTAAGGCACGAGTTAAGTTGGCAAGTCGGGCGGATGTAAGTTGGGGATGCGATCGCAATGTCACTGCTACTCTGGGTGCCGGTAAGTCCCACAGACCCTTGACTGGTAAGGAGTCTAACGCCCATACCGGATCTGGAGCAAGCCTTGAGGGAATTTCCCAATCTAATAATAGGGCAGCACTGGCCCGATCGCGCACGCTCACTGCCGAGCAACCTGCAAATACTCGTCGCGCCACAGAACGAGTCAGGCGACGTTTCAAAGGGCCAATTCCCTGTGCCCAAGCGATCGTTGTTAAGCCCATCTGCTGAGCTAATCCCATCAATCCGCCGTAGTAAAATGGGTTAGCGGCACTGGTAACATCTTGCATCAGACTACCGCCGCCCCAAATCAGGACATCCGATCGGCGTAGCGCTTGGAGAACTTGGGCGGGTGCCATGCGATCGCAGCTTTCCACATTGTAGCGATCGCGTGTTTCTCTTGGCTTGCCAGAAAGAACCAAGGGCGTCACGTCAGCCGGTAACATTTGCAGCAGCGAGGCTAGCAACGCTTCATCCCCCCCATTGCCTTTCCCGTAGTAGCCGCACAAGACCGCCCGCATCTGTCCCATATTTTTCGTAAATGTATTCTTGTTATCAGTTTTTCCTTTCTGGCTGAGGCATAATTGCCAAGATAATATCACATCTGTTTAATCATTCTCTTAATAATGATTGGTTTTGTCATCGGTCAGCGCTGGGCCTGAGCAAGGTTTGCAGAAAAAGGAAAAAATCTTGCCTAAAATCAATAAAAAAAGGGAAGGTAGTAAATGTTTTGGTGGCTAGAGATTATTACTAAAGAACCTTACTGTATCTACTACTTTGGGCCTTTCGATAGCTTAAGAGAAGCTCAACTCGAACAATCTGGTTACATTGAAGACCTAAAACAGGAGGGTACAGGAGAAATTTACGCTCAGATTAAGTTGTCTAATCCTGTGGAATTAACTATTTGCCAGGATTAATTGGAGATGAACCGCTCCGAAAAATGCGATCGCCAAACCCAAGAGCCGGAAATACCCGTTTTTGAAGATAAAACCGGGAGCTACAAGGGTAAAATTATTAATAATATCTGTTTTGTGTAATTATTGATGCACGCGCTTTCAATTCCGACCTGGATTATCCATATTTCCAGCGTGATCGAGTGGATAGCCGCCATTTGGGCGATCTGGACTTACGGCGAAGTCAGCGGGAACCGAGCTTGGTGGGCTTTGTCACTAGCCATGCTGCCAGCGTTGATCGGTGCCATGTGTGCCTGTACCTGGCATTTTTTCGATAACCTTGAATCTCTGGAATGGCTCGTCACCCTACAAGCTACCATGACAATGGTGGGTAACTTCACCCTTTTGATGGCTGGCTGGTGGATTTGGCGTTCAGTAAGAGAGAAGGCAAACTCATGATTTATCCTTCATGGTTGAACTTCCATATTTCCAAAGAGGCCCTGTTCGGCTTATCTCTATTTCCCTACCTGGGTTTCTTGTGGTTTCTCACCCGTTCGGGACAAACGCCGCGTTTAGCCTTGATTGGATTTTACATGACGTTGGTGTTTGTCGGCGTCACTATCCCTGCCGGGATTTATGCCAAAATTGCTGATGGGAAGTCTTTAGCTGATGTCGATTGGCTGCATGGCGGCGCGGAGTTCTTCTTGACGATCGCCAATATTTTGGTTGTGCTAGGCTTCAGACGAGCGGTGATGGAGATCGAACGATCGCCAAAAGAGAAAATCTAAGTGCGACAAAAAGTAAAGTAAAATAAGAAATCCTTCTCTCTTGCTCCCCCTACCTCTGCGCCTCTGCTCCTCCGCTCCCTTGCCAATATGATTTGCTGTATTAATCCCAGTTGTCAGCAACCTCTGAATAGTAAAGATACCAAATTTTGCCAAAGCTGTGGGATGAAAATAGAACCACTGCTGAGAAACCGCTACCGGGTCATCCGACCGATCGGTCAGGGAGGTTTTGGCAGAACCTACCTAGCAGTCGATGAAGATATGCTGCAAACCAGCTGCGTAATTAAGCAATTTTCGCCCCAAACGCAAGGAACCAAATCTCTAGAAAAAGCGATCGCACTCTTCAACCAAGAAGCAGTTCGACTTCATCAGCTGGGAGAACATCCCCAAATTCCCACCCTGCTAGCTTACTTCGAGCATGACAAACGCCTGTATCTGGTACAGCAGTTTATTGAAGGGCCGAATTTATTCCAAGAATTGCAGCGGCAGGGAGCATTTGGCGAAGAAAAAATCCGAGAACTTTTGCTGGATATCTTGCCAATTCTAAAATTTATCCACGATCGCCAAGTAATTCACCGGGATATTACACCAACCAATATAATCCGCCGTCAGATAGATGGCAAATTGGTGCTGATTGATTTTGGAATTGCCAAACAGATCACAGAAACATCGAACGCTCAACCGGGCACAAGAATTGGCACAGAAGGATATGCACCCCTAGAACAACTGCGAAGCGGTCAAGTATATCCCGCCAGCGACATCTACAGTTTAGGCGCAACCTGCATATTTCTGATGACCCAAACCAAACCCGATCATCTCTACAATCCCCTCGATGGTCGTTGGATATGGAAAGACCATCTGCTCAAAAAAGGGAGAGTAGTCAGCGATCGCTTGGGGCAGATTTTAGACAAAATGCTACAAGATTTAGTTAACCAACGTTACCAATCAGCACAACAGGTGCTGCAAGACCTAAATTCTCATCTTTCCCAACCTTCAATTTCAACAGCTACAATACCCACACAACCAGGCAGAGTTAGCCCACCCCCAACTTCCAAACCGCCAGCCTCCAGACCCAGTAATTTTAACAATAATATCACCAGTCAACTCACTTCCCAACCTACTATTTCTAAGCATTTTACTTCTAGCCCTATCCCATCTAAACTTCCTAGTTCTAAGTTTGCAGGTAAGCTTTGGAAATGTATAAATACTTTAAGCGGACATTCATCCTGGGTAATGGCAGTTGCCATTAGCCCCAACAAGCAACTTCTTGCTAGCGGCAGTCTCGACGACAAAATTATGATTTGGAACCTCCAGAGTGGAGAATTGCTGCAAACTCTCACTGGACACGCCAAAGCTATTAATTCCCTCGCTATTAGCCCAGATGGAAAAATCCTCGTCAGCTGCGGTGATGACGATACAGTAAAAATTTGGGATCTTTACTCTGGAAAGCTCCTTCATACCTTAAACGAGCATAATAGAGATGTTACTTCTGTTGCCATCAGCTCCAACGGACAAATCCTAGCTAGCGGTAGCGAAGACCGAACTATCAAAGTTTGGAAACTACAAAATGGGGCACAGATCCGCACCCTATCGGGGGCGGCGGGAATAATTAAATCGGTTGCGATCGCGCCTAATCAGCCTATCCTCGCCAGCGGCGGTCTTGACAACCAAATCAAACTGTGGAATTTAACTACCGGCGCATTGCTTTTTACCCTCAAAGGGCATTTGAATTCAATTCATTCTGTTGCTTTTAACCCAGATGGGAAAATGCTTGTCAGCGCCTCTAAGGACAAGACAATTAAACTGTGGAATGCCAATAATGGCGAAAATATCCGCAGTTTTTCCGGACATTCAGGCGCAGTAAATTGCGTTCTCATCACCCCCGATGGACAAACTATTATTAGCGGCAGCAGCGACAAGACGATCAAAGTTTGGAATCTAGCCACCGGAGAAGCGATCGATACTTTGGAACAACATACCAACCCAGTTAATTCCCTAGCTATGAGTGTCGATGGACAGATACTTGCCAGTGGCAGTTGGGATAATACTATCAAAATCTGGCAAAGTTTTGGTTAATTAAAGTGAAATGGGAGGTTGGGTGCAAGCTGGAAACCCTGCGTCCTTAAGGCGCGAGACAGCACCTTGAGGGTCTTGCACCCAGAAATTTTGTCCGAAGCTAACCAATTGACGATTGTCTTGACCTGCTACAATTGCCATCACCGGAACTTTTACTCTGCCTGTCTCGCCTGAGTATTCTTCCAAAAAATCTTTTAAACGCTCAAGTTGTTCTTCGTCGTTGACTTGCTGTAGTGTCAGTTGCAGCATCACGATGAGTTCTAGATCGTCTTCTAGTGGCGGCGATATTTCCTCTGTCAAATTTTCCGCTTCCAGGGGTTTGGCGTCATTTACAATCAGCTGGGTTTGTTCATCCTTTTGATCTCGACCTACCTTACCAAAGAGAATGACAGCGGTGTTTGTTACCAGCAATGAACTAATTTTTTCATAGGTGTCCGGAAATACTACCGCAGGCGCTTGTTGACCCTCTAAATCTTCAATTTGGAGAATAGCCATCATGCGTCCATCTTTCTTAGTCACGATCTGCTTGACTTCTTTGAGCATCACGATCGCAATTACATTTCCCTTGCGGATATACTCGTCGATCTCGCTGAGATTAATAGGCTCAATCCCCTCCCGTTTCGCTACTTTCTCCGCCGATTTAAGAGGATGGTAAGATAAATAAAAGCCCAGCAGTTCTTGTTCAAACTCCGACTTTTCTTTCAGAGGAAAATCATCTACCTCTGGTACTTTGGGCGCTGGACTTCTCACCGAACCAAGATCGAAAAGTGTGGGTTGTTCGGATATTTCTTTACTTTTCTGCGTCCAACTTACAACTAATGGTAAATATTCGATTAATTGTTTCCGGTTGGCGCTGATACTATCCAACGCACCGCATTTGATCAGGGATTCCAAGGCGCGGCTGTTGACGGTGTGGAGGTTAATGCGATCGCACAAATCCGGCAGAGATGTAAATGGCCCTCCTTGACGCGCTGCCAAAATATTCTCGATCGCGCCCTCTCCCACAGTTTTGACTGCTGACAATCCAAACAAAATCTTGCCCTTAGACGGCGTAAAATTTATCTGGGATCGATTAATATCTGGCCCTTCTACCGTAATTCCCAATACTTGACAGTTGCCGATATATTTTTTCACCTTATCTTGGTCATCGCTATTAGCCGTCAGCAGCGCCGACATATATTCTTCCGGATAATTTGCTTTTAAATATGCTGTTTGATATGTCACATAGGCGTAAGCGGTTGAATGGGATTTGTTAAAGCAATATTCCGCGAACAAAACCATTTGATCGAATAGTTTATCGGCAATTATTTTTTTTATTCCATTCTTAGTTGAACCCTCAATAAACGCCTCCCTTTGCTTCTGCATTTCATCCGATTTCTTTTTTCCCATTGCGCGCCTTAATAGATCGGCTTGACCCAAAGAATACCCAGCTAAATCTTGAGCAATTTTCATAATTTGCTCTTGATAAACAATGATTCCATAAGTTTCATTGAGAATCGGCTCTAAAGCTTTATCTTCGTATTCGATCGCCTCTCGACCGTGCTTCCGGTCAATAAACTTAGGAATCAGACCAGCATCCAATGGCCCCGGTCGATAGAGCGCTAAAATCGAGGAAATATCTTCTATACTTGACGGCTTCAGTTTTGCCACCACATCAAGCATTCCAGAAGACTCCAATTGAAAAATTCCTTCTAAATCTCCTGCTTCTAACTTCTTATACGTATTTTCAACACCTCTTGGTCTTTTGTTTTGTTCGCCTTTCGATAATATTTTATAAGTCTTTCTTTCCTCATCAGTTACTTCATCTGGATTGATTTTATGACCATGAGTTTGCCAAATCAAATCAATCGTATTTTGGATAATCGTCAAGTTTCTTAACCCCAGAAAATCCATCTTTAACAAACCCAGCGATTCCAAATCTTCCATGAAATACTGAGTAATTACAGAACCGTCGTTATTCTTTTGTAGCGGTACAACTTCATCCAGAGGTTGTGCGGAAATCACTACACCAGCAGCGTGTACGCCAAAAGTTTTGTTAGTTCCTTCAATCCGCATCGCCATATCAACCCAGCGGCGTACTTTATCGTCGTTGTCGTATTTATCTTTAAATTCTGGCGCTGGTGTTTGATCTGAAATCATCACCTTTAGTTTAGTCGGTTTCCCTCGCACTACCGGGATTAACTTTGCCATTTCATCGGATTCTTTGTAGGGAATATCCAAGACTCTGGCGACATCTTTTAAAACCGCTTTGGAAGTTAGGCGGTTAAATGTAATGATCTGCGCTACCCTATCTGCGCCATATTTATTGGTGACGTATTTAATCACATCATCCCGTTTTTCGATACAGAAATCTGTATCAATATCTGGCATTGATTTACGTTCTGGATTCAAAAAACGCTCAAACAGAAGTCCGTGGTGAACTGGATCGATATTAGTAATTTTCAGAACATAAGCGACAAGAGAACCGGCGGCTGAACCGCGACCCGGCCCAACGGGAATTTGGTTATCTCTGGCGTATTTGATGTAATCCCAAACCACTAGAAAATAAGTGGAAAATCCCATGCGCTCGATCATTGTCAGTTCGTATTCTAGCCGTTCTTTGTAAACGGGATTGATGTCCGTGCGGGATTTAGTATTTAATCTTTCTAGGAGTCCTGACCAGGCTTTTTCCTGGAGGTAGGTATCTGGCGTGTGACCCGCTGGAACGTCGGGATAGTCTGGAAGTCGAGCTTCACCTAAGATGTTGTATGGTTCTACTTTGTTAGCTACTTCCTGGGTATTGCCGATCGCATTTTGAATGACATCATCAGGTAAGTGATCCCGGAATAAATGCGCCATCTCCTCAGCGGATTTAAGATATTCAGTACCGCTATACCGCATTCGTTTTTCATCACTAATTAACTGCTTAGTGTTAATGCAAAGCAGCGCATCGTGAGCTTCTACATCAGAGCATTCTGTAAAATGGGAGTCGTTTGTCGCTACAACTTTTATTTCTAATTCTTTGCCTATTTTAACTATTTCGACATTAATAATTCTGTCTTCCAGATAACCGTGATCTTGGATTTCTAAATAATAATCGTCGCCAAACAATTCTTTGTACCATTTGGCGCAATCGCGTGCTTCTTTCAGTTTACCTTGAAGAATAAACTGCGGTACTTCCCCGGCTCGACAACCGCTGGTGACAATCAGTCCTTCGCGGTATTGTTCGAGCAATTCTTTGTTAATGCAAGGACGAGAAAATATACCTTTTCCTTGCACACCTTTGAGATGAGAAATGGTTGTTAGCTTGACTAAATTTTTATATCCTTGTTGATTTTTAGCTAATACGATTTGGTGATATTTTTTTCGACCTCGTTCTTGTTTCTCAATGTCGCCATTTACTACATACATTTCGTTACCGATTATCGGCTTGATGTTTTTGGTGCGACAAACTTTGATCAGTTCGATCGCACCGTACATGACGCCGTGATCTGTGAGTGCGATCGCAGGCATACCTAACGCTACGGCTCGGTCTACCAGATCGGGTAACTGACTGGCTCCATCAAGTAGGCTATAATCGCTGTGAGTGTGTAAACCAATAAAAGACATAGGATTTTTAGTTGTTATTTGTTAGTTTTAGGCGCTGCCAATAGAACGAACTTTTGAACAGTTTGAAGATATTTGACCCCCGCGATGTCAGCTACATTATTATGGTCTGCCTTGGGAACGAGGAACAATTGTTTGGGTTCGGGAGCCGCAGCAAACAGCATTTGACTCATCCTATATGGTACCACACTGTCGTCCATACCGTGAATGAAAAGGACAGGCATTTTCAGCAAACGGACTTTACGAATAGAATCAAACCGCTGGCGAAGAATTAGATTTGTCGGAAATATCCTAAAAGTGGGTCTTTCATTCACCATTTGACCCATTGAGGTAAACGAGCTTTGCACGATTAACGCTGCTGCGTCTGGATGTTGCACTGCTAGATCGATCGCGATCGCACCTCCCAGAGAATGACCGTAAATAAAAATATCTTTTGGCGAAATTTGCCGTTCTTTAATTAAATAATTCCAAGCAGTTTCTGCATCCCGATAGACACTTTTTTCGGTGGGAAATTTGCCTTCGCTGCGTCCGTAACCGCGATAATCAATTAACAGTACTGAAAACCCCAGCTTATGTAACCGAATCGCATGAGCGACATTGGCTCCTATATTAATCCCATTACCATGCAGATATAATAGTGTTCTTTGCCCTTTTCCGGGAATCCACCAGCCATGAATGCGTTCGACTTGGCCGGGACTGTTTAATACTGGCAACCAAACATCCTCAAAGCTGGCAAAAGTAGCAGGCGTTATTTCAATTATAGAAGATGGGAAAAAGATGAAGTGATTCTGCCAGAAAAAAAGATATAGACAGGCGGATGCGTAGGCTAGCGCGACCAGCGCGACCGAAACTTTTAGCAATTTTATTAAAGATAGAACTAAAATTTTAGCCATACTTTATTATATACTGCTTTCGGTCACCAACTAACATTTTTGGTTTGATATCCTGTTCGGTTGGATCGGCAGTAAATAAGCGATATCCTGAAATTGGCTGTTTTCATCGTTGGTTAATTTTTTACCGCATATGAAAAGGGATGAATGCTCCGTTCCGCAGATATGAAAAGGCGAATTATTAAGCGCGTTCGTAGGGGCGGGTTTTGCCATTATTCTTGTCTGAGAACCAGAAATTATCTGCCAAAATGGCCCCTACAGCTTGCCTGTACCTCACCCACTCGCAAAGCTTATATTTTGCACGGAATGCTAATGCCTACGGCACGCACTCGCGTTCGCCTCTACAAAATCTTGTGGCGCTTCGTCAGAACGGATTATATTGCAAGAAAAAATACAACCCCTTTTCCTGCAAAGTCCTATCGGTGTCATTAATATGAATTAGCGGGATGCCATAATCTATGCGAGCCCGCAGCTTGTCACCCATTTGCCACTGTAAGCCAAGTCCGACGGCAGCCAGGGTATTGGGGTCTGGATTTAATCTTCCAGAACTGTTCCACCCTTTGCCCACATCAACAAACGGGATGATTTGCAAAACACCTTGCCGATCGCGGAGACGGTAAACCGGAAATCGGACTTCGGCAGAAGCAAAAACGCCGTTATCGGTTAGCAAGGTGTCTTGGCGGTATCCCCGCACGCTATCAAAGCCGCCCAAACCGATCTGCTCCAATGGTAACAGGGCGCGATCGCCTAACTGCATATCTGCGCGGAGCAACAGTACAGGAGAACTGGAGGCTTGGTTTTCTGAGGAGCCTAGCAGGCGCAACCACTGAGCCTGTCCCCGCCAACCGACAAATCGGCTATCGGGAAAACGTTCGTTAATCGAGGCATCAAAGGCACCTATTCCGAAATTGAACTGCGACCTAGCAGCAAAGACAGAACGACTGCCTCGCTGGGTCCATTCCTGGAAAAACCTGATCGCTGAGATGCTGGTGCGTCCTTCGTCGTCAGCGCCTGGGGAAAGCTGGAAAGGTTCATCTAAAAGGAAAGTCTTACTCTCGCGTCTAGAAGCGGTCAAACCAAGGGCGAATTCTTGGGTAGGAGTTTGAATAATTGGCTGGCGGTACGTCAGCTCGTAATCGCGGGAAACCGCCTCAATGTCCACTTGGTCGAAGGGTTCCTCGATGATGCTGCTTTTGGTGAAGCCGACGCTGAGACGGACGGTGCCGTTGTGGGCATTTACGGGATAGATGTAGCTGGCGTCTACTTCGTGGCTGCCCAGGGTGTTGGCGTAGGACACGGTTAGGGTATCTCCCTGTCCCAGCAAATTGGCTTCGGTAAAGGCTATGCCCCGGCGGAAGGTACCCACGCTGGGGGCACGACCGTTATCGAGGGTGATTTGAACATCTTCGGTTCTGGCCGGTCGTACTGTTACTTCCAGCACACTTAATCCAGGACGCGATCCCGCTGATAGTTCTGCGGAGATATTTCTGATTAAGGGGTTGAGTTGCAGTATTTGCAAGGATTCCAGCAGGCGGCTGACCTTTAGGGGTTTGTTGGTGCCCAGGGCTACGCGCGATCGCACATAGTTGGGATTCAAACGCCCACTACCGTTGACTCTGATTTCTTCTACAGCACCTTCCACCACTTGAATTTTGACTGTGCCACCTGTAAGCTCTTGGGGCGGGATAAAAGCACCAGAAGTGATATACCCATTGTCAACGTATAGCTTAGTCACCGCAGAACGAGCCTGAAGCAGCTGGGCAAAGGAAACTGACCCGACGAAAGGAGCCAGTACTTTGTCAAACTCTTCGCGGCTGAACACAGTGCTACCGACAATCTCGTAGCGTTCAACTTTGATGGCGTTAGGAAGGTTACTGGGAAGTTGTTCTGGAACTGTGGGAGTCGAGGGGGCGGGCGGTTGCAGAAGTTCCGAAGGCGGCGGTAGTGGGGCAAGCTCAGGCAGAGGCTGCGGTGTGGGGAGAATCGGGTTGGGTATTTGGCTTGGAGTCGGGGTAATCGTCTGAGCTTTCAGCGCTTCAGTATACAGGTTTCCAGTCAGGACTATTAGACTTAGGGCCAGATAGGATGCGGCTTTGGCAGGTAAAAAGCAAAGGGCACTAGACAAAACTGAGATATCTTTTTTCCCTCTTTCTTTTACCTTTTTACTTTTCACTTTTGACTTTTTAATAGTGTGTTTAGGGTGCATTGCAAGAAGCTGATATGATTTTTGGACTATAGGTTATGAAAGTAGGCACCGGGTGCGATCGTAAGTTGGTGGGGATGGAGAAAAGGGAAAAGGTAAAACAAGATCTCTTTCCCTTTTCCCTGTGCAACTGCATCTACTAACTACTTACGATCGCACCATTTTGTATCTGACCAATAAATTATCACAAGCATTTGCCAAAGCCGTAAAAGCCAAGATTCTTTAGAAACCTCGCGGCTCGATCGGCACCACTGGCAATCTCGTTGGCCCAACCGGCGGTGCATTCGGGGGCACCAATATTGGCCGATCGGGTGGCGAAGTCCGCCTTGGTACTACACCAGGGGGGTAGAAGTCCTGGGGCCGATCGCTGGCATCAATACAGGTTCCCATCACTTGACCCACAGAAAAATCTACTTCGCGATTCAATCCCACCACGCACTCAGCAAAACGTACCGGCAAAAGACTGCGGCGGCAGTTATCCAAAACATCTGGCGCAGGTGAGTTTTGGGTGCGGTTACTGATGTTCACCACGCAAGTTGCCAAATCGCGGGGACGGCGCACCTTTGTACAAGTGGAAAGGGCATCAAGGGCCGCGATGTTCGTCTGCTGGTAAATCTGAGTAACGCAGATGGTTAAGTCTTTAGGATAGAGCGATGCCGCACAGGCGTCTGCTGCGGTAGCAGCAGATATACCACCACGCAACAACTCCGAGGCGCACAGTTGGAAATTATTGCGGTAAACTGCCTCAGCAGGTTTGCTGGGCATCACAACTGTCAGCGACAGCAGCGTCCAAAGCGGCGTGGCCCAAAAGCCAATTAAACGAAACGATTTATTGCCCAAACGCATTCCCATAATGGTTTTACTTTGACAAATTTTTGCGGGTCTAAATTCTATTGACTTTCCCAACTTTAAGATGTTGGGGATTCTTGCTCGATCGAGTAACCTTGCTTAAGTGCTGTTTCCAGATTTAAGTAGAGGGTCATGCGATCGCACAAATTTTACCGCCTTATTGATATTTTTGGTAAAACTTTGCGATACTAGAAAGTCTGGCTATTATTTGATAAAGGTTTAGAGAGGAAGCGGAATGTCCCGATATAGAGGCCCACGCCTCAGAATAGTTCGTCGTTTGGGTGACTTACCCGGCTTAACCCGTAAGTCCGCAAGACGAGCCTACCCCCCAGGTCAGCACGGTCAGAACCGCAAGAAGCGCTCTGAGTATGCCATCCGTTTAGAAGAAAAGCAAAAGCTTCGCTTTAACTATGGTTTAACAGAAAGACAGCTCCTTCGCTACGTGCGTAGAGCCCGTCGCGTTACCGGCTCAACCGGACAAGTGCTGCTGCAATTGCTGGAAATGCGCCTGGATAACACGGTTTTCCGTATGGGTATGGCTCCCACTATACCAGCAGCCCGTCAGCTGGTAAATCACGGTCACATTACGATTAACGGTCGTGTGGTGAACATTCCCAGCTACAGTTGCAGAGCGGGAGAAGTTATTGCCGTCAGAGACAAGGAACACTCCCGCAAGCTGGTAGAAGCTAACCTGCAATACCCCGGTTTGGCCAACCTACCCAATCATCTTGAGTTTGATAAGAACAAGCTCGTTGGCAAGGTGAATGGTGTGATTGAGCGCGAATGGGTGGCGCTACAAGTTAATGAATTGCTGATTGTTGAGTACTACTCACGGCAAGCTTAACGATTTTAGATTTTGGATTTTAGATTTTGGATTGAATCTAAAATCTAAAATCTGAAATTATTTCAGCCACCGATTTGCGACATGGTGCGGGTGTAAGTACCAGCGCTGCCTGAATAGCGTTGCTTGAAGTTAATCTCTGGTTTAATTGCCAGTAACTCACGCACGCTAGAGCATAACTCGGTTGTGCTAACTCCGGCTCTAAGTGAGCTTTTTAGGTCAATCTGTCCGGCTTCGTTCAACAGACAGGGACGCAACCAGCCATCTGCTGAAAGGCGCATCCGATTACAGCGATCGCAAAAACACTCGGACATCTGACTGATAAATCCTAACGTTCCCTTGGCTCCCGGTATCTTAAACACATCGGCGGGGCCGTTACCACGAATTTGCGATTCTGTCAAGCCCCAACGGGCGCGAATTTGTTGGCGCAATTCTTCGGAAGACACCCAGCCGCTAGAGCCAAACAAATCTGCATTGCCGATCGGCATAAATTCAATAAACCGAACGTGCCATTCTCTGTCAAGAGTCAGAGCTGCTAAATCGAGAACTTCGCGATCGTTCACTCCTGGAATCAGCACTACATTGAGCTTGAGGGGGTCAAATCCGACCCGATAAGCAGCTTGTATCCCATTCCAAACCTGCTGCCAGCGCGATCGACTGCGATTGCCAATAATTTTATCAAAAGTTTCGGCATCGAGGGAATCGAGACTGATATTAATTCGCCGCAAACCAGCATCGTACAAATCTTGCGCCATCCCAGCGAGTAAAAACCCATTCGTAGTCATTGAGAGGTCTTGGGTTTGGGGAAGAGATGCGATCGCCCTTACCAACTCTACAACACGCGGACGCAGCAGCGGCTCACCCCCAGTCAGGCGAAATCGGGTAAACCCCACAGGGATAAAAACTTCCTTCAGCAGTGTCAGCAGTTCGCGATCGGTCAACAGCTGTTGCTGCAAGATATAGTCTAGCTCCGCTCCTTCCGGCATACAATACTGACACCGGAAATTGCAGCGATCGATTAAGCTGATACGGAGGTAATCTACTTGGTTCATCTGTTGATTCTGCTCAGTTTGCTGTAGGATAAACCGATCCGGTTTTATATGTGTAGCTGCAAAAGGTTTGGCCGGGGTACACTGACTATGGTAGAACTGTTCTGTGAAAATAGGGGCGTTGATTGCGATTACGTTTTCTTTTCCCGATCGAAATTATGCAAAACTCGATCTAAGTAGGTGGGCATAATTAAACGTAAAACTTCAAGCCCAAAGAAACCCGGTTTCTCCAAGAAACCGGGTTTCTGGGAGTTGAGTTTATTTACGCCCACCTACTTAGTTTCTATTGTAACTTGCCAAGTTTCTAGCGTAGTCCCCACGGTTTTATCGAGGCGAGTTAAAGCATTGAGATAATCTATGATGGCATTCAATTCGGTATTTTTTGCCGCTACTAAATCATCCTGAAAACTTAAAACTTGGAAAATTTGCGACCTACCTAACCTCAGCTTTTCTTTTTCTATATTTAGTTTTTTTTCTGCTAACTCTCTAGCTTGTTGAGCAAGCTTAACCTGCTCAAAACTTAAATTCACATTTTTAACTTCATCTATTAATTCTAAGTTTAAAGTTTCGCGAAACTCCCGCAAATTATTCTCGGCTTGTTGGAGGTTTACTCGGCTTCGCACCACAGCTTGTTCCAAAGTGCGATCGCCAAAAGTACGAGTGAAAGCTAGTCCCGCACTAACTTGGTTTGTGCTGTCTATTTCATTACCGTAACTTGCCACAAAATCCAGATTCCACCGTTTATTATTTTCTGCTATCAACTGCTCAAATTTAGTTCTATCCAGCCTCAATTGTGCTTGTAAATAATCTGCCCTATTTTGTAAGGCTATTTCCCTGAGTTTATCTAAATCTAAATTTAGAGGTTTAGCCGCTAAATTTTCTACAGCCACAATATCTATCTTCGGGTCTATATCTAAGATTTTCAGCAAATTAAGCTGGAAAGTTTCCAGATTATTTCTAGCAGATAATAAACTGACTTGCTGATTCGCAATCGACGTTTGATTTTGCACGAGATCCACTGGTGCCACCCTACCAGCCTCAATCAAAACTTGGTTAATTTCCAAGAATTCTTTAGCACTTTGAAGAGATAGCTCCTCAATTTTCAGTTGTTCTTGAGCCTGAAGTAACTGCCGATAAACCAAAATAGCCGAAGTAACTGTATCGATTAAAGTTGTTCTCAAAGCTAAGATATTTCCTTTCTCAGCCAATCGAGCAATTTCAACCGAAGCTCGATTAACATTTAGTCCCGCACCTCTCAACAAAGGTTGATTAAACCTTAGCTGTAAATTTTGGCCAACCGAATTTACACCACTAACATTTAAAAGATTGCTGCTAGAGTTTGGCGCGGAAGCTTGCCATCCAAAACTGATATCTCCGCCAGAAGGAAGCCTTAATTCAACGCTTGCTGAAACACCGACATTACCAGTGCTTCTAACAATTCCACCTGACTCGGCGCGATCGACTGACACCCCTACAGCAGGTGTAAAAGTTGGTTTAAATTTACTTTCAGCTACTTCCAGGTCTTGTCGTTGTGCTATTCTTTCTAAATAGGCATTCTTGATGTCTCTGTTATTTTGCAAAGCCAAAACAACAACATCAGGAAGCCTCAATTCTAGCCTTCGTTTAGATGCAGGCGATTCTTGTCGGTTCTGCTTTGTATTTGTGGGAAATAACTGAGCCGCTTGTTTGCTTACTTCAGATTCAGTTTGAGGATTTACACCAACTGGTAAGTGATGATAAAGTTTATGTTCTGTAATTAGATTTGTTTGGATATTTGACGATGGCAACTTACCCTGAAGATTGATTTGCGCTGGTTCTTTTTCCTGTTCGGAAACTTCTTTTGATATAGTAATATTTGGATCTTGTTGTGAAGCAGTAGCAACAGGTGTCTGTAAAGTAGTTTTAGGTGTAGGAATGGGAGACTCTGATGAAGGATTTGGAGATTGAATAACTGTTTGAGGGGATTGCTTATTTATCGTAGTTTGGACAATATTTTCCCTATTGATAGCTGCTTGATTTTTCTGTAATTGGATGGGTACGATAGTAGACTGAATCTTTGGCTGTACGATCGCACCTGCTTCGATCGGCACTACTCCCACAACGATGTAGGGTCTGCCTTCTGCATAAATGCGCTGACCGATCGCATCTTCGCCTTGGAAAAGTTTTTCGGCCAGAAATAGATCGATTACTACTACAGGTCGATAGTTATCAAAATCGGCTGGAGTAAAAAAACGCCCTGCGATCTTTTGCTTACCAGATGTGAGAAAATGGTCTAACGTAACAGCATATATAAAAGGCTCAACCAGCCGATCTCGAAACACTGTTTGAGAAGGGTACATCCACTGAGCCGCACTAATTGCTTTTAAACCCGTCAGCCGCTGTCGCAAGAATTCTAGGTCGTCTAACTTCAGTTCGTCCGCATATATGTTAACTTGAGGAGCTTCCCGTTCTGCTAGTTGCTTTTCTATCACGGCGCGACTGATGTTGCCAACTTGAAGCGTTGCACTCACCGCTGCTACACCCATAAACACTCCCAAGGTGGTTAAACCAGAACGTAAGGGGTTGCCAAGCAGAGATTTGCAGGTTAGCACGATCAGGTCGAAAGCGGAAAGGCTCATGGGATTGAGGAATTTTAGATTTTAGATTTTAGATTTGAGATTTTATATTATGTCCTTACACATCCGTTACCTAAAAAATTCGTGTGATTATTCCTATCTGCGTTAATCTGTCTACCCTACGGGAAGGCGAAGCGCCTACATCTGCGGTAAAAATTTAACCAACGATGACAACAGACAATTTGACGATCTCACTCATCTACTAATGATGCCACTTCTCAATATCATTTTTTTAGTTCATCCGAGTTGGTTTGGGGGATCGTTGGCGTTCCTTCTTCTAAAGATTCCTCAGCAGAAGGCAATAAAATCTGTTCCCCAGCTTGCAAACCAGAGGATACCTCGACAGTTGTTAACCCCTCTAAACCCAAATTAACGCTGCGTTTGTGAGCCTTACCTTGTGAGTCTCGCACCCATACAAACGGCTTAGCGCGATCGCGTTGAATTGCTTCTGTATTCAAAACAACTACATTCTGTCGCTGCTGCAAAATAATCTCTACATTGACTTTGCTGCCAGGAATGAGCGTGCTTGTAGGCTGATCTAATTTTACCGTTGCAGGCACCGTCGCTTGATTCGATCGGCCCGATGAACTGTTTTCTCCCTCCTTTTCCCCCGTCGTTGCTTGGGGATACAAACTTTGTACCCTGCCGGTGTAAATCTGCGGATTTGGGCCAATTACGCTGATGCGAGCCAATTGACCCAACTTTATTTGAGCGGCATTGAGAGTAGACAACTGGAGTTTTACCAGTTCTTGTGCGGGTGAGCCTAAAGTAAGCAGGTTATTCTTGCGATCGACTCCATCACCATCTTTGACCATAATATTGAGAACTTTACCGCTAATTGGCGCAATCACGCTCGATTCCTGGAGTTGCTGCTGACTTTTTTGCAAGTCCAGTTGTAGGCGCTGGAGTTCCCGAATGTCAGTGCTGACAGCTAACTGAGCCTCCCGCAAGTCGTTTTGAGCTGCGATCGCTTTTTCTGGCAGTTGCGGTGCAATAAGTTCGGTTTTAATCTCAAGGCGTTGAAGTTTGAGAGTATCGGTGCTGACGGCTAACTGAGCGTCCCGCCGCCCAGATTCAGCGCCGCGAACCGCTTCTTGCTGAGTTTGTAGTTCATTTCTGGGAATAAAACCTCTGCGGTCTAAATCTTCCAGATCCTTAAGTTTTCGTTGTTCAGATGTCACCTTTTCTTCAGCTTCTTTAAGTTTTTGGCGGCTGCGTGCCAGGGTGAATTCCTGTTCGCGAATCTCTAATTGTTTGGTGGCAATGTCATTTTTTTGTTTAATATCTCGCTGTTTAATAATTTCTTTAAATTCTTCTTGGTAAGCTTTGAGTTTAGCGGCAGCTTCAGCAACTTTTTGGCGATTGCTTGCGAGGGTAAGTTCTTGTTTTTGAATTGCTAATTGTTGGGTACTGAGGATAGTTTGTCTATCGGGGTTGCGTAGGACGATTAGCTGTTGACCGGAGCGAACGCGATCGCCCAATGTCACCAACACCCGCTCCACTGCTCCTTCTGTTGGGGATGTGAGGGTTTGTTGACCGCCCAGTTCAACCGTACCGCTTTCATTAATTGTAGTTTCAATAGTGCCAAGTTCTACGGTTACTAAACGCACTGCAACAGGTTCGGGCGGTCGATTCAATCTTTGGACGTAAACTAGCCAACCTCCGGCGCTAACAACAGCTAATATTCCAGACCAAACTAACAGTCTAACTCCGTTTTTGAATCTTTTTTTACCTGCTTCACCTAATATCATTTTAGATTTTAGATTTTAGATTTAAAATAAAACCTGTGGATATCTTACTCCCCTGCTCTCCTGCTCCTGGGGATTAACATCCTTCATAAACCGCTGACAGCCCAAACTAATTAGGCCAAGTACGACTCCGAGTAACAAGACCGCACCGTAACCCTGAATCGTGCCACCAGGCCAAGCCGACACTGCTAAACCCAGTAAAGGTATAGAGATAAGATTTGTCAAGTTAGCAGCACTATTACGAATGCCCAAATATCTCCCACGCAACCGTCCTGGAACCAAAGTAGCCATTCAACTCAGCCAGGAGGAGGAGGCGCATCCCAAAGAGTTTAATATATTGCTTGCTAGGACTATACATAGTGTCCATCGCAACAAATTGTGCTTATCCGTGTCTCTGCCGCTAGATGAATGACACGATCGCGCGATCGATAGGGGTACATCGCGCAAGGGCCACAGACGAGAGTGCGTAAGTCCTAAGATACGAACCGCAAATACGCAAACAAAAACAGGGGTTGAGTGGCATGGCAAACGAGCAACAGTTGGCTTTGCTCAAGAAAGGGGTGAATGTCTGGAATGAATGGAGGGAAAAGAATCCTGAAATACGGCCAGACCTGAGTGAGGCAGAACTCCAACAGGAAGATCTCGGTGGAGTTAACTTAATGGAGGCTGATTTGCGCTCTTGCGACCTCAGCGGAGCTAATTTGATGGGGGCAACTCTGCGCTTTTGCGACCTTAGTGGCGCTAATCTGAGTCAGGCATACCTGAGCAATACAGATTTCTTTGAGGCTAATCTTTGCGAAGCAAACCTGAGCGAAGCTTACCTATTTGAGGCGAATTTGAGCCGGGTGAACCTGAATGGGGCGGATCTGCAATGGGCATACCTGGGTCAGGCAGACTTATCTGGAACATACGCAATTGAGGCAAACCTGAGCGAGGCAGATTTGCGGGGGGCCTACTTGCTGGGGACAAACCTTAGCGATGCGAATCTGCGGGGAGCAAATTTGAGCGGAGCCGATCTACAAGCGGCGGATCTGCGGCGGGCAAATCTGGATAAGGTAAACTTGATGGGGGCAAGGTTGCTGAAGACGAATTTTGAGGATGCTAACCTGACTGGTTGTTCAATTTACGGGATTTCTTGCTGGGACTTAAACCTGCAAGGAGCTTCGCAGTCCAATTTGCAAATCGCTCCTCCTGGTGAACCTGCGATCGCAGTAGATAATCTTGAGGTAGCTCAGTTCATTTATCTGCTACTCAACCACAAGAAAATCCGCCAGATCGTCAATACCGTTCCCTCGGAAGTAGTGCTGGTGTTGGGTAATTTCACATCGGCAGACCGCAAAGATATTCTGGATGTCATTCGGGATCGACTTCGCCTTCGTTCTTATTTGCCAGTGGTATTCGATCTGGACAAACCAGCCGATCGCGATTTTACCGAGACTATTTCCTGTTTGGCTAATATGGCTCGCTTCATCATTGTTGACCTTACCGATGCTATGGGCATTTCGCAGCAATTGCAGCACCTTGCTTTCCAACAGAAGCGTGTACCCGTGCAGCCGTTAGTGCAAGCAACATCTGCTGAATGCGCCTTATTTGAGGATGGACAGCCATACCCTTGGTTACTCCAGACCTATCGGTATCGGGACTTGGAGGAACTCAGGGTTTCCCTTGAAGAGAAGGCTCTAGCGATCGTTGAGGCTAAGGCAAGGGAATTGATGAAACGGTAGAAAAAGATTTTGCCTCATCTATCTCCAACCAGATGAGGCGATTATATTTATCACAAAAAAACTAAGCTCATTTCCGTAGAGGGGTGAATCCATTTACACTCTTACTTCCCCATGTCTAAAGCCTGGGTATGAGATCTTGTTTTTCAGTAAGTAGCAAAGCAGTAGTAGCTCGCCTTACCAGCAATGTATCGCTAGGCATACTGGTGAGTACGCGCCGCTTCAACTGCTGCTTGAGTTCCGACATCCATAAATCGCAACGAAAGCGTTTTGCCCAGGGCTGCGGCTCGTTTGAGTCCAGTAATCAGACTGTTGACTCCCTCCGCTTCTACGTTGTCTACCCATAAAAGATCGACAACCACGGTATCGGTTGTTATTTCCAGGGCTTGTTCTAGGGCTTTCGTGAAGGCTGGGCAGCTCATGCCATCCAGACAGCCATTGGGTCTGAGGACAACGGTGCGGGGTCGTCCACTTTCTACTGGGTTAAGTAAATGAGGGAAATTAGACATTAAGTCCATGAGGGGTTCCATGGGAAGCTCCAGGACGCGGTGGTCAAAAATGCAGGGTTTGTAGCCCAACGATACTCTTATACAGTGAAACAAAATAGCGCTCGTTGGTTTGCGATCGGTCACTACAAACCTATGATTTAAATCACACAAGTCAAAAGTCAGTAGGGGCGGGTTTTGTAAAATATTCTGTTGGTAATGAGATGTGTGGGCTAAACCCGCCCGTACAAAAGTCAGTAGGGACAAGGGCGACTCTTCCTCCCAACCGACTACTTATGACCACACCTATCCCCAAAATCTAAAATCTAAAATCTAAAATCCAAAATCCAAAATTGCCATGATACCCCGTTCTGGATATACCTTGCCGGTGTTTGCGTGTGCTGGCGCGATCGCAGCTTTACTATGGCTGAAGCACCGTAAGCCTACCTTATCGGTGTCGGTGGATTTAATTGAACCTGCCCAAACTGTGGATATTCCTATTGAGCAAGTGAGCGGAATAAGAGAGGGCGAGGCTTTGGCAATTACGCGCAGCGATCCTGGCGATAACCTCGATCTCACCCGCAACACGCCAATCTGGTCGCTGGTGGAATTAAGCGAGGGAGCAGGCGAACAGATTATCATTAAAGGCGGTGAAGGGATTGGGCAAATAGTTGACGCTTCAGGAGAAGCGGCTATCTATGCTTATGCCCAGCGGCTGTTGCGAGAAAACCTTGAGCGTCTGTTAGAACCAGGCCAGAAAATTGAGGTGACGATCGCTTTACCAGAAGGGCGAACGCTTGGCTTACGCACCTCGAACGAAGCTTTTGGCGTTGTGGATGGACTTTCTCTGCTAGGCACCACGGGCATATCCCAGCCTTTGAGTGCGGCTGGTCACTTGGACGCTTCCCTTGAGGAATTACGAGCGAAAGTTAGAGAGTTTTCCCAATTTCCAATGCCCAATGCTCAATACCCAACTTTAGTATTCTGTGTGGGAGAAAATGGTTTAGACTTGGCACGACAATTGACGATCGCACCAGAGAGGTTGCTGAAAACTGCCAACTGGCTGGGGCCAATGCTAGTAGAGGCTGGACTACAGGGCGTTAAGGGAATTTTGTTGTTTGGCTA
Source organism: Oscillatoriales cyanobacterium PMM_0008 (assembly GCA_949128025.1). Taxonomy (GTDB): domain Bacteria; phylum Cyanobacteriota; class Cyanobacteriia; order Cyanobacteriales; family Aerosakkonemataceae; genus Argonema. The sequence continues at coordinate 11,906 of CASBRD010000264.1, read as the reverse complement.
CCACGGTAAGCTGATCAAATTGGCTGGAGGCATTTTTCACACTCACCATCACCTTGCTGATGGACGCCTGGAAATTCTTACAGCTCATTGCGCTGGGGTGGGTTTACCGACACCAGTATTGCAGAGGGTTTTGAAGAGCGCAACAGCTGAGGATGCCTTGAAATACCTGCGGGAGTTGGACGCCAAAAGCGGTAGCAATTGGGTAGATTTGGTTTATGGTGCGATCGCTCAAGCTATTGACAAGCGTTCTCAAGCTTATATTCGCACTCACAGCGAACGGGAGGTTTGCGTCGGGTCAGTTTTGTTCGATCGCGATCGTCAGATCTTTATCAAAAGCCAAATTGGTTCTGCGTTGCTGTCGCAATTGTGTTAATTTTCTAAGTACTTTCGACCAACTCGATTCCTGGCTTTGGCTCTATTTTTAGAAGCTTTGATAGCATAAGAGCGATTTCGTCAAATTGTCTGTTGTCATCGTTGGTTAAATTTTTACCGCAGATGTAGGCGCTTCGCCTTCCCGTAGGGTAGACAGATACACGCAAATGAACGCAGATAAGAATAAGAACAGGAATTTTTTAGGTAACCGATGCGTAAGGACATGATATAAATCACGGAGGGCAAAAAAACCCTACCTTTGGGTAGTATTCCGCCAAGTTGGCTTGTCCAGATGCTGAGATCCAAAGCGCTATTGGTAGACATCAAGATATAAATAAATATATAATGCGACATTTTTACGCTCTGTTTTTTGGAATTATCAGTGACACTCCAAACCTCTGAACCGCTCCCGATCGAATCTTTGGCCCGGTTGAATCGCCAGATAGTTGTGATTCTGGACTTCGGCTCGCAGTACTCGGAGTTGATTGCTCGCCGGATTCGCGAAACTCAAGTATATTCGGAAGTTCTTTCCTATCGGACTACCGCCGAACAGCTGCTAAAGCTCAATCCCAAGGGAATAATTCTCTCCGGTGGCCCAAGCTCGGTGTACGATCGGGGAGCTACTCATTGCGATCGCGAGATTTGGGAACTAGGCATTCCTATACTGGGCGTTTGTTATGGGATGCAGCTGATGGTACAACAGCAGGGAGGCGAAGTAACGCGGGCTGAGCGGGCTGAATATGGCAAAGCGTCGCTGTTTATCGACGATCCCACGGATTTGCTGACCAATGTGGAAGATGGTACGACAATGTGGATGAGCCACGGAGATTCTTGTAACGTTCTACCACCTGGGTTTGAAATCTTAGCTCATACAGATAATACTTCCTGTGCGGCGATCGCTCATCACGAGAAAAAGCTGTACGGCGTCCAGTTCCATCCAGAAGTCGTACATTCGGTTGGCGGACAGGCTTTAATCCGCAACTTTGTTTACCACATCTGCGACTGCGAACCCACCTGGACTACTGCCGCCTTCGTTGAGCAATCAATTCGAGAAATCCAAGCCAAAGTAGGCGATAAGCGGGTATTGCTGGCTCTTTCTGGCGGGGTCGATTCTTCGACGCTGGCATTCTTGCTGCACAAGGCGATCGGCGACCAACTGACTTGTATGTTCATCGACCAAGGCTTCATGCGTAAACATGAGCCAGAGCGGTTGGTGAAGCTGTTTGACGAGCAATTCCATATTGGGGTGGAGTATGTGAATGCTCGCGATCGCTTCTTAAGTTCGATCGCCAATATAACCGATCCCGAAGAAAAACGTCGGCGTATCGGTCACGAATTTATCAGTGTATTTGAAGAGGAATCCAGACGTCTAGGCCCTTTTGATTACCTCGCCCAAGGCACTCTCTACCCGGATGTGATTGAATCAGCGGATACCAACGTTGACCCCAAGACGGGGGAAAGGGTAGCTGTGAAGATTAAAAGCCATCATAACGTTGGCGGGTTGCCCAAAGACCTGCGCTTCAAGCTGGTAGAACCTCTGCGGAAACTCTTCAAGGATGAAGTGCGAAAAGTCGGTCGTTCGATCGGCTTACCAGAGGAAATTGTCAACCGGCATCCTTTCCCCGGCCCCGGACTGGCAATTCGCATCCTGGGCGAAGTTACGGAAGAACGGCTGGAGATTCTCCGAGATGCAGATTTAATCGTCCGCCAGGAAATTAACCGTCAGGGGATGTACAGCGTGTTGTGGCAGGCTTTTGCAGTCTTGCTGCCTATCCGCAGTGTAGGCGTGATGGGCGACAAGCGCACTTACGCTTACCCGATCGTTTTGCGTTTTGTTTCCAGCGAAGATGGGATGACGGCTGACTGGGCGCGGGTTCCTTATGAGCTTTTGGAAACTATCTCGACCCGGATTGTCAACGAAGTGCCTGGAGTAAACCGCGTGGTATACGATGTCACCTCTAAACCGCCTGGAACTATTGAATGGGAGTAATACCAAATCTCGGCTGCCTTGTTGTAGAGACGTTTCATGAAACGTCTCTACAACAAGGTAGGAAAAGGGGGTTTAGGTTAGCGGATTGCGTATAACAAGTAGGGTGGGCAATACCCACCCTACCAATGGATTTAATTAATTTAAGATTGCAGATGGCGTTCAAAGTTCAATTTCCAATTTGCCATCTGAAATTTAAAATTTCGATCGCTTTCTTAACTTTTTGTGGAAAAACTGCACAATATCTGTGGAAAAATGGGTGTTGCTGTGGAAAACTACCCCTATTTTGATTAAGAGTGGTAGGTGATCTGGTCAGATTTGTAGGCGGGTGGTTCAACGTGAATTAAGACTCTTACCGGGCTGAACCGTTCTGCTAGGCGGGCTTCTACTTCCTCGGTAATTCGGTGAGATCCTTCGACATCTTGGGCATCCACAATCAGGTGCATTTCAATAAACACCTGGCGTCCTACGACACCTCTGGAGGCAATTTCATGACAATTGATGACGCCAGGAACTTGCATGGCTAGAGTATGAATAGCTTCCGGTGCGATCGCCATTTCATCCACCAACCAGGGCAAATTATCTTTCAAAACTGACCAACCGCTGCGAAATACCAATAAGGCGACTGGGAAAGACAGTACTACATCCAACCACTGTAGTATTGGCAGGTGTAAAAGTCGCCCTTGCCAGACGCCAATCAACCCCAAAATAACGGTTATCGTCACCCAAACATCGCTCATCGTATGTTGAGCATCAGCGATTAGAATTGGACTGCCCACTCGCACACCGACACCGCGCTCGTAAAATGTGACGAAAATATTGATTCCCAGGACAATTAGCAATATCCACAATTCTGATGGTGATATTTTCACTGGTTGCAAACCGTGTTGAAAGCCGTCGATCGCCCGTTCTATGCCACCTTTGAGAATTTCAAAGCAGGCGATTCCCAAGAAGGCAGCTATTCCCAAGGCTCCCAAGGCATCAAATTTCTGGTGTCCGTAAGGGTGATCGCGGTCTGGTTCGGGAGAAGCCAAGCGCGTCGCTATCAGTCCTAAAATATTGTTGGCGCTATCGGTAACACTGTGCAAGGCATCTGCTAGCAAACTGAGGGAACCAGTTGACCATCCTACACCGGCTTTAATCGCCATCACCAATAAATTAAGTAGCAAGGTGATGAGCAACACTTTTTTTACTTCAGAGCGGTTATCTAAAACCATGATACGGATTATTAGTTATAAATTTCTTCCGCCTCCAGTGTAGACCGCAAACCAAGAAGAGGATACCTACAAAGCTTACCGAATCTAGATTGGAGTTGTCTTTAATATCTATAAATTTTATTTGTTTGTTGACATAAATTTTAATTAATAACAGCTGTCTTGCCTGATTCTCTTGACATGGTATTCCGTAAAGCGACCAGATCTATTAGCATTAATACCAGGATGTAAAGATTAATTGCCAATGTCGTCTTCTCAACTCAGATTCAACCTGGGAGAGGGTTCTGTCTCCTTTAGCTTCACGCCGGGTGCGGCGCGGGAGTTGCAAGCTGCGATCGCTCAATTGATGGATCGCTTGAAAGCAGCCAGCGCTCAAGCCTCTGGTGGTGGTGGCAAAGCCAGTCCCCAAAAACCGATGGAATATCAGTACACAGGTGATGTATTTCTGGAAATGTTCTGCAATCCCAATATCTGGCCTACTCCCTTTGCGGCCAAAGTGTTAATCACTCTTCGGGATGACCGGATTCGCGTGACTGTTGAAGCAGAACTCACTCGCATTATTGACGACATCAACCTATATCTAGACCAGGTTGGTTAAGTTTGGTAGCTCAATACTGTAGACTACTAGGTACGACTGCGGCATAAGGCAAAGCAGCCGATCGCGGCTTCGATATCCTTGTGCTGCTGTCTGCGACTGCGTGTTCCTAGCTCAAATTGCCGATGAACGTCGATAACCCGATTCAGGTACTGCAAACAGGATTTCGCATCTCTCTGGGGGCGACCGCTTCCCTGATTGAAAGCCTGCAAGATTCTCAAAAGCGAGAGGAAATTCTTTCCAAGCTGACAAACTCAGAATTTGCTCAGCTGACTCAGGAGTGGGCTGAAAAAGGTGAAGTAACTGAGCAGGAAGCTCGCAATTTTGTTGATTCCCTCTTGAGTCAACAAAGCAATCAAACGCCTGGAGAGACACCAGGGACGTCAGGTACTACCACCGAAACATCTACTCCGACTGCTTCTCCAGGTGTGCAGCTAGAACTACAGGAACTGACAGCACAAATCGCTGCTATGCGTGCTGAGCTAGAAAGGCTGCGGAATCAAGATTCTCAGTCATGAGGTGGCTAGCTATAGCTAGGGGCTAGGAGGCTAGGGGCAGTTGTGAATAACCCGCCAAGTGCGATCGCACTTGGCGGGTGTGGATGTCAAGATTTCGATCTTAAGGCTTGGCACTATTTATCAATCTCAGTCATAGTGGGCTTCTAGTCGTTTTCCCATTCTTCGCGACCCATTAAATCGGCTATCCGATCTCTAAGTAAATAGTTGGATTTTTCCAGCTCGCACTCAACCCAGGCCCATTCACGCGCAGGAATATACTGGCAGAGAGTGTAGATGGGTTGCTGACGGCTGACAACTCCTTTATGTACAAGCCGACGCGCTTCTTCTTGGATTACATCTAGAGAGTATTGAATGGATTTAGGGGAAACTGTGTTTACGCTCATTGTATTCACTCTTAAACTATGGGCCTAGAATTTGCTGATTGAGAGTAGATAGTTTGTAGCTCTATATACTAAACTCCTTTCATTTTTACGCTATCTGCTCTGCTGTTATATTAACAAATATTTCAAAAGTCATCAAACCTTGACATTTGTGCCGCATGGATTTACAGTGATACACCACTATTCTTCGTACTAGCAATCTTATGGCAGTTGGTTTAGCAGCCGGTAAGCATTGGGTAATCCCTACGTTAAGTCAGATTAAGGGAGCAATATAGGCAAAAAATGGCTCTTGGCATTATCAAAACAGAGTGATGGATGACAACACTGAATATTAAATTTTTTGGAAGAAAATAGCATTATTTACCAAATAATGCTTCTAGGGCGATCGCCTGTGCTGCATAAATCTGTCCGTAGGAATATAGACAAGGTATATCGGAAGGGAGATGCTCTAAAAATTGTTTTTTGATATAAGGGCTACCGTAAAGTATTAGGGCTTGAAGTTTACCTGCTCTTAATAGTTTCTTAAACCAATCTTCGGCAACAGATGATATTCCAGCACTGCCTCGGAAAGGATTGCCTCGGATAAAGACTTGCATGAGCGTGGGTTGTAGGTCATCGGAGTTGGAAGCGCTGGGTGTGTGAATATCGCATAACTGAGTAGTGTAGCCCAGTTGTTGGGGGATAGCGATCGCAGGTGCTTGGCGATCGATAAATTTACAGTCCAGCAGATTATCCACCACTATTAAGTTACGTAAATTAACTAAATTGGCTACCTGTAAAGGCACAGACCCGAAAACTTCTGTAGTCTCTCGCAAGATATTGACAGGTGCAGCAAGTGCTGCTAGTTGTGCAATTTCCTCCAAAGGCTGAAGGATAAAATTGCCCCTCTGCCCCTCCGCCCCTCTGCTTTCACTTGAGAGATCCTGAAATACCTTGAGCTTAGCTGACCAGATGCGTTCCACAGAGGCGCGAATTCTGTCAGAAGAGATGCGTCCAGATGTTACGGCATGGCATATCGCTGCGATCGCACCTTCTGGATCTACCGGCATGAGTAAAATATCAGCACCAGCTTCGACTGCTAAAACGGGTGCTTCATTAGTACCATATTGATTTGCGATCGCACCCATCACCAAAGCATCTGTGACAATCAAACCTTCAAAACCCAGGTTTTCGCGTAACTGACCAGTCAAAATGGGATGAGATAGAGTGGCAGGTCGTTCCCGATCCCAATTCGGGATCAGCAGATGAGCCGTCATTACCGTATCTACACCAGCAGAAATAGCGGCGGCGAAGGGTGGTAACTCAATTTCTGCCAATCTGGCTGAAGAATGAGGAATTACGGGTAATTCCAAGTGAGAATCTACCGCAGTGTCGCCGTGTCCGGGAAAATGTTTGGCGGTGGTTAAAACGGGATAACGTTTCGCACCTTCGATAAAAGCAGCGGCGAGTTGACTGACGACGGCGGGAGTTTCGCCAAAAGCGCGGACATTGATAACTGGATTATCGGGATTGTTATTAACATCGACGACTGGTGCCAGTACCCAGTTTATGCCGATCGCAATTGCTTCTTGAGCAATTATCGCGCCCATCTGCTCGGCATATTGTTCGGCGAGGTTAAGATCTTTTTGAGCGATCGCACCAATTGCCATCAGCGGCGGAAACCAGGTAGCACCCGAAAAACGCTGACCGACGCCTTCTTCAATATCGGCGGCGATCAGGAGGGGAATTTTGGCCCAGTTTTGGATCTGTTGCGATCGCAGCGCCAATTCAGCCGCACTACCCCCAAGTAGAATCACGCCACCCACGCCAAGGTCAGCGATTAAATGCCTTAACTTAGCTGCGGGTGGTTCCCATTGGGGATACTTGATTTGGTGATCGAACAAGTAGCCAGAGGCTCTTACTACAACCATCTGGGCTACTTGTTCTGCTAGGGTAAGCGCATTTAGATCGGGTAATTTAGAAGTTTTCAATCTTCCTCTTCCTGGGCCGAGACTTCGTAGTCGTTTTCACGAACCTCCTCAGTTAGATTATCATCATGGCGGTCTTGGTTAATTTGGTTAAGGAGGGTGAGAATGCGATCGCCTCGTTCCAGGGATTTATCTTCCATAAACACCACTTCTGGCGTCCGGCGCAGACGCACCCGTTGACCGATTTCCCGACGCACATAACCAGTCGCCGCCTTTAACCCCGCCATCGTTTCCGCCTTTGCTTCAGGTGTGCCGTAGATACTGACAAATATCTTGGCGTGCTGAAGGTCGCCAGAAACATTCACATCAGTTACGCTGACCATACCTGAGCCCACCCGGTCATCTTTGATGCCGTTTTGGAGCAATTGGCTGACTTCGCGTTGAATTAGTGCCGCAACGCGAGAGACGCGACGATCTGTAGCCATAATAAACAGCTGCCTTTTTAGGCAGTATGAGCAATGCCTCTAACCATCGTACCTAAACGGGACTCAAGCCCAGCATTGCCTTTAGGGTGAGGGCAACAAAAATTAAGCTGGCGACGAAGAAGCCAATTAGTGCGATCGCGGTTACCGGACGCTTGAACAGGGGTATTAACCACCCAAAAGCAAAGAATAATACCCCCAGGGTGATGGTAATAAAGTAGCTGAAGTAACGCGAAATATTAAGCCAAAATCCTTCAAACATCTGTCTTCAGAGGAGTTAAGAGCGACTGCATCTTAACTCGTAGCATTTGTGGAGTAGTTCGGCAAGTCGATCGACCTTGCCTTTAGGTACGTTGTTGGGCTTTAGCCCCAATAGCGCCCAAGCCTTTAGGTACGTTGTTGGGCTTTAGCCCCAATAGCCCCCAAGCCCAACAACGTACCTCTCTCATCCAGGTACTTAGGCCCAACAACGTACCTTCACCCAAACCAACTGTAGGGGCATTAGGATTAGTAATATGACTTTTAAACAGAGCATAACTGCGATCAAAGGCATCCAATTCGTAGTAGACGATACGGGAGAAAAAACAGCAGTCATCATTGACTTAGCAGAGTGGGGAGAAGTCTGGGAAGATTTTTATGATGTTTTGGTTTCCAAGTCTAGAAAAGATGAACCAGTTATTTCATGGGAAGAATTAAAAGCTGAGAGCAAACAAGAGAAGATCAAAAATGGAGGTGAGGTACGTTGTTGGGCTTCAGCCCTCTTAAAAGCCCTGAAGTGTCACAACATATACTCTTAAAAGCGCAACATACCTAAATTAAGAGGGCTAAAGCCCAACAACGTACCTAAATATCAAGGCTAAAGCCCAACAACGTACCTCTCCCACCCAACGCCAAATATGAACGAAGAACGCCAAAACGCCTATCACCAGCTAATTGAAGCACTGCTAAATTGTCCTAGCGGCGAAGAAGCGGAAATTTTGCAGGCACACCCAGATTTGCAGGATGCAGGTTTGGTGCAGGCAATGTTAGAAGTAGCAGATAATTTGAGAAGGGAAGGGAGTTTAAATAATGCTAATTGGTTGAGGAATATGGCAGAAATTCTCCTTGGAGTGTCTGGCAATTCCTCAGCAGTAATTACCTCAAAAGCAGAAGCAGATAGATTGTTAAATCTAGGAAATGAGCAGCATAAAAAAAGTCAATTTCGCGCCGCCTTGCAGTCTTGGCAACAGGCATTAACTATTTATCGGGAAATCGGAGATCGTCAAGGGGAAGCTAATTCCCTGGGGAATTTGGGAAGTGCTTACTATTCCTTGGGGCAATACCAAGTAGCGATCGATTACCATCAGCAGTCTCTCGCTATTGAAAGGGAAATCGGATCTCGTCAAGGGGAAGCTATTTCCCTGGGGAATTTGGGAAGTGCTTACGATTCCTTGGGACAATACCAAGTAGCGATCGATTACCATCAGCAGTCTCTCGCTATTGCCAGGGAAATCGGAGATCGTCAAGGGGAAGCTAATTCCCTGGGGAATTTGGGAAATGCTTACGATTCCTTGGGACAATACCAAGTAGCGATCGATTACCATCAGCAGTCTCTCGCTATTAAACGGGAAATCGGAGATCGTCAAGGGGAAGCTATTTCCCTGGGGAATTTGGGAATTGCTTACCATTCCTTGGGACAATACCAAGTAGCGATCGATTACTATCAGGAGTATTTGGCAATTGCACGGTCAATCGGATATTATCAAGGGGAAGCTTTATCTCTAAACAATCTAGGCGCAACTTTCCTCAAAACTAACCAACTTGCAGAAGCCGAAGAAAGTCTTTATGCCGCAATGCAAATTTATGAAACTCTGCGATCTGAATTAACCAATTATGACCATAAAGTATCAATCTTTGAAACCCAACTAAGAACCTATCGCCTCCTTCAAGAAGTCTTAGTCGCCCAAAATAAATTCGATACCGCCTTAGAAATATCCGAACGGGGACGTACTCGCGCCTTCGTGGAATTATTAACAAAAACCTTATTCACAACAAACGTAGGGGCGGGTTTAGCAGAAGATATTAAGGAAAAACAGATAACTTCCCCACAAAACCCGCCCCTAGAAGCTAACGTTAATCTATCCTCTGCCCAAATTCAACAAATTGCCCAATCCCAAAAAGCCACCATCATTGAATATTCACTTCTCTTTGAAGACATTTACATTTGGGTAATTCTACCCAACGGAGAAATCGCCTTTCGTCGCGCCAACCTCCAACCCCTCCAACAACTAAACCAAACCCTCGCCAACTTAGAATCAATCATCCTCAAATCTCGCGTTTCCATTGGCATAGAAGAAAAAGATGCAGAGAAACAAAAAATTCAACTCGAAACCGAATTTAAACGCGACAACCAAGGGCGATATCCATTATTACAACTCCTCTATGAAATCCTGATTTCCCCCATCGCCGACTTACTCCCCAAACACCCCAATGCCAAAGTTATCTTTATCCCCCATTACAACTTATTTCTAGTTCCCTTTCCCGCCCTACAAAACCCCGCAGATGGCAGCTACTTAATTGAAAATCATACCATCCTCACCGCCCCTTCCATCCAAATATTAGACCTCACCCATCAACACCACGAAAATATTCGCGGATTAAACCAAGCGACGTTAGTAGTAGGCGATCCAATTATTGACCCAAAATTCAGCCAAGAACCCTATAAACTCAAACCCATTCCCGCAGCAAAAGAAGCAGCACAAGCAATTGCTGCCCTTTTGGAAACCGAAGCAATTACCGGGGAAAAAGCGACGAAAGCGGTAATCTTGGATCGAATTTTAGGAGTGCGAATCGCCCATATTTCCGCACACGGACTGTTAGATGATTTCGGAGATTCCGGCATACCCGGTGCGATTATTTTAGCACCCAATTCGGCTACCGATGATGGTGCAATTAGGGCAATAGATATTCTCGCCTTAAAACTCAATTCCGAAATCGTAGTTTTGAGTGCTTGCAGTACCGGAAAAGGTAAAATTACCGGAGATGGGATCATCGGACTTTCCCGTTGCTTCATCCTCGCAGGCGTTCCCAGCGTCATCGTTTCCCTGTGGAACATGGGCGCACTTTCCGCCAAATTACTGATGACTGAATTCTATCAAAATTTGGAACGCGGCATGGATCGAGCCGCCGCTTTGCGATATGCTATGCTAATTACGAAAGGGCGATTTCCCCATCCCGCAGCTTGGGCAGCATTTACCTTAATTGGTGAAACCGAAAGTTTATCGATTGAAACCCAAAACGTTGAACAAAAGGAACTGACTATGCCATTTTCACCAGAAAGCACCCCGAAAGAAATTATCGATGCTTTTTTCAATTTATTGGAAACATCAGATATATTTGATGGACATTTAGAAGCGCTAGATGAATTAAATACGAACCCGACAGATAGCGTTAAGGAAATCGCCAAAAAGATAGATGTTTGGTGTGGAGATAAACCGCGAATTAAGGAGAATATGGATAATGAATTAGGCCAACTGGGTGCAGGAGGAACGGAGAGTAAACCCGATGAGGAAGTGGCGAGGGAATTTAACGAAAGATTGTTGGAAAATAGGACGAGATTAGGTTCGCCTCCGCCTTCGTCATCGGGAACAAAGAAAAATCAATAAAAGGTACGTTGTTGGGCTTTAGCCCTTCTTTAGCGCTGAAGCGCAACAACATACCTAAATAAGAGGGCTGAAGCCCAACAACGTACCTAAATAAGAGGGCTGAAGCCCAACAACGTACCTGGAACAAGAATTATTATGTACGAATATCGAAAATTGACACCAGAACAACGGGTGGAACTTGTTAAGGAAAGGTTGGCTAAGGGATTTCCTCCTCATTCTCCACCTCATCCAGTGCAAGATGCTCAATTTTACCATATCACAGTCGGTTGCTTTGAACATCAAGCTAGGATTAATACTCAGGAACGCCGTCACCAAATTTTAGATCTAATCTTTGATAAATTTATTTCAGATGGTATAGAAATTGATGCTTGGGTGATTTTACCAAATCATTACCATCTCTTAGTTCGTAATATTAATACGTTACGGTTAAGTACCTTATTTCGCTTCATTCATGGCCCTTTGTCTCGACAATGGAATCTGGAGGATAATATTACAGGTAAAGTGTGGTGTTCGTTTAGCGATCGGGCAATTCGATCGGAAAGGCATTATTATACAACTATTAATTATATTCATTACAATCCGGTGAAACATGGTTGGGCAAAATCTCCTTATGATTGGTCAGCGAGTAGCGTACATTGGTATTTGGAGTATCAAGGAAGAGAATGGCTAAGAAGTACATGGGTAGAATATCCGGTAAAAGATTATGGAAAAGGTTGGGATGATTAAAATTCAGGAACGTTGTTGCGCTTCAGCGCTCTTACTTAGGTATGTTGTTGCGCTTCAGCGCTCTTACTTAGGTATGTTGTT
>CASBRD010000263.1 GCA_949128025.1 Oscillatoriales cyanobacterium PMM_0008 | reverse complement strand
TATACAGGTATACAAATGCTAACAAGTGGATAAGTAGACATTTATGGCTGTCCCGTACTTGTGGTAGAAAACCCGGTTTCTATGCAAAATCGTGGGTTTCACAGCTAAAAATATCCGAAGAAAGCGGGTTTCTAGTCCTTTGGTGCTTAAGTCCTGTATAATGGAGCAAATTAGCTTCAGTCAGCTTACCAAGGAGAAACTTGGATGACCAGCACACCCATTGCACAAGCCTCCTGTGATGTTTTTGGTTACACAACAGCATTTGACGAAGCACTCCAAAAAATTGGGCAGATTTCGCCCCAAGAATTTGCCAAACGATATACCAGCCAAGCTAAATATCTGCCTCAAATTAGCTTCGACCCCACAACAGCCAAATTCTGGAACGATTTCCACAAAAACGAACTCTTTCAACTCAATACAGACGAACTAGCAATTTTCAAGCAAAATGGCTTTGTGGTCAGCGAAAGATTGGGAGGAGAGAATTTTGCTGACATATTCTATCGCATTTACAGCAACGACTTGCCAGTTTTCGTTTCCGCCGATGCCCTGCTTCATGCTTGGCATCGGTCATACGATGCCATTCTCGAAGAACTGGAAGAAACTTATCTATCCAAGTCGCTTGATGAGATTCTCGAAGGGATGCAACACGGAATTCTCCAAGCTTGGAAACAGTGTGGTAATGGTGTGTTGGCTGAGGGTGTGAAATATGCTGACTACTTCCTAGCAGTAGCGCGTTCTTTGCTGGCAGATCGAACGGTTAAGACTCACTTAGGTCAGGATACTGGAGTAGATCGAACCCTCAAAGCGATCCAAGGTCAGCAACTTCAAGAGTTTAACCTATTTGGGCGAGATCGTAAAGTAGATTTCTCTCAATTTAAAGTGCGCGGACATTATGAAAACTCCGAATTACTGAAGCGATATTTCCGTGCAATGATGTGGTGCGGCACGATAGATCTCCGCATTGCTGGCACATTACAAGAATCCTCAGTCAGAGAACTCGCCGCAGCAGTAGTTTTCTACGATCTCCTCAAACAATGCGGTAAATTTGAGCAATGGCAGCAGTTCGATCGCTTACTCCAAACTTTTGTAGGTCGAACCGATTCCATGACCTTTGCCCAGCTGGGCGATATTTTAAATAAGGCGAAGATAAAATCCCCCGCAGATATTAAAGATTGGGGAGTACTATTGCAACTAGAAGCTGACATTTTAGCAGGTAAAATCGGTGTTCAAAACATCGGCAGTCACTATTACGAATCACCCTTTGGAGCGGAAAAGATTCAACTACCGCGATCGTTTACCATCCTGGGTCAAAAGTTTGTTTTAGACAGTTGGGTTACATCCAAAGTAGTGTATGACGATATCGAGTGGAATGATAAGAAAGTTGAGCGTCGCATCCCTAGCTGTTTAGATGTTGCTTTTGCCGCGTTGGGGAACAACCAAGTTGTGCCAGAACTCGTGGCACGCATGACCGATAATCAAGGGCGAAAATTCAGAGATGGACTCAACTATCAGCACAACTTAGCAGCAGCGAAAGATGTAATCGATGAGCAGAATCCAGCAGTTTGGCAAGAAAACATTTACATGAACTGGCTGGCTACGTTGCGCGAACTCTCGACACCGACTACAGACCGCAAATATCCCGAAGCGATGAGTACCCCTGCCTGGTCAATGAAAACTCTCAACACGCAGCTAGCTTCGTGGACACAACTGCGTCACGACACGATTCTTCATGTTAAACAATCATATACGGATTTGTTGGTGTGCTATTACCCAGCAGGTTTTGTAGAACCACGACCTGCATTTTGGGAACGATTTGAGAAAATGGCTCTGCTTGCAGCCGATTTGATTGAAAACACTCCCTTTCCAGAAAGTTCAGGCAGGGAAAATAACAAATTCGAGGTTCGACTCCAAGACATCCAGAAAAGACAAACTTCATTCTTGAAAAACTTCGCCAACAAGTTAGCTATCCTCAAAGAAATTGCGGTGAAAGAACTTGCACAGGAGGAATTCACTGAATCAGAAACCTTATTTCTGAAAAAGATTGTCGAGCAAAAAGATGAAACAGAACCTATTTACTTACGGGAATCAAGATACACTGGCTGGTATTTTGGTCTTTTCTATAAAGGGTATGAGGATTCTGAAAAACAGGATGCAATTGTGGCTGATGTACATACCAATCTACCGTCACTGGGAGATCCAGGTTGTGTGCTGCATCAGGGTGTAGCTAATGTCGATTTGTTGATGATTGCGGTGGATAACGGTAAGGACAAGGTGGTCTATGCTGGCCCAGTTCTTTCCCATTACGAATTTGAGATGCCAGGAGTTTCGCGTAAATCCGATTCCGAGTGGCAGAGTGAACTTAAGCTTGGTGAGGTTCCACCCCGACCCGATTGGACAAAGAACTATCTCGTACCTGTCACACCTAACTTCACTAAAATCACTGCCAAAAGAAATCGGAAATCTCACTAATCTGACCAAGTTAGACCTTGCCAAGAATCAACTACAAACATTGCTACCGGAAATCGGTCTGGTTACCAATTTAACAGTGCTAATCCTCAGTGCCAATCAACTAACAGCGCTGCCAAAAGAAATCAGAAATCTCACTAATCTGACCAAGTTAGACATTAGCGAAAATCGACATCTAGAAACACTGCCACCGGAAATCGGTCTGCTTACAGGTCTTACGCAAAGAAACCCGGTTTCTTAGAGAAACCGGGTTTCTGGACTAACGCTTTAAACCTCTACTAACCTATTACCTCTCTATCCAACCAAGTAACCAAATCGGCAACATTGGAAAAATCCAATAACGCCTCACCCAATTCTTCCAATTTATCAACAGATAAACTGCGAATTTTTGCCTCTAAATCAGGAGCAATTCCACCAATGCGGCGGTTAAGTTGACGCAGAATTAAAGACAAAGCTTCTCGCTGGCGTCCTTGCTCTAATCCTTGTTCTAATCCTTGTTCCATCCAACTGGTGACAATTTCCATAACTACCTCCCGTGCAGATGGTTCAATTGTACTAATCTCAGTTTGAAAAAGTCTTTCCTCCTCTGCATTCAGCCGCAGATAAGTGTCAACAAACCCGGAAATCAAACGCATTCGCGCTCGATCGAGCTTTAAAGTAGCCATCAAGCGCAAACATTCAGATTTCACCCGAAGACGATCTTCTGGCGCTATCTTCATTTTGGCCATTAACGCACTGGCTGCCGGATTTTGATACCGCAGAAAATCTCGCCAATTGAGGCGATTTAGCTGAATTACCCGGTAATTGAACTCCAGCACCTTAAAATCGGGGAAATCAACCCGATGGAAAGTTGGCTCTGGACGTTGCGGTACATCGTAGGAAAATAACGCAATGGGATAAACTGGTAAATCGTGTTTTTCGTACAAACGGGCAAAATACCGAAACATCCGTTTGCTGAAGTTCCCTCGCGCTTCGGATTGATGTTCGGTGTGAATCAAGAAAAATGACTCTTGACCCTGAAACCTCGCCAAGGCGACTAAATCGGCTTCGTACTCTTCCCCAGCGGTAACATCGGTAAAAATTTCCTTATCCAGAAACGTCACTGAGTCGCGTTCCAGATACGCCGCCACTTCGGGGAAAAATAAGTCTATGAAGTCGGGAAAGAAAGTAGTAAGCAGTTCCTTAAACAGTCGATCGTGGTCTATCATTGGCAGATGCAACTCCCAGATGCCAAAATCTTACAGTGCATTGTCCGATCGCGAGATAG
>CASBRD010000262.1 GCA_949128025.1 Oscillatoriales cyanobacterium PMM_0008 | reverse complement strand
GTCACAGACCGAGCTTTTTTTATCCCTGTAGGGGCGAAGCATTCCGTCCAAGATCTTTGGTTTCAACCAACAAATTATTCACGGAATGCTTCGCCCATTTATGCCCGTGCGAAGTATAGTTGTCAGTTGTTAGTTGTCAGTGGTCAGTGGTCAGTGGTCAGTGGTCAGTTGTCAGTTGTTAGTTGTCATTCTCCCCCACTCCCCCACTCCCCCACTCCCTTTTTGACTTTTGACTTTTGACTTTTGACTTCCCACTCCCTATTTCTTGGGCCAAGGAATGAGCGGGTCTTGAGCGAGACGTTCGGAGACGGCGATCGCACCGTAGCGATTTAGGTGGCTGGGGTCGGAGAAGTAGTCATTGCGGGTAGGCCATAACTGACTCCAATTGCGGAAGATAAATCCGCGACTGAGGGAGAGGCGCAGCATATACATCTGAAATTCCTGTTCGTACCGACTCCGTGAAGGGTCTAGGTACTCTTTTGTCAAGGGTAGGTTGACAAAAATCACGGGAATTTGGTTAGCTTGGGTGAACTGAACGAAGGATTCGAGGGCAGTTACTTGGGTGCCTGCTAGCTGGAAGCTTTTATAGTCGTTGTCGTATTCGCCTGTGACTTTGGAGTGCTTTTCATAGTAGCTGGTGGGATTGAAGCGGATAGTCACTGGCAAAAAGCCATCCCAGTCAACCAATCTGTCGCCGATAACGGGCTGCTGGTTTTTCTGACGCTGAGATGAAGAAAAACTGAATGTGTTGGCAAATCCATTACGCAGCAGGGTTTGCAAACGATCGCGTTCTTCGTAGGTGGAGGAAGCGATCGCAAAAGACTGATTTAACCATCGCTCGATCGCGATCGAGTTGATAAACAGCCCGCTTCCCCCTGGAACGATTGGTGTTGCGGTGAAAGGTTCTAGGTTTTTAGCAGGTCGATCATCTAGGGAATTTTGTCTTGGCAGAGTGCCGGAAACCATTTGTTTATAAGCAGCGGATGAGGCGATCGCATTATAGGTAACATCTGTACGACCGCTGTTAAAGGCACGAGCCCCGTCTGCCCAAATAATCATTTTTGGCAATTGTTCTGGTGTCAAACAGCGGCGCAGCATCATATCTGCGACTTGGGCTGTAGCACCGTTTACGCCAAAGTTAAACACCTCCATTTTTCCATAACCTTGAGCGGCCAGAGCTTTTTGCAACGCTTGCGGATCGATACCCCGCAGTGCCCTGGAACTGCCCAAAATCAGAATATCGGGGGCTCCTAACTGGGCGACGCGCTGTTTGTAAAGGGCGAGTTTTTCGTCTAACTGAGGATTGTTGAAACTGGGGTAGGAGGACGCGGGCTTACTTAAACTGGCACTTCCATCCGTGGCCTTTAGGTTGAATTCCTTACCGCCGGGTTTAGTAAATCCTGACGAATTGAATACTTGGGAATTTTTAGCAGCCGTTTGCCCAAGAGAGATTTGCGGTAATTGAGAGGAATTGCTGCGATCTTTCTTTGGCTTTTGTGTTTGCTCATCGGTCATTTCGTCAGAAATTAATGACTTTTGAGATAAGACTAACGACTCTTGGATCTGATTTTCCGCGTTTCTGAGGATTTGGCCTAGAACTAAATCCAGGCTCCAGGTCAGCGTAATTCCCACCGCACCCCAAACCAAAGCCACTTTAACGCCTTGATAGTTTACTTGACCGGGTAAAGACAGGAAGTTTTGCGTTTCGACACTGGGAGTGAAAATTTGCGATCGCATCAGTGCCTGCGAGAGCCCCTGCATCATCTTGTGCCAAGCAAGCTTGAGGCGGGGCGTATTTTGTGGCGGATCTATCTCTTTTGAGACTTCCCTTGCCTCTGTTGCTACGGTTACATCTGCTAACCGTGAACCCCATGAAGGAGGGTATGAATTTTCCAAGTTGAGGCTATCGGTTGTCACCTCTTCTACGTATTCATCGCTTGCCGCAAAATCTGGGGTAGTTTCCTCTGCTTGGCGATTCCTGGCGACAAAATCCAGTCCGGAGTTCCACAACGGTTGTTTTTGACCGGCGCGACGACCATAAACCCTGACGCCTGAAATTCCTGGGATTTCCAGCTTACGCACGAAGTTCGCAACAGGCACGGCCACCTGTCGCTGGCTCGGACAAACCGGCGCATCGGTCATGATATGCAATAAATCTTCTTTGCATCGGGCTTGTACGCGAATGCCACCTGTGGCTAGACGCCAATCCAGGTCTGGATTGAGTAACCGACCTAGCAAAAACTCTATTGCTGCTTCGTCTCCAGCAGATGCCAGTTCTTGTGCGGGGGTTGCTAATTCCGGTTGACTTGCTGCTGGTAAATTCAGCCAATCTACCCAAACTGGTGATGAGGATTCTGCTTCGTGACCGTAAATAATAGCAGCTTGAATATTTCTAGGTGCAAGGGAGGTTAAAAGGGGTGCGATCGCTCCTACGGCCTTTTCCTTATCCGGCTTCTCGCGATCGTCCTGTTGTTTTTTAGCAGATTTGTTCCTTTCCGTACAAGAAATATGCAGTGTCGATTCTTTTAGCACCACCGCTACTTCCATATCCAGATGCTCTGTTGCCCGATCGATCGATCGCTCTATAGCCCGATCGTCGCCCCAGCTTGCCCATGCTTTGAGCATTTCCTCTGGCGAAGTCAGATCCACCCGCAGCATCCAATCTGGAGTTTCTTCGCCGCTAACCTGGCTGATAATGACGGCATCTCTGAACCCCTCAACGCGCAGATCCCTCAGCTGCTGGGCAATTGGGGAAGCTAGCAATGACGGATCTGGGCTGTAGGCGGACTCGCAGAACACCCAAAGGCGACGCTCTTTTTTTGCATCTGGATTTACAGCCGACCCTGCCGAATTTTCATTCTTCATCCAGTCGCTGTCATTCTTTCTTTGCAGGCTTTTTGCTACAACTTTGACCCGCACTCCCAAGGACTGGAGATTTTTACCGAGATACCGGGCGATCGCCTCTGGATGTCCTTGACGAGCCTGGTTTTGGGAAGATTCAGTCGATTCCACTACTTCTGCCTTTTGACCCGGTAGAATTTCCTGACGGCTTAAAGGCGGTTTTAACGATATTTCTGACATTTTCTGGAGGCTGCTGGTTAATCCCGCTTTTGGAAATTTTACTTCCCTTAAATGCTCTTGGTGATGATTGTATAGCTGGTTGAGGTCGATCGGCTCTGTCCAATCTGGGCGTTTTTCACCCAAAGGGCGACCGTAAAGAAACACTCGATTGATCGAAGGCTCTTCTGCACCAAGCAGGTCATTGATGTTTGTAGCCCCGATCGCTTGAAAGAATCGATCCACAGCTGTTTGTCTGTCGGGACACTCTTGACCCTCGCACAGAATATGCAGCTTGTTACCTCGTAATCGGACTCTGACTTGCACTCCGGCAATTCTTATGGCCCGATCGGCCCATTGCTCTAGGGTTGAGGCGTTGTTCGCCAGTTTGCGTTCATTGACTTTTACCATCAGGGCAATATTACCTGAGTTTTTTGGGAATCGTCATTTTGACCTTTCGGTCGCTGATTGGCCAGATCCGCCGAATTAAAGACGACTGGCATTATAGCCTGTTCCGATCAGTTTACCAAGAGGACAAGAATTAGGGAGTGGGAGAGTGGGGGAGTGGGAGAGTGGGAGAGTGGG
>CASBRD010000261.1 GCA_949128025.1 Oscillatoriales cyanobacterium PMM_0008 | reverse complement strand
GTTCATTGTTCATTGTTCATTGTTCATTGTTCATTGTTCATTGTTCATTGTTCATTGTTCATTGTTCATTGTTCATTGTTCATTGCGATGAACAATGAACAATGACGAGATATCATTACTACTAACTTGGAGGAAAATTAAAGATGAGTCAATGGGCAATTTTGAGCGGTATTGAAGGTAATTTGGCTGCTTATGAAGCGGTAATTTCCGATCTGAAACGGCCAAAAAATCAAATAGAGGCTTTGTATATTTTAGGGGATTTGGTAGGGCCAAGACAGGAGTGCGAAGAGTTAGTTCGGCGGGTGCGATCGCCCCGCAATGGCGAACTAGAACCGCTAATTTGTACGGGATGGTGGGAAGAACAATGTTTGATTTTGCACGGACTGAGTGCCACTAGCGAACCCGCTGAATTAAAATCTCGGTATGGGGGAGAAACTGTACTCGCTCTGTGGAATTCTGTCTCCCGCAAAACTGTAGAATGGTTGAGGGATCTAGATTTTGGTTTTTCTGAACTCGATTGTTTTTTGATTCACGGTAGTACGTTGGGTGTTGAAGATAAGTTAACCCCGGAAACTTCTCCAATTCAAATGTTAGATCGACTCTTGAGAGTGGGCGCAAATAATTTATTCTGCGGACGATCTGGTTTGACTTTTGAGTATCAGATCCAAACAGGTTCGATCGCAACTTCTGTCACCACTCTCGATTCTCAACAATCTCCTGAAGCGATCGCAGTTACACCCCGTCGGGTGATTGGAGTTGGTAATGTTGGAGCAATTCCAAATCAAGCTACCTATACTCTCTATAACCACTCGACAAACCAGGTAAAATTCTGTACCGTTCGCTACGGATTCACTAAGGGATTTCAGGTCGATCCACATAGCAATTTACTGGCTTGAAAAGGTAAAAGCGATTCCGAAGATTAGACATATAATGATAATGGCTATCACATTAACCGCTTATGTCTCCCAAATCCGAAACCTTACCACCTTCCCTGGCACGCATTGTCGATCGCTTTGCACGCCAATCCAATCCCAAACTGCGTTACGAACAACTCATCTGGTACGCCAAGCGCCTACCTGAGTTTCCCGAATCCGATCAAGTGCCGGAAAACAAAGTTCCAGGTTGTGTTTCCCAGGTTTATATTACCGCCCAGCTTAATGAAGGGAAAGTTTTCTTTCAAGGGGATTCAGATTCCCAATTGGTGAAAGGATTAGTGGCACTATTGATTGAAGGGCTGAATGGACTAACCCCCGCAGAAATATTGCAAGTTTCGCCAGATTTTATACAAGATACGGGTTTGAATGTAAGTTTGACACCTTCCCGCGCTAATGGATTTTACAACATTTTTCAAACCTTGAAAAAGAAGACGATGTTCTATCAGAACTTAATGTCTGCACAAGCTCATAATTAATCAAATTTAAAGTAGGATGAAGAATCTAACAACACCAACAGAAGACTTAATTTTCGATCGGGCCAAACGGGGACTGCCGGTAACTATCATTACCGGGTTTCTCGGTAGCGGCAAAACTACATTGCTGAATCAAATTATTAAAAACACAGAGAATGTAAAACTTGCAGTATTAGTTAACGAATTTGGCGATATTAATATCGATAGCCAGCTATTGGTTTCGATTGATGAAGACATGATAGAATTGAGTAATGGCTGTATTTGTTGTACAATTAATGATGGATTAGTCGATGCGGTTTACCGGGTTTTGGAACGTCAAGACCGGATTGATTATTTGGTGATAGAAACCACGGGAGTTGCCGATCCATTGCCGATTATTCTCACGTTTGTGGCAACAGAGTTACGGGATTTAACTAACCTGGATGCCGTTCTCACGGTTGTGGATGTCGAGACGTTCTCACCGGATAGTTTTGACAGTGAAGCAGCCTTCAGACAGATTGCCTATGGTGATATAATATTGCTGAACAAAACAGATTTGGTGCCAGAAGCAAAAGTCAAGGAACTGGAAAACTACATTGAAACGGTGAAAGAAGGGGCAAGAATTTTGCGATCGCAATACGGTCAAGTCCCCCTACCGCTAATCTTAGATGTAGGATTATCCCAACCAGACACTTATTTAGAGGAATGCGATCGCGATTCCAACCACCTAGTCAACGACGGTTTTGTATCCGTTTCCTTCCGCAGCGATCGACCTTTTGCAGTCAAGAAATTTCAAGTCTTCTTGCAAGAAAAAATGTCCGCCGATGTCTTTCGTGCCAAAGGAATTCTCTGGTTCAAAGAAAGTCCGAGGCGTCACATCTTTCAGCTAAGTGGCAAACGCTACGATTTGAAAGATGAAGAATGGGAAGGAAAACCTAGCAATCAACTGATATTTATCGGACGTTCCCTAAATGCACTAGAATTGAACCAGCAGTTAAATAACTGTTTGACTCGATAATGATACCCTCACCCTAAAGGGTGGGGCTACACAAACAAAGCCCGCCTGCGCGGGCTAATTTTATTTTATCGTTACCAGGTTCTACCTGGTAACGCCATCTTGGGAGGTTCTACCTCCAGATATAATCCCAACCAGTTATAATAAGTTTAGTTTTCTACCTCAACCCAACCTACTCATTACTCCATGATGACTGCAAGTTTAGAAACAAAAAATATCGCCATCGGTGGTGTCCGCCAAGAATATTTATGGAATTGGGAAGGACAACAAATGCGGGTGGTTTACGAAACTATCGGACAAGGAACACCTGTTTTACTCCTACCAGCTTTTAGCACCGTTTCCACGCGGTTGGAAATGGCAGGATTGGCAAAATTATTGGCTTCTAAGTTTCAAGTTATAGCATTAGATTGGCCGGGATTTGGCGAATCTTCTCGCCCTCGATTAGATTACAAACCAGACCTATACCATCAATTTTTGCAAGATTTTGTCACAAATATTTTTAATACTCCCGTAGCGGTAGTAGCAGCGGGTCACGCCGCCGGATACGCGATGAAATTGGCACAAAAACAACCGCCAGTTTGGTCAAAAATAGTGTTAGCTGCTCCCACTTGGCGTGGGCCATTGCCGACAATGGCTGGTAAACAGGAAGGATGGTTTGGTACAGTGAGAGAGATGGTGCGATCGCCAATTTTAGGTCAAACCTTATATAAACTAAATACCACTCCCTCTTTCCTGCGTTGGATGTATCGCCGCCACGTTTTCGTAGATGACAGTCATCTCACACCAAATTTCATCAATCAAAAGTGGGAAATTACCCAACAACCTGGTGCGAGATTTGCGCCAGCGGCATTTGTGACTGGTACTCTCGATCCTGTTAGCGATCGATCGGATTTTCTCGCTTGGTTTAAAGATTTGTCGATCCCAGTAATGGTAGTAATTGGCGAACAAAGTCCACCAAAATCAAAAGCAGAAATGGAAATAATATCTCAGTTACCAGGAGTGGAATCTTGTCTGTTACCAGGTTCTTTAGGATTGCATGAAGAATATGCAGATAAATTGGCTGAAGTTATCCTACCTTTTTTGTAAAGCTAATCGCTTCACATATTGCACCATTTTCAACAAAAGCTGAGAAACCGGGTTGTTGAACAGAAAATGTATGTTTTGATGTGGGTGAGTTGGGGAATCGAAGTATATAATCCATTTGTAAACTGTTTCAATGGGGTTGATCATATGCCAAGTATTTTAGTTAACATGGTCTACTACATTATAGTCACTCCTAGAATCACTATAGGTACTCCCTAATCACAAAAATTGGTTTAGCCGATTTGGATTGATTCTGTTTCAGCACTCCAATGAGACGATGCTCAATTTTTTCACTTTGAGACAATAAATAATGATGGAGAAATTCTATTTGTCCTTGATAGTCGTTGATAGCCAACAAACATTATAGCATTAAGTTGTCAAGGGGCATTACTTCAGATTAATTTAATGTGCGATCGGGCCACACCCATAAATCCCTAAAAGCATCTAGTGCTAAAGCGATCGAACTTAATGGTTTCCAAAAGCAGCTACAAAGCCTATATAGCAACGCATCCTCCTGTTAGAACAGATTTAGCGACTCAAGGGCCGATCGCCTGATGAATATGATAAAATAATCAACGTTATTTACTCCCCCGGCACAAATCATCATGTTAGCCATCTCTCCCACTTACAACATTACTTGGGAAAAGTTACCCGATGATTTTGTGCTGCCTGACGATCCTGTGGATAATATCAATCAACCTGCTCTCGCCGCCGCTTTAACCGAAAGCTTACAGCTGGCTGGAAAACTACCGGGGACTGCCCTCACCCCCACCAACTATGGCATTTGTGCCACCATTAATGGCAAGATAGTCGTCAAAGCCCCAGATTGGGCATATATTCCTCACATTACCGTGGCCCGCTCCCAGGTGGTTCGCAGTTATACCCCGCGACTTCAGGGGGAAATTCCGGCGTTGGTGCTGGAGTTTTTGTCAGATACGGAGGGGGGAGAATATTCGGTGAAAGAAACTTATCCCCCAGGGAAATTTTTCTTCTACGAACAGATTTTACAAGTGCCAAATTATGGCATTTTTGAGCTAGAGGCAGGCATCTTAGAACTGTATCGTTTCGGCGAGCCAAAACGGTATCGGTTGGAGTCTGCCAATGAGCAAGGACGCTTTTGGATACCGGAAATGCAGCTTTTTTTGGGCGTATGGCAGGGAAATCGGGAAAACCGTCAGGGTTATTGGTTGCGCTGGTGGGATGAGCAGGGTAATTTACTGTTGTGGGGTGCAGAACAGGTGGATCGGGAACGGCAACGGACTGAGCAGGAACGCCTTCGGGCCGATCGATTAGCCGCCCAACTTCGGGCTGCTGGAATTGAGCCAGAGGTGTAGTAGAAGGTTGTGGCTATTCCTAAATTCAAATGTCATCTATCTAGACCAATTAGTTATGCGATCGCTACCTTCAAATTCTTGATTAATCTTACCGCATAATGAAGGTAAATTTATTTTTAACCGCCGAGCCACGCAGATAAAGGCCGATAAACTCATTGGCGTTCACCTGCACTTATCAAACAACTATTTATGCCACCGCTTTTATAATATAATAATGGTTATCATTATGTAAATAGCGCGAGAGGAATTCATCGTGGTGAATGCGGCAACGACGGACTTCGTACCCGTAACGGTTCTGACTGGCTATCTGGGTGCGGGTAAAACCACCCTACTCAATCGCATCCTGACTCACGAACACGGCAAGAAGGTAGCCGTGATTGTCAACGAGTTCGGGGAAATCGGCATTGATAATCAGCTAATTATCAATGCCGATGAAGAGATTTTTGAAATGAACAACGGTTGTATTTGCTGTACCGTTCGAGGCGATTTAATTCGGATTATCGCCAACTTGATGAAACGCCGTCATAAATTCGACCATCTGGTGATTGAAACAACTGGTTTGGCTGACCCCGCGCCGGTAATTCAAACCTTCTTCGTAGATGAAGATATGCGTACCCAGTTGCAGTTGGATGCTGTAGTAACGGTAGTGGATGCCAAGCATATCTGGGAACATTGGGATGCGGATGAAGCGCAGGAACAAATTGCTTTTGCCGATGTGATTTTAATTAATAAAACTGATTTGGTGACGCCAGAACAGTTGGATGAATTAGAAAAGCGGATTCGGACGATGAATGTAATGGCTAAAATCTACCGCACCCGCAATTCGGAATTAGAAATGGACGCGCTTTTGGGTATAAAAGCATTCGATTTGAATCGCGCTTTGTCAATTGACCCCAACTTTTTGGGTGAAGATGCTCACCAACATGATGAAACGGTGTATTCTGTGGCTTTGGTAGAATCTGGCGCAGTTAATGGGGAAAAGTTGAACGATTGGTTAGGGGAATTACTGCGAACTCAAGGAACAGATATCTTTCGCATGAAAGGGATTCTGAATGTCGCCGGGGAAGATAATCGCTTTGTTTTCCAAGGCGTACATATGTTATTTGAAGGAAAACGCGATCGGCCCTGGAAACCCAATGAAACCCGTAAAAACGAATTAGTCTTCATCGGTCGCAATTTAGACGAAGCCAAATTAAAAGAGGATTTTCGCCAATGTCTAATTTAATCAGCCTTACCAAAAAGTTATTCCACCAACCTTGGCAAGGAACACTCTCAGATTACGTCACTGCTATTACTTGGTCGCCGGATAATCAAACCTTAGCCGCTGCTTCCGGTGCTGGGGAAGTAGTGGTTTGGGTGGAAGGAAATTTAACTACATTGCAAACTGCTGACGATCGATCTGTAGATTGTCTTGCCTTTTCCAAAGATGGGAAATTCTTAGCTGCTGG
The DNA here is from genome assembly GCA_949128025.1 of Oscillatoriales cyanobacterium PMM_0008. Taxonomy (GTDB): domain Bacteria; phylum Cyanobacteriota; class Cyanobacteriia; order Cyanobacteriales; family Aerosakkonemataceae; genus Argonema. Next base: position 5,142 of record CASBRD010000261.1, on the reverse strand, counting down.
CGGTCAAAACGGACAGGTAAAAATTTGGCGCTTGCAGTCAGGAGAAACAGAACTACTTACAACTCTAGAAAATGCGCCTAACTGGGTGGATAAATTAGCTTGGAATCCCACTTGTAACGAATTAGCCTTTAGTATGGGACGCTACGTGCAGGTTTGGGATGCCGAGGCGGGAGAAGTTGCCGTTACACTTAATTTTGAGACATCCTCAGTATTAAGTATGGCTTGGCATCCCAACGGACAAAAACTTGCGATCGCAGGTCATCAGGGTATCAAAGTTTGGCATACTCAAGATTGGGATGAAGACCCGGAAATTCTGGAGGTGCCTGCTACCAGTTTAGCGATCGCCTGGTCATTTGATGGCAAATATATCGCTTCTGGAAATCTCGATAACACCCTTACGGTTTGGGAATGGAACAACCCGCAACCCTGGCTAATGCGCGGCTTTCCTGGTAAAATACGTGCCATTACCTGGTCAGAAGCAGTAACAGGAATAGGCTATCCTTTATTAGCAGTAGCCACCGCACTCAGCGTTATCATCTGGGAAAAGGATGCCGACGAGTCAGCAGGTTGGCAAGGACGAGCTTTAGATATCCACGATGGAATAGTGCAGGCAATTTCCTTCCAACCAGGTAATTTTCTCCTCGCTTCCGCCGCCGAAGATGGTGTCGTGTGTCTCTGGCAAAAAGCCAAACAACTCGTCCAAACTCTCCCTGGCGCAGCAAAAGGGTTTTCCTGTCTCGCTTGGCATCCCCAAGGCAATAAACTGGCAGCAGGTGGTACGAACGGCGAATTGCTAGTTTGGTCAAAAGTCACCCGCACTCAAGGATTTGGAAAGGCTATAATCAGCTAAATTAACCTTTCCAAAAAATCTAGGATTTAAATTATGAACAAAGCTACCTTGATTTTGCTTGCTTCCTCCGGACTATTGGGTGCTTTGCTGCTGATCGCTAATCCCGCCAGCGCTGCTGAGATATTCTCTCCGATCGCAGACTCCGCGATCTCCGCACAGACTACCCACGTGCGCCTGGGAAATCCAATGTTGACCTCTAATCTGCAACAGGGAAATCCTATTTTAGACCAATTGGGATGCAGCTGCGCTACCTGCACAACGGCTCCGCGTCTGCAAGGTCAGCTTCCTCAATAGCAGAATTAGGGAGGCGCTTGTTGCACCCCGATGAAAATTTGGTTACCGTTAGGAATGCGATCGCTTATCGTTTTTTTAGGTAATTTAGCTGTTGCATAATCCAGGCAGAACGACTCGTCGCTGACAATCGAGTCAATATTCCTTGCGAGGGGCTAAACAATAGTGTTAGTAAAAATAACCCAAAAACAACTAATACAATTGCTGGCCCCGATGGGATATCCCAGTAGTAGCTAAAATACATACCGCTGACGCTGGCAATTATCCCGACAGCAGCCCCCACTCCCATCATCAGGTGCAATTCTTTCACTAATAAATAGGCCGTAATGCCAGGGCCAATTAGCAAGGAAATAATCAGCAGGACGCCTACAGTTTGCATACTGGCAATTACAGTCAGCGTAATTGCCGCAATCAAGCCTAAATAAATCCAAGTTATCGGCAAACCGCTAGCTTGCGCCCCTAAAGGATCGAAAGTATAAAAAAGCAGTTCTTTGTAAAAGAGCTTTACTAAAAGTAAAATGGTAATGGTGATTGCTAGCGTATGCCAAACATCCCCTCGCGTCACTCCTAAGATATCTCCAAATAGAATATTGTGGAGGTCTAGCTTATTTGTCTTTAACAGTTTGATCAGCGTGACTCCCAATGCCAAAAAACTTGACAAAACTAATGCCATAGCTGTATCGACTTTGAGGCGAGATTGCGATCGAATCAAAGCAACTACCAAAGCACTTAGCGTACCGGCGATAAACGCACCAATCGAAATATCAATTCCCAGGAAAAAGGCAATTGATAATCCGGGTAAAACTGAGTGGGCAATTACATCACCCATCATGCCCATGTGTTGTACAATCAAGAAACTGCCCACGACTGAGCAGAGAATTCCTAGCAAAATGGCGATCGCTAGGGCATGACGCATGAATTCAAAAGTAAGCGGTTCAATTAGAAAATCTAACATCGAATTCCTTTATCATTGTTAAGTGACCATAGGCTTTTTCAATATTGGCAGCGGTTAGTACTTCTGACTTCGAGCCATCCGCAATCAGTTGTTTATTCATTAATAAAAAACGGTCATAATAACTCAAGTTTTCTCCTAAATCGTGGCTGATAACTAGCAATGTTTTATTTTGGGCTTTCAGTTCTGAAAAAATCTCAAAGACAATTTCTTCTGTCTTTTTATCAATGGCAGTAAATGGCTCGTCAAAGAATAACAATTCTGCTTGCTGCGCCAGTGCGCGTGCTAAAAATACCCGCTGCTGCTGTCCGCCGGAAAGTTCCCCTATTTGACGCTTTTGCAATTCCCACATTCCCACTCGTTTTAGAGCAGCTTTGACAATTTCTTTGGATTGATAGCTGGGTTCTTTAAACCAGCCGGTGTGTACGGTGCGAGACATCATTACCACGTTCCACACCGTGATCGGGTAATCCCAGTCGATTTGCGATCGCTGTGGCACATAAGCCACTTGTTTCAATTGCTGTTTCAGCGGACGCGAATAAAATTTTACCACACCGCTGGAACTACCAATAAGTCCCAGCATGGCTTTAATCATCGTACTTTTGCCCGCACCGTTCGGGCCAATCACGCCAACTAATTTTCCTGGTTCGATGGAGAAGCTGACACTGTTGACGGCGCAAACTCCCTGGTAACTTACGGCTAGGTTTTGGACTTGCAGCATGGATAACACTTTGTGCGACTAACTTAATTATATAATAATGAGTATCATTCTCATAAAAAATGGTAAGTTTGTAAGAAGAAACGGCAAATAACCTTAAGGAGCAGACGATGCCAGAGCAAAATCGGTGGTTTTGGGGTGCAGCGGTAGTAGCGATCGCAGCAAGTCTAGCCGGATGCAGTCCCAACACCAAGGCTACCACGCAAACAACAGCGATCGCAAAGCCGAAAGTAGTTGCATCTTACAGTGTTCTGTGCGACTTGACCGAAAAAATTGCCCAGGACACAGTTGACTTGAACTGTTTGATTGATGCCGATGAAGACCCCCACACCTATCAAGCCACACCGGAAGACCGCAAAGCCATTGAAACGGCGCAACTCGTTCTCTATGGCGGCTACGACTTTGAACCCACCATCATCAACTTGATTAAAGCAACGAACAACTCTGCGCCTAAGATTGCTGTCGATGAGAAAGCAGTGCCTAACCCACTCATAGGTGAAGAACATCATCAGGATAGTAAAGAAAAGCAAACTGAGGCAGATAAAACACCCGACCCCCACGTCTGGCACGATGCCCAGAATGGCATCCAAATGGTAGATACAATTCGCGACCAATTGGTTAATATTACCCCAGCCAATGCAAATCTTTATACCCGTAACGCCCAAAAGCTGACAGACGAACTAAAACAGGTGGATAGCTGGATTAAAGTTCAAATTAACACAATTCCCGCCCAGCAACGCAAATTAGTGACAACTCACGATGCTTTGGGTTACTATGCCAAAGCTTACGGTCTGACAGTTGAAGGTACGCTGCAAGGCTTTTCCTCTGAAGAACAGCCAACAGCAGCACGAGTAAAAGAACTGGTTAAAGAAGTTAAAGAAGCCAGAGTTCCCACGATTTTCGCTGAATTAACCGCAAATGATAAGGTAATTAGAACTGTCGCTAGAGAAGCAAATGTGAAAATTTCAGACCAAAAACTGCTTGCTGATGGTCTCAGCGAGAAAGGAACTCCTGCCGGATCTTATCTAGGAATGTTAACTACCAATACCTGTGCGATCGTAGATGGTTTGGGAGGCAAATGCACCCCCCGTTAATTTTACTCCCTAAACCGCGCTAATAACTCCTGACGTTCGCACTGCATAATCAACTGAGTTATCTCTTTAGCTGGTAATTGACTCAAAGACTCTACAATTTGAGCTAATTCCCGATCGATTTCTCCAAACTTGACTTCCAACATACTCTCGACCATCAGACGCTTCTCTTGTAGCCTCCCTTGTTCTTCTCCCCTCTTAAGAGCTTCTTGTTCCCATTGAATATATAGAGGTGACAACTTCATAATCAAACTCCTCTCCTCATTGTCTAAACTTTCTGTTGTTTGCAGATTAGCCTGAAAATTGGTCAGCAAATTGAAAACATTTGAGCGTAAGGGATGATTTACCGGAAGTTGCTGTAACTCATCAATTGCTTCCTCTGGGCGCAAACCAAACATCAATTTCTCGGACTTCCGCAGAAACGCGACGTGGCGCTTTCACTTCCCCAAAAGGTGCTAGCAATTCTTCTAAATAATCTTTGGCGAATTGGTCGTGAATAAACCTGGTCATGTGAATATTATAAAGAAAACCCAGTTTCTCACTCCCACGACCAATGACCAAATTGCGCTAGGGTAGGGTGGAGACGATTTCTCTGGCTAAACTGTGTTTCCTTCCAGACGACCTGCTATATTACTGAGTTTAGTTACTTTGCTGCTGGCCTCCTTGACTGGCTGCGCCGACAGTCCAGCTGGCAAAAACCTAGAGCAATCTTTGGCAGCAGACCCCAAACTAAAAGATAACGCGATCGCACTTGAGCAGTCAGCTACAGATCCAAAAGCTCAGAATCAAACCCTGGCGCAACTTCCATCTGACTTCCCATCAGAAATTCCCCCGTATCCCCTAGCTGAACTACAGCAAGTCACGCCACCAACAGCACAATCTGACGGCAACTCCACAACTCGCTGGACTAGCGCCGATCCCGTCAACCTGGTTCAGAACTTTTACCAAAAGCAGTTTCAAGATAGTAATTGGCAATTGCTCAGCCAGCCTACTGTAGATGAAGTAGGCGGCACCTTTGAGGCTCGGCAAAATGACTTGAAAGTCAAGGTTTCCATCCAACCCATTCAGAGTAACGGGACAAATACCGGCAGTTCTAGCGCTACGCCTTCACCCAGTCAAGCGGCTGCCGAACAAAATTCGGGAGCCGCAACGGAACTTACAATAGAGTACGTGCGCGATCGCAGCGACACAGCCGCGCAACCCACCGCCAACGCTACCCCCCTTGCCCCTACCCCTACAC
>CASBRD010000260.1 GCA_949128025.1 Oscillatoriales cyanobacterium PMM_0008 | reverse complement strand
GTCCCAAGAGCGACAATTGTGCAGACGCCACCAGAAGATCGACCACCGCCGCCACCACCACCACCGCCACCACCGGAAGATCAGTCCGAACAAGAACAGGACGAACAAGAAGAAGAAGAAGAAGAAGAAAACCCCGAAGAACCGCAGCAAGAAGAATCCAGTATCCCAGAAGAGTTTATTTTCGATCCAGAAGGAATCATCCTCGACCCCACCGTACTTTACTTTGCTCAAATGGCACAACGGCGAGGTAAATCGGGCGCTCGCAGCAAAATCTTCTCAGACGATCGAGGTCGCTACGTCAAGCCAATGATACCAAAAGGCCGCGTGCGACGAATTGCCGTTGATGCCACTTTACGAGCAGCTGCACCATATCAGAAGGCGCGACGAGAAAGATCGCCGCAAACCCCCTTATCAGGGCAGACAAAGCGGGTATTTGTCGAACAAGGAGATATTCGGTCAAAAAGGTTGGTACGCAAAGCTGGTTCCCTAGTAGTCTTTGTGGTGGATGCTTCTGGCTCGATGGCACTAAATCGGATGCAATCAGCTAAAGGTGCGGTGATGAGCCTGCTGACGGAGGCGTATGAAAACCGCGACCAAGTATCGTTGATACCCTTCCGTGGGGAACGCGCCGACGTGCTATTACCGCCGACTCGTTCGATCGCACTAGCACGGCGGCGTCTGGAATTGTTACCTTGTGGGGGTGGTTCCCCGCTAGCACATGGTTTGACTCAGGCGGTACGAGTGGGGATAAACGCACAGATGTCTGGGGATATCGGTCAAGTGGTAATTGTAGCCATTACCGACGGTCGTGGTAACATTCCCTTAGCGCGTTCTTTAGGCGAACCGTTACCGGAAGGCGAAAAACCGGATATCAAAGCTGAACTGTTGGAAATTGCCGCTCGAATTCGAGGTTTGGGAATTCAACTGCTAGTTATCGATACGGAAAATAAGTTTATTTCCACTGGGTTTGCTAAAGAATTGGCGAAAACATCCGGTGGGAAGTATTATCACTTGCCCAAGGCGACGGATCGAGCTATTGCAGAGGTAGCCAGAAGTGCGATCGCAGACATGAAATCCCGATAATCGGGACTGGGGATTAGGGACTGGGGATTGGCAAAAGGGTTTTTCATTCTTCATACTTTCTCAATACCTAATCTCCTTAGAGCTTGTCCGACAAGTCCTTTCACGAGTAATCAAACATATCTATTCATCTCAGGTTAAAAATATCAAAAACTGATTTTTCAGATAGACTCTTAATGCAATTCAATGACCGACCTTTCTAATTCTCTGCCACCAGGATGTATTCTCCGCCCAGCCACCGCCAACGACATCTGGGCAATTCGGAAATTAGTATTGAGTGCCAAACTCGATCCTACCCAGTTACGCTGGCAACAATTTTGGGTAATTGAATGTGATAAAAGTTTAGTAGCTTGCGGACAATTGCGCTCTTTTCCTGGGGCGCAAGAACTTGGTAGTTTAGTAGTTGCACCTGCTTGGCGAGGTAAAGGTTTGGGTAGCTATGTAGTTAAATATTTAATTCAACAAGCAACCCAACCACTTTATTTAGAATGTCTTGGTAAAAAATTAGTACAATTTTATCATCGCTTTGATTTTGTACCAGTTGATTGGCAAAACTTACCATCATCACTTAAATGGAAGTTTGGCTTAACTCAATTAGCTTCTAAAATAGTTCCCATAATCTCTGTAACAATCATGAATTATCCCAAATTTTAACAGATACCAAATCCGCAACCATTACCCCCTTTATGTCGATCCCCGTAGAGACGTTTCATGAAACGTCTCTACAATGTTTAGGCCAAAAATTAAAGCTAGGGGCTAGGGGCCTAGCAAGAAAGCCCTAGCCCCTAGCTATATCATGTCCATTGGCATCCTTATTGCATAGTAGGGGCGGGTTTATCTAGGATATTGATGAGCAGCTGTAGAGACGTTTCATGAAACGTCTCTACAACACCTCAAACTATACGATGACGATGCTACGGGACATCATATCAGCCCACGTGCGGTCTCCTGCCTCGGTTATTTTGTCAAGCTTATTAGAAAATTATTTTTTCCCCGATTCATAGACTCATTAAAATAACTATTATAGAGATAACTTTATATAGCCACAGTCACATCGGTTAGGACAGTATGAAACCCTCAAAGCAAGCCTGGGACTGTGTTTGTACCAAAGGCGAAGCACTTTGCTATATGCTCTTATAAACATTCTATAGAGTTAACCAAATAGTATTCATAGATCAGACTCTATAGCTTAGTCGAGTTGCTTGTAAATTATAAAAAGAGAATATTTACTTATAGACAAGATTTAGGATTTATTTTAAATTTGATTAAACTAAAGCATCCAAAAACCAGTAAAAGACGGTAAGCTTAGTTTTAAGCAAATTTCCAGACAGGTTATGCCAGTTAGAGACACTCTAACCCACATAACCAACCTAGAAGTTTTCGCAAGGATGGAAGTTTCTGTCGCAGGCGAACTCACGTCATCCGCTTGGTATTGACGCTAAACTGCTTACGGCAATTCTGCTTTCACAGATTAATACCACTGCGAACCGCCATTTTGGATGTCGGCTCTCTAGTTAACTTGCATAATAAACAGCCAATAGAAGTAGCTCTAAGGAGGTTTTATGTCTGAATTTTCAGTCAGAGTTTCTAGGCGCAAATTTTTGATAACTGCTGGCGCATCGGCGGCAGGTTCGGTGTTGCTCAATAGTTGTTTGGGAAATCCCCCTGAACCAAATAAACCAGTTTCTTCATCTAGTGCAAGCAGTCCAAGTCCAGCCGTATCATCTGCTCCTGTTACAGCAGGCGATACACCAGAAGTTAAAACAGCCAACATCGGATTTATCGGTCAAACTGATGCCGCACCTCTAATTATTGCTAAAGAAAAAGGTTTTTTTGCTAAACATGGTGTGCCAGATATCAGTTTACAAAAACAACCGTCTTGGGCGGTTATTCGAGATAAATTAGAACTGGAAGGATCGGGTGGCGGACTTGATGGTTCAATGGTTCTCACGCCCATGCCCTACTTGATCTCGTTAGGTACTGTTACTAAAGGTAATAAAAAGATTCCCATGTACCTGCCCCTACGGTTAAACGTTGATGGTCAGGGAATCACAGTGGCAGATACCCTGAAAGATACAGGTGTCAAGCTAGATACTTCTGTAATGAAAAAGAAAGTGGAAGAAGCTAAAGCCGCTGGTAAGCAATTACGCTTTGCCCACACCTTCAAAGGCGGAACTAGCGATATGATGTTGCGCTATTGGTTAGCCGCTGGGGGTATCGACCCGGAAAAAGATGTGTTAATTCAGATCGTACCTGGGGCGCAGTTAGTATCAAACATGAAAACAGGCGATATTCAGGGATTCTGCGTGGGAGAACCCTGGCATTTGCGAGCAATTAACCAAAAAATAGGCTATACAGCGCTAATTACCGGTGAAATGTGGAAAGATCACCCAGAAAAAGCTTTAGGTATCCGCGCTGATTGGGCAGATAAGCATCCCAAGACTCTCAAGGCAATTGTGATGGCGGTGATGGAAGCACAACAGTGGTGCGACAAGATGGAAAACCGGGATGAGATGGCGCAAATACTCTCTAGAGACGAGTATGCCAACGTGCCCGTAACTGACATTATCGATCGCCTGAAAGGGAAAATTGACTATGGCGATGGTCGCATAGTGGAAAACAGTCCTTACATTATGAGGTATTGGGAAAAAGGTCATGCTTCCTTCCCCTACCAAAGTCACGATTTGTGGTTCTTAACAGAAAATATTCGCTGGGGTATTTTACCGGCTGAGACTGATATGAAAGCAATCGTTAAAGCAGTTAACCGGGAAGATATTTGGCGAGAAGCTGCGAAAGGAATTAACGTTTCTGCTGCTGAAATTCCTACCAGTCCTTCTCGTGGGATTGAGAAGTTCTTTGATAACATCGAATTTGACTCAAACAACCCTGAAGCTTATCTCAAGAGCCTCAAAATTAAGAAAGTTTAGCAATCAGGACTTACGCACCCAATCAGAGGTGTAGGGGCGGGTTTAGCAAATAAACTCTGTTTCAAATAAATAGTCTCTCAACAAAACCCGCCCCTACAATCCTTCTGAAATTCAAAATCCAAAATCCAAAATCCAAAATCCAAAACTGATATGACCACAAACTCAAGACGCGGCAAAAACAATCAGCCAGACAATTTCCTGGGGGCTTTTATATCTAATTTGCAAAAGCGATTCCCCGACTTACTTCCGCCGATTGTAGCAATAGTTATTTTCCTGGCTATTTGGCAGTTGTTTACTCTTAGCCCGGAATCAACCATGCCTGGGCCAATTAAGGTTTTCCAGGAAAGTTGGACAAAGATCTGGTGGCCCTTTGCTTACCCAGACCGGGAAGGAACCGCCAAAGGCTTATTCTGGCAAATTTGGGCTAGCCTACAACGGGTGGCAATTGGTTACTCTTTAGCGGCAATTGTTGGGGTGACAGCGGGGGTTTTTATTGGCGTTAATCCCTTTTTATTCAAGGCTTTAGATCCCCTCTTCCAACTACTGCGTACAATTCCACCTCTAGCTTGGTTGCCGATTGCTTTAGCGGCAATTCAAAAATCAGAACCATCTGCTATTTTCGTGATTTTTATCACGTCAATCTGGCCTATTTTGATGAACACAATTGTGGGTGTACAACAAATTCCGCAAGATTATAAAAACGTAGCCAGAGTCTTGCGATTGTCACAACAAAAATATTTTTTGAAAGTGGTTTTACCGGCTGCGGTTCCCTATATCTTTACAGGTCTGAGAATCGGAATTGGTTTGGCTTGGCTAGCGATCGTAGCAGCCGAAATGATTACGGGTGGTGTAGGAATTGGCTATTTCATGTTTGATTCCTATAACGTCGGTAAAACTAGCGATATTATCGTGGCGCTGGTATATGTTGGTGTTGTTGGTTTGCTGCTAGATCGGGCTGTGGCTTTTATCGGCACCAAGGTTATTCCAGAAGATAATAAATAGGAATCTTTGATAGTTGATTGTTCATGGTTATGAACAATCAACAATGAACAATCAACCATTACTAATTACCAATTGCCATGTCTGTTTTTGTTGCTGTTGATCAAATTGAGAAAGTTTTTCCCCTCACCGGGGGTGGCAAATATGTCGCCCTTAAAGGAATTGACCTCCAGATTAAGAAAGGAGAATTTATCTCCTTAATTGGTCACTCCGGTTGCGGTAAATCCACCTTATTAAATATGATTGCTGGTTTGGATTTGCCTAGCGATGGTTTAGTGACTTTAGAAGGGGAAGAAGTGTTGGGGCCAGGGCCAGAAAGAATGGTAGTATTTCAAAACTATTCTCTGTTGCCTTGGTTAAATGTAAGGGAAAATATTGCTTTGGCGGTGGATGAAGTGCTGGCAAATCTGCCAAAAGGGGAACGCCGCAGTATTATCGAAGAACATATTGATATGGTGGGGTTGCGTCCTCATGCTGATAAACCACCTGGTCGGTTGTCTGGGGGTCAAAAACAGCGGGTAGCGATCGCACGCGCCTTGGCAATTCGTCCCAAATTGCTGCTATTAGACGAACCGTTCGGTGCGTTAGATGCGCTAACGCGGGGCAATTTGCAAGAAAAATTAATGGAAATTTGCCAAGAACACGAAGTTACTGCCGTGATGGTGACGCACGATGTTGATGAAGCGGTGTTATTATCCGATCGCATCGTCATGATCACCAATGGCCCAGAATCGAAAATCGGGCAAATTTTGGAAGTGGATATTCCCCGTCCTCGCAAGCGAATGGAAGTAGTCAGCCATCCGAGTTACTATAGTTTGCGATCGGAAATGATTTATTTCCTCAACCAGCAGAAGCGGATCAAGAAAATTCGGGCCAGAAAAACCGATGCGATCGCACGTCACGGCCTCGAAAAAGTGAATCTAGAAATAGGTTTCGTTCCCCTCACAGCTTGCGCCCCCGTCGCCGTCGCCAAAGAAAAAGGCTTCTTCAAAAAACATGGTTTAGATGAAGTTAGCCTCGTCCGCGAAACCAGTTGGCGCGGTATCGTAGATGGGATGGTAGGCGGCTACTTAGATGCGGCTCAAATGCCCTCCGGGATGCCATTGTGGATGACTTTGGGCGGACACGACAAGGATAACCGACCGCTGTCAATGGTATCAGCCCTCACCATGACCCGCAACGGAAACGCCATCTCTTTGTGCAAACGCTTTTACGACCAAGGGATATATAGTTTGGCAGACTTTAAAAAGATGCTGCTGAAATCTCCCAACATCCAACACAGAATGGGTATCGTACATCCATCTTCTATGCACAACCTGCTATTGCGGTACTGGTTAGCTGCTGGTGGAATAGATCCCGATCGCGATGTTAACTTGCAAAACCTTCCCCCCGCACAGATGATCGTAGATTTGCAAGCGGGAAGCATCGACGGTTTCTGCGTCGGCGAACCTTGGAATTACCGCGCCGCAATGGAAGGAGTCGGTTTTACCGTCGCCACCGACTTGGAAATTTGGCCGGGACATCCGGGGAAAGTTCTCGGTGTCAGAGAAGATTGGGCGAATGCTTATCCCAACACCCACATTGCTTTGGTGAAAGCGTTACTGGAAGCAGGACAATATTGCGCCGACCCAAAAAACGCCTTAGAAATACGTCAAATTTTGGAGAGTCGGGAATATCTAAGTACCGATATTTCTTATATTCAATTAGGAGATCCTGCATCTGCTAGCTGTAACTTAGATCGACCGATGCGGGAATATGCCCATCATATTTTCTTTGGCGATGGCGCAAATCGCCCCAGTCGCACGGAACATCTTTGGCACATGGCACAAATGGCGCGTTGGGGTGATGTTCCTTTCCCCAGAAATTGGTTGGAAATTTTGGAAAGAGGTTGTCGGGTAAGTGTTTTCAGTACGGCGGCGCGAGAATTGGGCGTCCTGGATGTGAAATACAATCGCGGTTCTATTCAGCTGTTTGATGGCAGCACTTTCGATGCCGAAGATCCGATTTCCTATCTCAACAATTTGAAGATCAAACGCGATTTCACGATGGCGGAAATTATCCTCGATTCCAGGACGATAAAAGCTGCCTAATTAGTCATTAGTCATTAGTCATGGGTCATTAGCAGCGAGAAAGAGCGATCGCATAATACCAATGACCAATGACCGATGACTAATGACCGATGACTGATGACCAATGACCAATCTCTCCAACGGACTCCCATGACTTACACTGAAAAAGCGAAAAAGAAAACTGCGCGATCGAAATCTCGCGAAGCATTTTTGACGATCGAGGGCGTATCGAAAGTTTATCCTACACCAAAAGGGCCATATACCGTATTAAAAGATGTCAACCTGACGGTGAATGAGGGTGAATTTATTTGCGTAATCGGTCACTCTGGATGCGGGAAATCTACGCTGCTGAACATGGTTTCCGGTTTTTCCACACCCACCGATGGACAGGTGCTATTGGAAGGGCAACCCATTGGCGAACCTGGCCCGGATAGAATGGTGGTGTTCCAGAACTACGCTTTGCTGCCTTGGTTGACGGCGTTTGAAAATGTTTATTTGGCGATTGATTCGGTTTATCCTGACAAATCGGAACCGGAAAAAAGAGCGATCGCGAAAGAACATTTGGCAATGGTGGGACTAACAGAAGCAGCGGATAAAAGACCTCCCCAACTTTCCGGCGGGATGAAGCAGCGGGTTTCGATCGCCCGTGCTTTGGCAATTCGTCCGAAAGTGTTAATATTGGACGAACCTTTCGGTGCTTTGGATGCAATTACTAAGGAAGAATTGCAGGAAGAATTGCTGAAAATTTGGACGGATCACCGCTGCACGGTGTTAATGATTACCCACGATATTGATGAAGCTTTGTTCTTGGCAGATAAGTTGGTGATGATGACCAATGGCCCTGCTGCTAATATTGGGGAAGTCATGCAAATTCCTTTTCCACGTCCGCGCGATCGAGCGCAAATTATGGAAGATCCAGAATACTATAATTTGCGGAACTACGCCTTAGATTACCTATTCCGTCGATTTGCTCACGATGCGGATGAGGAGTAATTTTTTACCGCTGATGAACACATATATAAGTATCAGCGTTCATCAGCGGTTTTTATTTCCGTATTTTGATAATATAGCAACCGCCAAGGCGGTTAAGCCATAAATCTGGGGTAGGGGCGAAGCATTCGGGTAGTAAATCTTCGGTTTTAACCAATAAATTATATGCCCGAATGCTTCGCCCCTACTGTCAAGAGTCGCCTTGGCGGTTGCTATATTTAACCAATTTTATCCACCATTTTCCATCAAGCCAATAACTCATCTACCGCCACACTAAAACCTTGTAGAACAACCTGAGTGCTAACTACCTCACCAGAAATAAATACAAGTCGCTGATTTTGGGTAATCGCAATAATCCAACGACTGTCAGGAAATACCAGCCAAACTTCCTGACAACCAGATTGTAAATATTCTTGAGCTTTAGCAATTACCTCTTCGGCAAAATCTGTAGGTGAAACTATCTCAGCAATTAGTGGGAAACTTTGGGGAAGCACAGCAGATTCGCCAAATTGAGCGAGTAATTCTGGTGTCAGATAAGCAACATCAGGATAACGACCCTGCTGATTAGTGCGACAGGGAACCTCTGTATAAACTTCTCCCCCTTGTCCGCTGGAGTCTTTGTAATTTCCCCAGGAACGAGCTAGTCTAGACTGAATCCGACTATGCTTAAGCGTCATACCACTTTTCTCCACCACTTTTTCATCCATCCATTCCATCGGATGTTTTGCAACCAATTTCCCATCCACCCATTCTGTACCTTCAGGGGGATTTCGCATCCAGTCTTCTAGTGAAAATATCTCTGTTATTTGGGGTACAACTGTAGAAGTTATCATTGCTATTTATTGGACTTTGCAGAATTTACTAAGTAGGTGGGCATAATTAAAGGTAAAACTGCCGCGTCCTTAGAAACCCGGTTTCTGGCTGTTCAGTTTATTTAGGCTCACCTACTTAACATTATTACATCGAAGGCCCGATCGCACCTTCCTCATCCCACATTTTCCCTATCCAATCAACCCAGCAATAATATTGATGCTCATTGCCAAAATAACCGTATTGAAAAAGAAAGATAACACCCCATGTAGCAGCGCCAAACGCCTCATCGATCGCGATGTCGTAGCAACATCTGAAACCTGGCCAGTCATGCCAATCACAAAAGAAAAATATAAAAAATCCCAATAATCTGGCTCATTATCGCTGGGAAAATCTAGACCTCCAGCATTGCCTTCACTTGCGGTGTCCCGATCGTCGCGGTAGTAGCAGTGTGCATAGTGTAGCGCGAACATCGTATGCACCAACAACCAGGAACCTACGATCGTCATTACCGAAAGCGTTAAGTGTAGCGTCAGCAGAAGAGTCGAGATCCCTTTTTTATCATTAAGCACGAACACAATGGCTAGCACGCTAGTACAGGCGGCTGCGATAACCAAGATTAAAATAGCCAAGCGACTTTCGTCTTGACGTTGAGCATTACGACGCATCTTTTGTGGCGTGGCGCTAAGCATCATCCACCAAGCTAAGGCTAAGAAACAGAGAACGCCTGAGTTCCAAGCACAGAGAATCCGCGTCGGTAAGTGCAGCGAGGACGGCAGTAGTCCTGAAACTAAAGCAGATATGCCGATCGAAATCAGCAGTCGGGGTTTAGCATCTAGCCTTTTGAACAACTTGGGTACAAAGACGGATTTTACAGATCTCTGAGTCTGTAGACTATACCAGGTGTGCCTGAGTAAGGCTACTCAGCTTGCCAAACCAGCAGTCTGAGGTTGCAGAAGACAAACCAATTGCTCAATCCCTTTTTGCAGGTGTCGCGTTACCGTCATCGGACTGACACCAATTCGCTTAGCCGCTTCCTTACGGGGTAGTTCGCGTAGAAATACGCACTCAATAGCTGCTCTAGTTTTTTCTTCTAACTGGTTCATAGCACCTTGCAATTGTTGCCGCTCTTCCTCTAAATTCTGGAAGGCTTGGTAGCGAGAATCAGGTAATGTCTCTGCCAAACTCATCGGAGAATCTACCTGGTGGCAAACAGTAGCATCCAAACTCAGAGGCTGGCGGTTTTGGGCAGCCAATTGGCTCTCCCGCCACTCTTGCACAGATACTTTAAGTATTTGGGCAATTTCGGCATCTTTAGGCGATCGGCCCAACGTTGCTGTCAGTTCTTTTCGCACCTTTTCCCCTTCATTGTAAAGTTCTTGCCATCTGCGGGGAACCTTGACTATACTGCTTTTATCGCGCAGAAAATGCAGCATCTCGCCCCGAATGTAAGGAATCGCAAAAGAACTAAAGGCACATCCTTGAGTAGGGTCGAACCGTTCGATCGCTCGAATCAAACCGAAATAACCAATTTGTTCTAAATCTTCATAGGGTTCAGCACACTGATGGCTGATTCGATGGGCTACTTTGCGAACCAATCCAGCGTGCAACCGCACCAGTTGATTCCGCCGCGCAACTGAGGGATTTTGGTAATAGGAAACCATCATTTCCATCCCATAAGAGCTAATATCATACTGAGTTGCTGTCATAAAAAATCCTCTGCCGGAAAAACCCATCTCGTCTAAGTATGTTTAGGTCATCTCTCTTTCGACTGATATTAGAGCGTTGACCCTATCTAAATTCATTGTCTGTAGATAACGAGAGATATACCATCGTTGTTTTACGGAAATTACAGCGAAGGTTGCACGGAGGATCAGCATAAACACGCAAACCACCCTAGATCCCAGGTCAAGTAATCCGGTGAAAGCGGGGGGTTAACCGAACATAATTGCCTCTACCCGCGACTGGCTTATGGCTTAGGATCTAAGTGAAAATGAAACTAAAGCGCAATTTTGGCTCTTTAAGCAAAAATCACCCCAAAAAAGTGAGGGAGTATCATGAGTCATACCAGCAACTTCCGTGAAGCGTTTCGAGAGGCCAAAGGCAATGCGCTTGTTGGCCCCAACGTAATTGCCAACGCCCTCCCCTTTGTAGGCGGCGGGCTGGTTTTAACAGCACTTGGCACCTATGGCGGTCTGGGAGTTATCCGTAACTATCCAAGCATATTCTTCCCAACCTTCATCGGTGCGGTCATCGTCGAGTTGATTCTTTTCTTTGTCGCCCAAGGGGTTGTCGCACAAGGGAACAATAAAGTTGCCTTACCCCTGCTGGCTACCTACAGCCTGCTATCTGGCTACACCCTCAGCGGGCTGGTGTTTGTTGCCCTGAGAAGTCAGGGCGTTGGCATTCAAGGAGTTGGTATTGCCGCCCTTGGTTGTGGCATTGCCTTTATTGCCGGTCGTCAAATAGGCTCCAACCTATCTGAGGAAGACGGCATGGCGCTGACTAAAACAATAAGTATAGGAATTCTTGCCCTATGCGTTGTTGTTTTTGGTCAATTCCTGCTGGCCATGTTTGGCGTCTACACTCCAACCTTTTTAGAAATTGGCATTTCAGGGATTGGCGTCCTTCTATTTGCCGGTGCTGCGGTGGTAGATTTCTTCATTCTGCCGCGCACTTACCGCGATGATCAGTACTTGCCAGCTGCGCTGTCGATGTACTTAACTTACATCAACTTGTTCATCTTCATTTTGCGGTTGCTGATTGCGATCAATAGTCGCGACTAGAGGTAAGCTGGATTAACTTTATCAGTAGGGTGGGCAATGCCCACCCTTTAACCTGCAATTACCAGAGCCAAAAACGAAGGTATTATACAAATGCCCAGTTCCCCACAACTGTCAGACGAGGAAATCTATCAACAAGTAGCCAATATCGTGGGACAGTTTAAACTCTTAGAATGTAATGAGTGTGCAGAAGCTATCAAAGAATGGTTAAAAGCCAATGGAATTAACGGTATCCATCTGAAAATAAAACTTATAGGACGAGGGAGCTTTATTGTCAGTCAACGCTTGGACGAAGGTAGAACAAACATTACACAGAATGGCACGCACTACGGCATTGAAGTTCGGAACAAAGTGTTTGATAATCTATCAACAACAGGACAGACCAGAGAAGAGTGGATAAAAGACTTTGACTGTCCGAGCAGTCAGTTTAGTATCGAAGAAGTAGAAAAATTTTAATTGTCGTTAAAGGCCAAGGAGAGAAAAAAATGACTGAACTTTACGACTTACTCAATAAAATTCAACAGAAACCAGGAATGTACATCGGATGCCCTTCTGTCAGCGATTTATTTATGTTCTTGTGTGGCTATCAATACGCCCATCAAAATATGGGAAACCCCATAACCGAACAGGAAAACGAATTTCACGAGTTCCAGCCTTGGTTGCAGAAAAGATTTGGCGTTAGTACCTCGGCTTCTTGGGCAAGAATTATACTATTATATTCTGGTGATGAAGCCGATGGCTTAAAAAATTTCTTTGATTTATTGACGGAGTTTAGAAACGAGAGACAGCAATCGTCTATGACGTTACCATCAGATAGTAGTAAGGATGTAACGCTTCTACGTTCTTAGAATACAGATTCAGTATTGGCTTTTTTGCGATGATAAACGGGGTTTATTTGGTTGGAAAGGTCGATATTTTGTGCTGATAAGCCGCATATTCCCAGTTTGCTCGGATTACTGAATTGGAATTATAGTAAGGGATGAGAAACTCCCGTTCTGCTTTAAGCGAGGGAGTAGTCAATAAAATAGTCTAAAATGGAGAATAGTGCGATCGCAGGCATCGTAACCTCTGAAAGAAAACGCTAACCATGATTGAAGTACTAGATATCAAACGCGAAGTCGAAACGTTATCTCAGCGCCTGGGTAAAACTCAGGAGTATCTTTGACGTACCCGCACTGACAGCAAAAATTCAAGATTTGGAGCAATTGGCAGCTCAACCGGAGTTTTGGAACGACCAAACCTTTGCCCAGCAAACGCTTCAAGAACTCAATGACCTCAAATCCCACTTGCAGCAATTTGAGGATTGGAAAGACAGCCTGGAAGATGCCAAAGCAGTTGTGGAATTGCTGGAGTTAGAAACCGACCCGGCCCTACTCGAAGAAGCCCAGACTAACCTAACTAAGCTTAGCCAGGAACTCGATCGCTGGGAGTTGCAACAGCTGTTATCTGGGCCATACGACGCCGAAGGCGCTGTCCTGACAATTAACGCTGGTGCTGGCGGTACAGATGCCCAAGATTGGACAGAAATGTTGCTGCGGATGTATACCCGTTGGGGAGAAAGCCACGGTTACAAAGTACACTTGGCCGAAATTTCACCAGGGGAAGAAGCTGGGGTTAAGTCTGTGACTCTGGAAATTGAAGGTCGCTATGCCTATGGCTACCTGAAAGCTGAGAAAGGAACGCATCGCTTGGTGCGGATTTCCCCCTTCAACGCTAACGGCAAACGGCAAACCAGCTTTGCAGGCGTGGAAATTATGCCCCTTCTGGATCACTCCGTCGAACTTGACATTCCAGATAAGGATTTAGAAATTACCACGACTCGTTCCGGCGGTAAGGGCGGGCAAAATGTCAACAAAGTGGAAACAGCGGTGCAAATTAAGCACATTCCCACTGGCTTAGCGGTGCGCTGTACCGAGGAACGCTCTCAGTTGCAAAACAAGGAGAAAGCCCTCGCCAGACTCAAAGCAAAACTGCTGATTATCGCCCAAGAGCAAAAGGCTCAAGAAATCGCCGAAATTCGGGGTGACATGGTAGAAGCGGCTTGGGGCAACCAGATCCGCAACTATGTGTTTCATCCGTACCAACTGGTGAAGGATCTGCGTACTGGGGTGGAAACTACTGGCATTACAGATGTGATGAACGGCGAACTCGACCCATATATCCAAGCTTATCTTCGTCAGGAAAATCAACTGGTCGAGAGCAGTACTCCAATAAAACTGCCATGAAAGAAATCCTCACCCAAACCAAACTACCCCGCCATTCCCCGACCCCAATTACTCTGGTTGACCTGAATCGTCTTCGGCAATGGTTCGTTTTGTCGCAAAGCCCTTGAGAATGATGTCTCGAATCAGCGACACCTCCTCATCCAAGCGCTTTGCATGATCTTCGTATTTTTCGGCTGCCTTTTGTAGTTTATAACTTCCCATCCGCTCTGCCATTTGACGCGAAAACGTCACCTTTTCCTCCATTGCCCGAACCGCTGACCAAAGAGCGTTTTCTATATTCTGAGTTTGCTCTGATAGAAAGATGTTCGCTGTAAAGGAATGCCCGATATGACAGCGAAACCGCAGCGGCGCTTCTTTGCCTATCTGCCAAATGCTGCCGTTACATTCAGGACAGGTGTAAGTTGTTCGAGTCCCGATCGCTTCAACGTTCTTCAAAAATTCCTGGGTGTTCATCTCCTGTTCAGCAATCTTAGATTCGACTTCTATCTCTTCAGTCACTGGATAGGCTGACTCCGATGCTGCGGGTTCCTTCGATAGGCGCACTAAAAGGTCTGGAATTTCGGCAAGCGACAGGCAGTAATCGACCTTAACAAACTGCAAAGCGCTCTTTGCCATGCTGGGATATTCGGCTTCTTTCGGGTCTTGCACGATCGCCACTCCGCCCCGTTTCTTGACTGCCTGCAACCCCACCGTGCCATCATCGAGATAGCCCGTCAGCACTACTCCCATCACCCTCGGACCATAAGCGCGAGCAGCAGAACGAAATAGCGCATCGATCGCGGGTCTAAATCGGTTTTCTTGCGGTCCGCGCACGACCCGTATTGAGTCTTGATTCACCAGCAAATGGTGATCGGGCGGAGCAACATAAATTCGCCCTTTTTGCATCGTCTCTCCATCGACAGCGTGAGAAGCTGGGAGAGAGCCAACATCTGCCAGAATTTTCGGGAGAATGCTGGGCTTATCGGCTGCAAGGTGTTGAACAATGAAGAGTACCGCATCCAGGTCAGCCGGGAGCGCACCGACGATCGCGCCCAGTGCTTTGAGTCCGCCTGCTGAAGTGCCGATCGCAATAATGTCGTGTCCAGTCATTAGACTCCTTGAACCAGGTTCGCAATGACCCATGCCATTTGAACGGGTTCGACGGGTTTAGCGATATGTATTTGAAACCCAGCCTCGATCGCTTTTTGTTGTTCTCGCTCACTGGCATAGGCAGTTAGCGCGATCGCAGGAATTTGTCCAGAGGCTTCAGCACCCAGCGATCGCACTTGTCGAATCAGGGAGTACCCATCTGACTCTGGCATCGCAATATCAGAAATCAGCACATCATATCGGTTGGAAGTCTCGCTCAGAGCAGCGATCGCATCTTTAACAGATGTCACGGTCAGCACCTGGGCTCCATAGTTTTCTAGCACAAACTTCAATAGCTCAAGGGTATCGATATCATCATCGACAGCTAAGATCTTCAAGCCTGCCAGCGCGGGGACGTTATCCGGCTTGGCGTTCAAGAACGGTTCTAAATCGCTTGGCGGTGTCGATTGTTGAATCGGTGATTGCAAAGGCAACCACACCGTCAGCGTGGCTCCTTGCCCTTCACCAGGACTCTGGGCTTGCACCTCCCCACCATGCAGCTCGACCAGATGCCGCACGATCGATAGCCCCAATCCCAGCCCTGGAAACGCCTTCGTGGTGCTGGAATCGCCTTGACGGAACCGATCAAAAATATGCGGCAAGAAATCTGCCCCAATCCCTTGTCCCGTGTCGCTGATTTGAATTTTCGCCCGGTCTCCAACAGACAAGAGTGTGATTTCGACTCGTCCACCCGCAGGCGTAAACTTGATAGCATTTGATAGGAGATTCCACAGAACTTGCTGCAAGCGATCGATATCGCCGAGAACTGTTATAGAACTCAAGGATGAAACAATTTGAATATTTTTTGCTTCCACTGCTAATTGAAGGATGTCGAGTGCAGCTTGCACGATTAAGCGCAAGTCGAGCGGACGGATGTTAAGAAGAAGCTTGCCGCTGATAATCCGAGAGACATCAAGGAGATCCTCAATGAGTTGAGATTGTGCCTTGGCACTCCGCTCTATGACTTCTAAGGCCCGACCGACTGTCGCTTCGTTGAGGGTGCGGGTGCGGAGCAGTTGCGACCATCCCAGCATGATATTCAGCGGGTTACGGAGTTCATGTGAGAGGTTTGAGAGAAATTCATCTTTGACTCGGTTGGCGATTTCTGCCTGTTCACGGGCTAATTGCTCTTGTGTCAATAGCTGCGATCGTTCAGTCTCAAACTGCTTGCGATCGGTAATATCTTCGATCGACAGCAAAATCATCGCAGCGTTGTCTTCGCGTTCCAGCTTGCAAGCATTGATCAGCATTATTTTTTGCCCAATCTGCTCGAAATAACGATCCACCTCAAAATTCTGAACCTGAATATTATTGATCAGAACCTCTTCCAGGACCGATCGCAGTTCGGGAATATTCCACTGCCCATTGCCTGTCCCAAACAGGGAAGATGGCGCGGCTTCCAGGGCTGATGAAACCTGAAACATTTCGTAGAACGATCGATTGGCGGTGTTCACCCGCAGATCGGTATCTAGCACAACTAGAGGGATTTGCACCGTCTCTACGATCGTTTCCGCATAGTTGCGAGCTAAATCTAACGTGGCGGCATTGCGTTTGAGCGCATCAATATCAAAAAAAACCATTGTCACCCCGTCAATTTGGTTTTCTGTAGTGCGGTAGGGACGAATGCGGAGGCTGTACCAGTAACCTGCTTGCGTTTGAATTTCCTGTTCTTTCGTGTTGAGCGTTTCCAACACCTCCGAAATCATCGGTTCTAGATTGGGAACGTCAAAATTGGCGCGGAGGTCACTGAAAGGTCGTCCTACATCGGCGGGGATGAAATTGAAGAGTTGCTGCGCCGTTGGCGTAAAGCGGCGAATTTTTAAATCATTGGTCAGCATAACGATGGGGATACCGATGCTGGCAAGCAGATTGTTTAGATCGCTATTGTCTCGGTTTTGTTGCAGATTTCGGTTGCGAAGTTCGTCGTTGGTGGTGGAGAGTTCTTCGTTGGTGGCTTGGATCTCTTCCTTAGCAGTTTCGAGTTCTTCATTCGTGCTTTGCAACTCCTCGTTGCTCGATAAGATTTCTTCGTTCGCCACTCGCAGGCTTTGGTTGAGATAGTTTTGTTCCTGAATCACCGCTTGTAGATGTGCTTGAGCCGAGAGTTCTCTTTGGGTAGCGGCTGCCAGCGCCTGACGTAGCTGCACAGTCTCAAGCTCTAAGTCTGATGGCTTTAGGCTTTCGCCAGTAGCAAGGCCCAGGGGAATGACCGGAGGTGAAACCGCTTCAAAAATCACCAAAAAATAGAGATCTTTGACGATCGTTGGCCCGAATGGAATCACTTCAAGATTGAGGAATATCGATCGCTCACCCGATTCCATCTTAATTTGTTCGACTCGAACCGCAACCTTTTCGGTTTGGGCTTGATAAATCGCAGTGCGAAGCACGATCGCTAATCCTTCCCTTGCCATCTGCAACAAGTTTAAGTCAGTTGTTCCGGGGGAAAGCTTCAGGTAAGGATCGGTTTCTCCTCGCAGTTGTAGAATCTGCATCTGGTCGTTAATTACCACAGACACAGGCACGTAGCGATTTGAGATCACTTGGTCAACCGATCGCGCTAAATCAAAATTCTTGGCGATGTTTTCAGTCACTCGCTGCTGACTATTGACGCTGACAGTAGTGTAAGCATTTGTCGATAACGAAAACAAGGGGCGAGTCAAGGTCAATCTTTTCGCATAGATTTTGGATGGTTCATTGACTGAACGAAACAAGTCTGAGGATTTTTTAACGCTTTCTGAAGTGCCTAGCATCAGAAAGCCAGTTAAGTTGAGACTGTAATGAAACAGGGGCATGATCTGTTCCTGCAACGAATCTGATAAATAAATCAGCACGTTGCGACAGCTAATCAGGTCGAGATTAGAGAACGGCGGGTCGCCACCTAAGTTGTGTCTAGCAAAGACACACATTTCGCGGACGGCACTGCTAATTTGATAGCCACCGTTTGCCAGAGGGACAAAGAAGCGGTTTCGTCGCTCAGGTGAAACTGTTTCCATCTGGGTTTCTAAGTAGAAGCCTGACCGGGCTCTACTGATTGCCGCTTCGCTGATGTCTGTGGCAAAAATCTGAATCGGCGGTACAGTGGCTCGATCGCTTAAAAACTCTAGCAAGCAGATGGCAATTGAGTAGACTTCTTCACCTGTTGAACATCCCGCCACCCAAATCCGAATCGGAGTAGGGCTCGATTTGTTTTGGCTAATCGTGGGAAAAACTAGGGCTTTCAATTGTTCAAAGGTTTCAGGGTCACGGAAGAAACTGGTGACGTGGATCAGAATTTCTTCACACAGCGCTTGAACTTCAGCCGGATTCCCTTGCAGATACTCAGCGTAGTCTTCCAAGTTTTCTAGCTTGTACAACAGCATCCGTCGCTGTAGTCGTCGATTCAGGGTGTTTGGTTTGTAGTGGCTGAAGTCAACGCCTGTCGCTGTCCGGAGCAGAGCAAAAATTGTGGTCATGGCATCGCCCAGGTCGGGCAATTCTTTCGCGACCTGGAGCGGCTGTGAGTTAAAGAGAAAGGGACTCCGACTGAGGTTTGTCAGTTCTTCAGCAATGGCTTGAGGCGGCAAAACAAAATCAACATTTCCGGTCGCAACGGCAGTATTCGGCATACTGTCAAATTTTGCCGTAGCTTCACATTGAGCAAACGTCACGCCTCCGGCAACTTTGATTGCTTTCAACCCCAGGGAACCGTCTCCATCCGCTCCTGACAGCACGACGGCGAGCGCTTTATTGCCCCGCTCCACTGCCAAGGACTCAAAAAATTTATCTCCCGGCTGATATTTTCCCTGGAATTTCTGGCGGGGAGCCAGATGTAGCATTCCGTCTATCAGGGTCATTTGGGTATTGGGCGGAATGACGTAGACCTCGTTTGGCTCGACCATCATGCGGTCTTCCACCTGACGCACAGGCATTGCTGTTGCTCTGCCCAGAATTTCGGACAGCAGACTTTTGTGGTCAGGAGATAAATGCTGGATCAGCACAAATGCCATGCCCGTATCAGTAGGTAAATGGCCGATCAGTTCTGTGAATGCCTCTAGTCCGCCTGCTGAAGCGACGATTCCCACCACGGGAAAGGGGGCATCGGTTTTGGCTGACTGATCTGGGTCGATCGCTTCAGATGCGATCGATTCGGATGTGCTTTCTGGAGAGGACGAGTCAGAAGGATGTCGCTTAGTTATCATGGGTTCAACATTCTTTAGGGAAATACTGCTCTAGCAGATAGTGAGCGATCGATCAGCCTCAATCTCAGACTGACTCATTTCTATCCACAACTTACTAACTGCTAAACAAACTGTTACATTGATAAAGAAGAATTTCTTGCCTCTTTATCTTTTATAATCCAAAATCCCAAATCTAAAATCCAAAATAGATATGAGCCAACCATCTTCACCTACCGAAACATCCGAGCATCCAGATGCCGATCCGACAACACCACCGACACCCCCTGCTGCTGGGGAACCTAAACCAACTTACGTCAAGCTGGCAATGCGTAACATGGTGCGAAAGCGGGGCATTTCCCTGAAACATTTCGCGCTGACCACCATTGGGATGCTGGGCGTCTTCATCGGTCTTGCCTACCTGACTCGTTAAGTAAAGGAAATTAATCTGGAATGGGAAGACTAGGTGTAGAAGTAGAAGTGAACGTGGAGGATAATATCTCGGACTCTTCCTTCTCAAGTGGGATTGTCCCCGAAACTTGGCAAAACTGGTTTGATGCTTGGTTAGAAACTTTGCAACCGAATATCTCGCCATCTCAGACCTACGAACTGGGCCTCCGCCTCACGGACGATGCTGAAATTCAGACACTCAACTCTCAGTACCGTCACCAAGATAAGCCAACAGATGTGCTGGCGTTTGCGGCTTTAGAAGTAGACTTTCCCCAACCAGATGAAATGCTAGAGTCCGAACCTCTGTATCTGGGTGATATAGTTATTTCCATCGATACTGCCCAAAGGCAGGCTCAAGAGCAGGGTCATCCTTTGCAAACTGAGTTAGCTTGGTTAGCAGCCCACGGTTTGCTTCATCTTCTTGGCTGGGATCATCCGGATGAAGATAGTTTGAACGAGATGCTCGATCGGCAAGCCACTTTACTTGAGACTATCGGCGTTAGGATATGTCAATCTAGTTAAATTATTCGTTTTGTCGCTGTGTGCTGAATCAATGAAATTCAATGAACAGCTAATTTCATCAAAAAAGACAAAAGCCCAAAACAGCAAAATTGTAGGCACCAGTTCCCTGTCTATGTCTGAGGAAATATCGACAGAGACTCCTAACCAAACCGATCGCGTTCCACTGCAAAACAGGGAGTTAGCATGGCAGGTCGCCGCCAGCTTACTGATTAGTTTTAAATATGCTTGGGCTGGACTGAGTTACGCTTTTGGCACCCAACGCAACTTTCGCATCCATGTGGTTATTGGCGCTGTGGCGATCGCGTTGAGCGTTTTTTTACATTTAAGCCGCGTGGAAATATCCCTGATTGGGATAACGACTGGATTAGTTCTGACGTTGGAATTATTGAATACGGCAATTGAGTCGGTTGTTGACTTGACTGTTAAGCAGACTTATCATGAGCTAGCCAAAATTGCTAAAGATTGTGCAGCTGGGGCTGTATTAATTTCAGCGCTAGCAGCGGTGCTGGTGGCTGGGGCGCTTCTGCTGCCTCCCGCGATCGCGCTTCTTCAATCGACTCTGCGCTAGAACATCTGTCAGGAGCAGAAACTTTGATTATTGTCATCGATAATTACGACAGTTTTACCTACAATCTGGTTCAATATCTTGGCGAACTCGGATCTGAGTTTCCCGTCGCAGCTGATATTCAGGTTTACCGTAATGACCAAATTTCCCTGGAGCAAATTAAAGAACTACAACCAGCTGGCGTAGTGATTTCTCCTGGGCCAGGGCGACCGGAAGACGCCGGAATTTCCCCAGAATTGATCGCACAGCTTGGTCCCAGGCTACCGATTTTAGGCGTTTGCTTGGGTCATCAAGGCATAGGTCTGGTGTTTGGCGGTAATATTGTCTCTGCCCCAGAACTAATGCACGGTAAAACCTCTCCAGTACATCACACTGGGGTTGGCGTTTTCGAGGGGGTGGAAAGTCCGCTGACGGCAACGCGATATCATAGTTTGGTAATCGATCGCCAAACTTGCCCAGAGGTGCTGGAAATTACAGCTTGGGTTGATGACGGTACGATTATGGGGGTGCGGCATCGTAACTATCCGCACATTGAGGGTGTGCAATTTCACCCAGAAAGTATTTTGACGACTTCTGGGAAGCAGTTACTGAGAAATTTCCTCAAGCGACTGTAGAACTTAGAATAAGTGAGTTGTTGTACATCGCGTACAATCTACCATTATCGATCGCAATAAGAAATGATGAAACGGCGACAGTTGATGCGCTACGCTGGGGCAAGTTTGCTTGCGGCTGTAGGAACTACCTGGGCTTCAGGATTTCAAAGTTATCGATCGCAGACAGGTGGCTCGCTGTCGATGCAGTGGCTGGGTCATACTTGCTTTTTGTTTGCTGGTAATAATCAGCGCATCTTGGTAAATCCATTTCGGACGCTGGGCTGTACGGCTAAATATCGATCGCCTAAACTACCATCTGATGTAGTGCTGATTAGCAGCCAGTTATTCGATGAAGGCTCGGTGGAAGGGCTGCCCGGTAATCCCAAAATAATCTACGAGCCTGGAGCTTATGAATACAACGGTATAAAGTACCAAGGCATTCGCACAAACCACGATCGATTGGGCGGACGCCAATTTGGGACAAATACAGCTTGGCGCTGGACTCAAGCGGGAATCAATATCCTGCACTTAGGTGGAGCCGCTGCGCCGATTGAGCTTGAGCAGAAAATTTTGATGGGCCGTCCCGATGTGCTGCTCATCCCTGTAGGTGGTGGAGCTAAGGCTTATACGCCCCAGGAAGCAAAGCAGGCGATCCAAACCCTTAACCCGAAGCTGGTGATTCCTACCCATTACCGCACGCAAGCTGCTGATACGGATAGTTGTGATATTGTGTCTCTCGACGAGTTCCTACAGTTGATGGATGGTATGACGGTACTCAGGGCTAATAGCGATACCTTTACGCTCAGTTCTGCTGATTTGCCAGCGAATGGTACTGCGATCAAAGTTTTCAGTTACAAATTTTAAAGCCTAACGACTAAAGTCGCGGCTACACAAACAAAGCCTGCCTTCGCAGGCTAAATACCCGGAAAAATCGCCTAACTTTTTTTGTGTCAGTGGCTAGATACATATCGAGGTCGCCCTTATTTTTGGCAGTAATTTTTCCTAACCCAAAATTACATCGGCATTGTAATAGGCATCATTGGTAAACTACTTTAGCAGAATGGAAAGAAAACAAAGCTAAACAATTATGCAAGCAGAATACCGCCAGCGTCGCGAACAATTGATGGCTAAGATTGGTAAGGGCACAGCAATATTTCGCAGTGCTACAACCGCTGTGATGCACAATGATGTGGAATACAATTTTCGACAGGATAGCGATTTTTTCTACTTGACTGGGTTTAACGAACCGGAAGCGGTAGTAGTTTTGGCACCGCATCACTCAGAACATCGCTTCGTTCTGTTTGTCCAGCCGAAAGATCCAGAAAAGGAAACGTGGAGGGGATACCGCGTGGGTGTGGAAGCGGCGAAGGAATTATATGGGGCAGATGAAGCTTATTCTATTGCGGAATTGGATGAAAAGCTGCCCAAGTATCTGGAAAAGGCCGATCGCATTTATTATCATCTGGGACGAGATGAAAAATTCAACGATACCGTTCTCAAACATTGGCGAGGGTTGATCGCAACTTATGGTAAGCGGGGTACGGGCCCGATCGCAATTGAAGACACAAACTTTGTGCTTCATACCATGAGATTGGTAAAAAGTCAAGCAGAATTAGAGTTAATGCGAAAAGCAATAAATATTTCCGTAGAGGCGCATAACCACGCACGGGAATTTACCCAACCGGGGCGTTACGAATACGAAATACAGGCAGAAATTGAGCATATCTTTCGCTTGCGGGGCGGCGTGGGGCCAGCCTATCCCTCAATTGTGGCATCTGGTGCTAATGCCTGCGTGCTGCATTACATCGAGAACGATCGCCAAATGCAGGATAACGAATTACTGCTGATTGATGCTGGTTGTTGTTATGGTTATTACAACGGCGATATTACGCGCACATTTCCAGTAGGAGGTAAGTTTACGCCAGAACAAAAGACGATTTACGATTTAGTATTGTCGGCGCAACTGCAAGCTCTAGCCCAAGTCCAACCTGGTAATCCTTGGAACTTAATTCACGATACTGCCGTGCGCGTGCTAGTAGAAGGTATGCTGGATTTGGGAATTCTCCAAGGCAATATCGACGAATTGATTAAAGAGGAAAAATACAAACCTTATTATATGCACCGTACCGGACATTGGTTGGGTTTAGATGTTCACGATACTGGTATGTATAAGCACGGCGAAGAAACTTGGCAGACTTTGCAACCGGGACAAATTTTGACAGTAGAACCGGGAATTTATATTGCGCCTAATGTGAAACCAGCCGAAGGACAACCAGAGGTAGATAATAGGTGGCGCGGGATTGGAATTCGCATTGAAGATGATGTGTTAGTTACTGATTCAGGACATGAAGTATTAACTGCGGGTGTTCCGAAATGATAGATTTATTGTTTAAAGTCGATTGGTATAGGGTATTCGTTCCGAGTACCTCAGTAGCGGAACTTGTTGTGCGCGGATCGCTGGTTTACTTGATGCTTTTTGCGGTGCTGCGCTTTCTTCCTAACCGCCAACAAGGAACGGTGGGGATTTCTGATTTGCTGGTGGTAGTGCTGTTTGCCGAAGCTGCCCAAAATGCGATGACAGAATTTGACCGCGCCGCAAGCCCACCCATAAGAGGGGTTGGTCTTGCGCTGCGGCTTGAGCCGCTTTGAATTCCCAATTTTGGCTCTAAGTAATCGGACAGAATTAATTACAATATTGGTTCTTTACTGGGTAAGGCTTGTAGCCAAAATTTTGTGTAATTAATTGTCTCCCACTACTTATTGCGTTACAATTCAGTTGTCAGTACAAGACATTAAAACCTGCCCTCGGACTGAGGGGAAGTTACGCTTGAGGAGCTTGCTGAAAGGCAAGGATAGCAGACCCGCCATTTTTGGCAAAAGGATTGCGCCCAAGAACCCTAGTAATAGGGGTATTAAGATAGAAATATCTTAAGAATCCCATCCCCTTCAGGGGTGGGAGTGTCAAAAGCAATTATACTGCGATCGCAGATGCTGTTATTCTGGTGGGCACGATCGTCTTATGGAGCTACGCTTTAAACTGGTTTGGCTATAAAATTCCCCGGTTTCAGCGCTTCCTCAACCCACCGCCTATGCCCCTGGTAATGAACGGTCGCATCCTGCGCGACAACATGGCACAGCAATTGATTACCCAGGATGAGTTGATGAGCATTCTTCGCAAGCAGGGCGTGCAGAAGCTTAATGAGGTCAAGTTGGCATTTATGGAGTCTGATGGAAGTATCAGTGTCATCGCCCATTCCCAAAAATCGCTGGCTGGGAATGAGACAAAGGAAAGCTAATACCAAATCAGCAACGATTACCCCCTTTATGTCGAGCGGCTGTAGAGACGTTTCATGAAACGTCTCTAAAATTTTTATGCCAAAAATTAAAGGGGTAACCCACCCAGATTTGGTATAATCTTGTTACGATACTGGGAATCGGTGGGTTGGGGTTATGGAAGGGTTGGATATTTCTTCTTCAAAAGAGGCAGACAAATTTCAGTTTCTGCAAGGTCAATTGCGCGATCGCTGGGAGTCGATCGAAGGATTGGACAATAGCGAGTACGATATCTTGGTAGTTCCTTCCCTCAGCCTGGATCGGCGAGAACTGCTCAAGATTGAGGGTTTCCTTCACTACGAAGAAAGGTTGCTATTTTCGTTAATTCGGTTGCAAAGCCCTAAAACACGAGTAATTTACGTGACTTCGCAGCCGCTACCGCCGATTGTAATTGATTACTACCTACAATTGCTCCCCGGCATCCCATTTTCCCACGCACGCGATCGCCTCTTATTATTCTCCACCTACGATTCTTCTACCACACCGCTAACCCAAAAAATATTAGAGCGTCCTCGCTTAATGGAACGCATTCGGCAGTCATTGCGCCTCGAAAAATCCTTCATGATTTGCTACAACTCAACGACCCTAGAGCGAGATTTATCTGTCCAATTAGGCGTACCCCTGCTGGCGGCAGATCCGGATTTGCTTTACTGGGGAACTAAAAGCGGCAGTCGGCAAATCTTTGCTGAGTGCGGCGTTTCCCATCCAGATGGTAGCGAACTTGTGATGAGTGCAGAAGACCTCGCGTCAGCGGCAGCAGAACTGTGGGAACGCCAACCTTCCTTAGAGAGGATGGTAGTCAAACTTAATGAGGGATTTTCGGGTGAAGGTAATGCAATGCTGGACTTAAAACCCCTCCAGCATAAGGCTCCCGGTTGTGCATCCCACAAAGAAAGAGTTGCTGCTATTTGCGATCGCTTCCCTTTTTTGCGCTTTCAAGCCAAAAATGAAACTTGGTCAAATTTTTCTAGCCGCATCCCAGAGTTAGGGGCAATTGTCGAAGCTTTCATTGAAGGAGAAGAAAAGCGAAGTCCCAGCGTTCAAGGTCGGATTACTCCGACAGGAGAAGTAGAAATTCTCTCCACCCACGACCAAATTTTAGGTGGTTCCGGCGGTCAAATTTACTTGGGTTGCTATTTCCCAGGAGACGAATCTTACCGCTTGCAGTTGCAAGAAATTGGATTGCGCGTTGGTCGAAATCTTGTCCAAAAAGGAGCGCTAGAACGCTTTGCCGTTGATTTTATCGCCGTTCGCCAGCCTGACAAGACAGGTAAGCCGCAGTGGGATCTCCAAGCAATAGAAATCAACCTGCGTAAAGGTGGCACCACCCATCCATTCATGACCCTCAAATTTTTAACTAACGGTCGCTATGACATGGCTACCGGCTTATTCTACAGCCAGCAGGGATGTCCGAAATATTACATTGCCACCGACAACCTACAAAAAGATCGCTATCGGGGTCTGCTACCGAACGATTTGATGGATATCATTGCTCATCAGCGGCTGCATTTCGATACCAGTACGCAGACAGGCACGGTGTTCCATCTCATGGGTTGCCTCTCCGAATTCGGCAAGTTGGGATTAACCAGTATCGGTAATTCTCACCAGCAAGCTAAAGATATTTATAACCGGGTTAATAACGTGCTGGATGAAGAAACGAAACCAACAGCAAAAATTTTAACCTCTGCCGGTAGGCCACCAACTTAAAACGGGACATTTTTGCCCCTTAACTGCTATATTTTCACGCATTAAAATCTGTGGCTTATATCATATCCGGTCGATTAGCCATAGTTAAATATTTGGTATGTTGTTGCGATGCCGCGCTATCTTCAAGTGTTTGAAAGTTCTGGGAGAAGCTAACTTTCAAACAAGTCTTTGTTTTGGGCTACTGCTTAATTTTTATCTTAAATTTCGTTGACTAATCCTTATTAAAGGCTGCTTAATCTAACAAGCAACAACTGGACAACGGGAAAAATTCCTTTGGGGTCGTGTAGAATCAAGACATTCTGCATCTTCTCTAGCGCTGTTTGTCCCAACTTGGCTTTTAATTGAGCTGTGCATCAACAATCTGTTGCGACTGCTGTCCATTGCATCAATCCGGCTTGCCCGCGTCCCTATCCTCAGAGTATAGGGAACAATTTTTGTAACATTTGTGGCTCGCCGCTGCGGCTCAAAGATCGCTACATTCCGCTAGAAAGGCTGGGATTTGGTGGATTTGCTGCCATCTACTCAGTCTGGGATCAAAAGACGGAAACAGAACGAGTGCTGAAGGTGTTGGTGGAGACATCTCCTAAAGCCTTGTCGATGTTTGAGCAAGAGGCTCAAGTATTGGGGAGTCTGCGCCATCCGGGAGTACCAAGAGTAGAGCCTGATAGTTATTTTCAGGTGATAGTGGGCGATCGGCCCCAGCGGTTACTACCCTGTCTGGTGATGGAAAAAATATCCGGTCAGACGTTGGAGGATATCCTCAAACACCATCCCCAAGGTTGTCCCGAAGCGTGGGTACTCAACTGGCTGAAACAGGCGGTGCAGATTTTACGGGAGTTGCACCTGCGTAAGATTATCCATCGCGACATCAAACCGTCTAACCTAATGCTGCGCCAGGGCAGTGGGCAATTGGTACTGATTGATTTTGGTGGAGCAAAACAAATAGGCCCAGCCCATTCCAATTCTCAAGCTAGCTCGACGCGGTTATTTTCGCCCGGTTACAGTCCAGCAGAACAGATTGCTGGAGGTGTGGTGGGGCCATCTGCCGATTTCTACGCGCTAGGCATGACCTGCATTCACTTGCTGACGGGCAAATATCCTCCCGATCTGGAAGACCCAAATACAGGGCAATTACGCTGGCGTCCTTATGTTAAAGTTAGCCCAGCTTTTGCCGCTCTGTTGGATGATATGGTGCGGCCAGATATGGGTCAACGACCAACTAATGCCAGAGAAATTATCAAGCGTCTGCGGCATATTTCGCCAAGGCAGATAACGCCAACTGCGGCGGCAGAGTCTGTCTGGAAGATTGTGACCAAATCGGTGGAAGTTTGCCTAAATTTTTTGTTGGCTGCAATTTCACTGAGTTGGAAATGGTTTAAATGGCTGACTATTTCTGCTTACCATCTCACTATCCAGTTGGTAAAAGCTGGCTTCGGTACGCTTTTGGAGATGGTAGGCGGCGGTATTGGTGGGGGTGTGGGTGCGGGAATTGGCTTTTGGTTGGCCGATCGCACCTCAATTAATTTTCGGCTGCCCAGTCCCATTTTGCAACTTTTGCCCGACTGGGTTGCTAATATTGCGATCGCTGCCAGTAAACCGCAGATGATCGTATTTGCATTAGCTGGTTTGGGAACAGCCTGGGGTTTGACCCAGGTAAAAAGTTTGGGTCAGCAGCAGCGGCGATATTTAATCGCAGGAATCATGGGCGTCTTGGGCTATAGTGTTGGGTGGTTAATTTTGCAAAGAGTAGCACCATCAGGAGTAATAGCACCTGACGATCTAGTAATAATGACGGCAGTTGCAGCTTTTACGCTAACTCTGGGATTGGGATTGCCCAGCCACGATTTGGTTCATGCTATATTTACCGCCATAGGCACAGCCAGTTTCTTTGTCGGTTTGGTCACCCTCACCATCAAGTTTTTGCCGGTAACTGCTATTTTTGGTTTTTCTGATGCCTTTTTCACTACCCTAAATTGGACTAATTTTGGTTTCTGTATCGCCTTTTTCAGTCTGTTGGGCATCATCCTTGGCTTCTGGTTAGGTATCAGCTATTATCTCTTTGTGCCTTTTCTGCGACTATTGGGTTTCCGCTGAATAACAAATAGAAAGAAAAAGTGAAAACAGATACCATTTTTTATCAACTTTTCAAAGAATTTCCCAACATATTCTTTGAGTTAATGCGCTCAACAGTTAATAAACAAAGCCAGAGTAGAATTGACAGATGACATTATCCTGCAAAAAGTGATAGAATCTATAGGAACGATAGTTCTCTATAAACTTCCCAATCTACGCCGCGAGGAAATAGAAGCCATGCTAGGACTAGATTTACTCAGACAAACCAGAGTTTATCAAGAAGCCAAAGAAGAAGGGATTGAACAAGGGATTGAACAAGGGATTGAACAAGGGATTGAACAAGGGATTGAACGAGGAAAGCTACAAACTAAATTAGAAATGGTGCCTTTGCTACTGGAACTGGGATTAAGCGTTCAGGAAGTTTCAGTCCGCTTACAATTTGATGAGGAAACTGTAAGAAAAGCCGCAGAAAATCAGTCTTAACAAAAGGCATGAGTACTTTACTGCGTCCGATAATTATTGCCCACCGAGGCGCAAGCGGTTTGCGTCCAGAACATACTTTAGCTGCTTATGAATTAGCCATTGATTTGGGCGCTGATTTTATCGAACCAGATTTAGTTTCGACTAAAGATGGGGTGCTAATTGCTCGTCACGAAAATGAAATATCTGGCACTACTAATATAGCTGAACATCCAGAGTTTGTCAACCGAAAAACTACTAAAATTATTGATGGACAAACAGTAAGTGGCTGGTTCGCTGAAGACTTTACTTTAGCTGAAATTAAGACGCTACGCGCTAAAGAACGGCTACCATTTCGCGATCGGGCCTTTGACGGCCAATTTCCCATTCCCACTTTCCAAGAAATCATCGATTTAGCTAAGTGCAAAAGTGACGAAACAGGACGCACTATTGGTATTTACCCAGAAACAAAACACCCGACTTTTTTTGATGCTATTGGTTTATCTCTGGAGGAACCTTTAGTTGAAATCCTCCACGCCAACGGATATAACAAAGCTGACGATCGCATTTTCATTCAGTCATTTGAAACGACAAATCTCAAACAACTGGATAAAATGACAAATTTGCCGCTAATCCAGTTACTCAGTAATACCGGGAAGCCTTATGATTTGGCAATTACAAACGATTTTCGCACTTATAAAGATATGACTTCCCCCGATGAATTAGCCAAAATCGCTGAATATGCTGACGGAATAGGGCCGGATAAACGGATGATAGTTCCTGTGGATGAAAACGGGATATTGTTGCAGCCAACATCTTTAATTCAGAATGCTCATGCGGTGGGTTTGTTGGTGCATCCATATACGTTTCGCAATGAAGCGCAGTACTTAGCGCCAGACTACAATCACAATCCAGAAGCGGAATATGTGCAGTTTTTCAATCTCGGTGTGGATGGATTATTTACTGATTTCCCCGGTACAGCTTTTGGTGCGTTGCAACTTACTCTACAATGACTGATGAGATTGCATTTGCCGCACCTCAGCTATAATCTCCTTAACTGTTTTTGCGTTGGGAGATTGAATTTGCTCGAATATTTCTAAGGTTTGGCGTAAATATACAAGTGCTGTCGTAAAATCTCCCTGGGTGGCTAACAATTGTCCTAACATTCCCATTGTTGTGGCTTTCCCTTCGATATCGTCGCTTTGTTCTTTGAGTTCTAGGGATTGTTGATAAAAAGCGATCGCCTCCTCAATTCTACCTAGCTGTTTGTATAGTTCGCCCAACTGATGCAATGTGGCGACTTTACCTTGGATATCGCCAATGCCTTCTTTGATGGCCAAAGATTGCTGATATAAGTCGCTTGCTTCCTCTAATTGTCCGTGATGAGCATATATAACGGCTAGACAGTGCAATGTGGCGCTTTTACCCTGGATATCGTTGACGCTTTCTTTGAGGGATAGGGACTCCTGAAATAGGGCGATCGCATCCTTAACTTCTCCCTGATTTGCTTTGAGAATCGCCAGCTGGTGCAATGTCGCTGCCTTACCCTGGATATCGTTTATACTTTCTTTTAGCTCAATCGACTGCTGACAAAGGGCGATCGCATCCTTAACTTGTCCCTGATTGGCTTTAATCATTGCCAGCGAATGCAGTGTTTGCGCCTGCGTCTCCTCATCGCCAATACTTTTCGCCAGTTTCAGCGATCGCTCGAACAAACGGATGGCTTCCTTAAAATGTCCCTGGTTGGCTTTCAGGGTCGCTACCTGGTATAAAATTGTGGCTATACCCTCCGTGTCGCCGATCCGCTCGTAGATTTTCTGACATTGCTCGTAAAGAGCGATCGCTTCCTCGATTTTACCCTGATTGGCTTTGAGAAGTGCCAGATGGTGCAATTTCTCTGCCTTACCTTCAACATCGTTTCTGCCTTCATCGACTTCTAGAGCTTGCTGTAAGAGAGCGATCGCTTGTTCGATTTGTTTTTCTTGGGTGCGGTTAACCATGCTTGCTGGTTCTTTTCTTTGAGTTGTCAGTATTTGTGTTTACTTACAGAACTTACGTACTTTGCGAGTACGAGTGCTGTATTGGCTATTTATAACCACTATGTGTATACCGTGTTGATATCATATATCATTAGTCAATAACGTCCGTCCTGATATATATATATTTTGCACAAGCGACACTGAAGATATTTACCTACTACAATCTCAGCTTGTCTGCAACTTGGGCTTAAACAAAGTGCGATCGCCTGTCTGTCAGCGTTATATTAAATAATGTAACGTATTTCTATCAAAAATCAGAGTCAAAAATAATGGGACTATTCGGAATTGGCAAAAAGGCGACCTTACCTACACCAGAACAAGCTTTGCCGGGACGTGCAGAAACCATGCCAGTCCCCTCCAAACACTATGTTAACGGCAATACCCTCAAACCTCCCTTTCCGGCTGGAATGGAAACTGCAATGTTTGGGATGGGGTGTTTCTGGGGCGCAGAACGCAAATTCTGGCAGTTGGACGGAGTTTACACTACCGCAGTCGGTTATGCTGCGGGGGTGACACCCAACCCCACTTACCAAGAGGTATGTTCGGGAATGACGGGTCATAATGAAGTCTTTCTCGTTGTTTTTGACCCCAAAGTTATCAGTTACGAACAACTTTTGAAGACTTTCTGGGAAAGCCACAATCCTACCCAAGGTATGCGTCAGGGTAATGACGCTGGCACTCAGTACCGTTCGGGTATTTATGTTTACTCCCAGAACCAGAAAAAGCTGGCTGAAGCATCGCGAGACGCCTATCAGCAAGCGCTCAAGGCATCAAATTATGGGGAGATTACAACTGAGATAATTGATGCGCCTGAGTTCTACTACGCCGAAGGTTACCATCAGCAATATCTGGCGAAAAATCCGGGTGGGTATTGCGGTTTGGGCGGTACAAAAGTTTGTTTCCCCGGAATGGCTGAAACAGCAGTGAAGTAGTCATATCCAGCCCGCCTGCGATTCAAATCGCAGGCGGGCTGTGGCGCAGATGCAAGATCTAGTCTAAAGTTATTTCTATCTTAAGGTAGATATTTTGTTTGATAAAGTGTATTGCTAAAGACAGACATAAACATAAAATTAAGCTTAAATTTCCTCACCCTCTCCCATTCCGCTTTAACGAAACGTAATCAACCGAAACGAGATTAGCGTAGAGCAACCAAGCTAAAATACTGCGGTAAAACTTTCGCTCTCACAACACGCTTCTTAGCGTGGCACAAATATGCTTAATTTCATTTGGTTGTTTAGGCGTGAACGCACACAGCAAAACTCGAAGCGGCTGAAGAAAAAGCGCAAGCGGCTAGCTCGTTTTAGCATAACCCTACTTTTTGTAGCTTTGGGTTTGGTAACATTTCTTACTTTGGGATTCCAAGCAGAGAAAGCCAAAGCCTTGGAAATTACAGATAATGTAATGCGAAGTAGCTGGCGAGGGACGTCTTTCCCAGTCGAAAACTTTCAACGCTATTCTTCTGCCTATGGGTATCGATTAAATCCAGATGGTTCTGCCGGTTGGGGATTTCATCGCGGTATAGATATCGCAGCTCCAGCAGGTAGTTATATCCGCAGTTGGTCAAACGGTGAAGTTGTGGAAGTTGCGAACTATCGCCTTTGCGGAACTAAACTTGTGATTAAATCGGGCGAGTGGCAACATATTTATTGCCACATGAAAGGGCGTGCTGCCAACTCACCGCAGGGACGTTACCTCAACGATCCCGAAAGTGGCCTCCAAATATGGGAAGGACAGTACATCAGAGCCGGTATCCGCATTGGTCGAGTCGGAACAACCGGAAGAACCACAGGCCCTCACCTGCACTGGGCGTTAAAGTACGATAACACCTATGTCGATCCCGGCTTAGTTCTCCAGGCAATGTATCGGCAACAGAACTAGGGGCTAGCTAGGGGCTAGGGGCTAGGGACTAGGGGCTAGGG
>CASBRD010000259.1 GCA_949128025.1 Oscillatoriales cyanobacterium PMM_0008 | reverse complement strand
CCCCTCTGCCCCTCTGCCCCTCTGCCCCTCTATCTCTTCGGTTGGCAGCTGAGATTCTGTCGCTGTTGTGGCGGTTTGTGTTTGTTGCTTAGCTTGGATATTTTTATAAGCGGCTTTTGCCCAAGCCAAGTAGTCTTCAGCAACTGGCTGCTGAGATTGCTCTTCGGGCCGATCGGATGTATCTGATTCGGGTTGCGGTTCTGGCTGTGCGGATGAAGCCGCTTTATCCTGCGGTTGTTCTTTACTGTCGCTATACTGGCGGCGGAACCAATTAAAAACCATAACACCTACTTTACGGGTTGGCAGAACTGGTGAAATGCTGCTTTTAACTCAAGGGGGATTGTACTTTGACTCGATCGCTGACTCGACGCAAAACCCCGTTGATAAAACGATGGCCTTCCTCACCACTGTAGCGTTTAGCTAGCTCTACCGCTTCATTAATGGCGACTGGTTCGGGAATCCCTAAATACTTCATTTCGCATACTGCGATTCGGAGTATATCTCTGTCAATCCGAGCTAGACGATTTAATTGCCAATCG
Organism: Oscillatoriales cyanobacterium PMM_0008; assembly: GCA_949128025.1. Taxonomy (GTDB): domain Bacteria; phylum Cyanobacteriota; class Cyanobacteriia; order Cyanobacteriales; family Aerosakkonemataceae; genus Argonema. The sequence continues at coordinate 47,467 of CASBRD010000259.1, read as the reverse complement.
ACCATTGCTTGCGTTATGACCTCATCGAGTTCGGCTCTCTGGGCATTAACTGTACCGATAATTTGCACCGCGTAGTGGCGGACATCTTTTTGATTGGATAGCTGGATAAATTCTGGCAACTCCACAGATGCACCAACGCGGTTGATTGCGGTTTGAGTCAGTTCTATAGCCTCTTTTACCATCGCCCTAGCACTTTGTACATCTATGGCGCGGGTTTCGCTATTTAAGAGGCGATCGCTCCCGCGTTGCAGTTCCCCAGCCGCAGCTTCCAAACCATCTTTAACTTCCGTACTCAAAGTGCGGATAGCCGCCACAATCAGTTCGGGTATTTGCTGTTCGGATAGTTTCTCTGGATTTCCAGATAGCTGAGAGAGGCTTAGAAGCGCCAGTTCGCGAGAAATTCGTCGAGATTGCATTATGTTATTTGTAATAAATCATGGGGAATGGGGAATTTTAGATTTATTTTGAATTGACGATTTTAAATCTGCAATTTAAAATCTGAAATTTTAAATTCCTTTTAGTCAATTACCAAGCTGAACTTTCTGCACTTCATCTTTCCTCAAGCATAGGCTGTTCCACCTGACGATCTTGGAAGGGCGGAAGGGATGACATAGGAGTTAAGGGACTGGGACTAACGATGCCACCAGAGATAATAACTTTGAAGGCATCTTCCACAGACATGGCGAGATCCACGACTTCATCTTCTGAAACGATCGCATACCAACCTGTGGCGGGGTTGGGGGTAGTTGGGATGAAAACACTGATCATCGTCGATCTGGATAGGCGAGCCTGCATATCGCTGCTTAGCTCTCCAGTGACAAAGGCTAGAGCCCATATCCCTCGACGTGGGTATTCCACTAAAATTACGCGGCGAAACTTCCCGTTAGAATCCTTCAGTAAGGTTTCTAGGAGTTGTTTGAGGGTTTTGTAAACAGAGCCAGCCAACGGAATTGCTTGCAGTATCCGCTCCCCAAGATCTAGCAACCATCGCCCAGCAAAATTGCGGGCCATCAAGCCAATCAGCAGAATACACAGCAGGGGTACCATCAGTCCCACGGCTAGATTCAGCAGGTTGACCAAAATAGGATGGAGATCGTCAAAAGGATTGAGTTGCTTTGGAATGCGGGTGAGAAAATTGATCACCCAAGTCGCGATCGTAATCGTCAGCCAAATTGTGGTAGCTAGCGGAATTACTACCAAAAGACCTGCAATCAGGTCATTTTTTAAGTCCTGCTTCAAGCGTTCGATCACAGATAGCCCACTCTCTTTTAACCTGATGGGAAAATTATAGAGCCCACACAGCGACCCTTCTCCCTAACCCTAACTTAGCCTAGGTTGACACTCGCTGGCTAAGGTCAGGGAGTCGCCTCTGTGACCTTAGCCAAAACCAGACGTGAAAGTTTCCTTCATCCGGCTCTTGGGAAAAACTTACAGCCTACAGGGGCTGGAGATAATGGTATCAGAATTAACATTTTTCCGCATACTGTTTTCTGCCTAACTTGAAGGACTAACCTCAGCCGGATCGATAACTTTACCTTCTCGATCGGCAGAAAGCTTCCCTGATGGGTCTAAGTAAGGGGTAGGCAGATGCTTCATTTCCCAGACCTTGAGTAAAATCAGATATTCGTAGAAAGCTTGCAAAGTACACCAAGCAAATCCCCCCCGCCCATCCAGACAGCCGCCCAGTAGAAAATACATATAGAAAAAGCGCAATAGGGGTCGTCCAGGTAAACGCAGCGACAAATCTTTGAGGGCTCGCCGTCTTTCCACTTCCGAAGAGCCAAAAAATAACTCTCGCCAATTGACTTTTCCGTTCTCCAGCTGGCGCAGGGTTTCTCTGGCTTCGTCCGTGGAGTAGCGATTGTGCTTCTCTATCCAGCGACTTAATCCCTTGCCATTGGTGTAGTGTGGATAGGTTTCTTTGAGAAAGCTCGTTTTGCCATCACAAACTTCCCGTTCTGTGTGACCGTAATCGGTAAACCATACTTTGTCCTTGCGGAAAAGGCGCAGTTGGTAACGAGGGTATTGGGTGCAGCGCCGAATCCACTGACCCATGAACATGACTCGCTCGGCTGCATAGTAGCCGATATATTCCTGACTCTCAATTGCTTTGAGACATTCTTGAAATAGCTCTTGAGTCATCCGCTCATCCGCTTCCAGGATGTAGACCCATTCGTGCTTGGTGGGAACGGATTGCAGCATCCAAGTCCGCTGACGTCCGTGGCTTTCAAAATGGTGCTGGACTGTGCGGACTCGATAGTTGCTGGCAATCTCCACAGTACGATCGCTGCTGAGAGAATCGACTACTATAACATCGTCTGACAGGAGAGCCGACTCGATGCAAGCAGCGATATCAATTTCTTCGTTGTAGGTCAGGATATAAATCGAGAACATGAAAAACTTACGAGTTAGGGAAAAGAACGGGATCTCACTGGATACATAAACATTCCCAGGTTCTCCTGACGATCGGTAATTACGTCATCATCCAAGCAAAGCCGACTAACGTTTGGGCGCTTTCCCTGGCTTCATTTGTGGAGACGACAGCACACTGCTCAATCCAGTCCCGGTGATGATAAAGTAACCGATCGCCAAGAACAAACTGCTAAGGCCAATTTGTACCTGGGATTTCAATGCTCCCATCTTGGCCTGTTTTTCCAGTTGTTGCTTGCGATCGCGAACTTGGGTGAGCGTTTGATTGCTAAAGTCTTTGGCTTGCTCTTCCAGATACTCGTCCAGCGCTCTTGGGTTGTCCTTAGATTGCTGGAGAACGTTTTTGAGTTGGTCGGGGACTTGCCCGCTTTGAAGTGCTTGGTTTAGCCTCTGGTCGTCTTTGAGCAAATCGCCTATTTGGGTTCTAATCTGGGTTCTTCGCTGTTCCACTTGAGCCCTAAAATCTGGACTGCTAAGCTGAGTTTCGGCTTGAGAAGCCTGCTGCTGGATTCGCTGGAGCCCCTCATTGCTCGCCAGACGAACATTGTTAACGTGCAACGGAGCTACTAGCAAAAAGACCAACCCCAAAATCCCTGAAAGCACCAGGGCCCCTAATTTCACCAATTGCCACGGTTGACCGCTTCCTTGAGCGTCTACCCGATCGTCCATCCACGACCCCAGGAACAGCAAGGCTATACCCAGCATAGGAATGAATCCTCGCTCAACTAGCTGGGTGGTCGCACTCAGTTGCCACCCTCTATCCAGGGGGCTAAAGGGTGGGCTAGAGGGAATTAAAAGCGTTACAGTGTCCAGCAGAAAAGACAAAATCAAAATTGTTCCTACAAGCTTTGAAATCAAAGCAGCTGGCGCGGAAATTACACGGTTTGCAGACCCTTTCATAAGTTTCTTTGTAAGTCAGTTATGGTTTACTTCAAAGATGCTTGTTAGCTATATCTAGTTTGTCATGGGTTCTACGCTTATTCAGCATCCCTTCAGCCCGGATTGCTTGCCGACGGCTAAGTCTGGCTTCTGCTAAAATATTTGCTTCACAGACTTTAGCCTGCCACAGACGGCTCTTCCGTATTTACTATGCTATTTGATCTCTGGTGCAGAGGTGCAGAGGTGCAGAGGTGCAGAGGTGCAGAGGTGCAGAGGTGCAGAGGTGCAGAGTCATAAAAATGTTATTTTTTTGAACAAAAGCATGACAACTCCGAAAAAGCCATAATTATCGCTATTTAGCAACAAATTTCTATGAAATTACCTCAAACGAGGAGCCAGTACCTGAAAATCACAAATTTTAACTTTTTCTGAATGATGCTTTACTGTTTAAAGTATGATTTTATGGCTTTTGGCTAGATTTTTTATGAGCGTGTTAAGGTCTGTGACCGCGAACATACCAAAATCAAACTTTCCCAATCTTAAAGTAAATATAGCTTGTTCATTTCGAGAAGATGTAAAATCTTAGTCTAACTGACCACTGCGATGACCAAAGAAATTAGTTTCTAGCTTGCCTAAAAAATGAGAGTAAACTTAAGATGTAAGTAGTGGGCGCTTTTTAATGTATGATGTTATGGAAGTAGAGTTAGCTCAGTCACAAACTGCTGAGGCCAAAGAGGGGATTAATTATGAGCAAAGTGATTCGTGGCCCGATCTTTGTTTTGGATGACAATATTGACACCGATCAAATCATTCCAGCAGAATATCTGACTCTGGTTCCTTCTAAGCCTGATGAGTACGAAAAGCTGGGCAGTTATGCTATGGCTGGCTTACCCGATCGCTACAGTAAATTTATAGCGACTGGAGAAAGTAAGACGCGCTACCCTATAATTGTCGCGGGGGAAAACTTCGGCTGCGGTTCTTCACGGGAACACGCACCTATTGCTTTGGGAGCATCTGGTGTCGAAGCTGTAGTGGCGCAGTCATACGCCAGGATATTTTTCCGCAATTGCTCGGCTACAGGCGAACTTTACCCGTGGGAATCGATCGAGCGGCTGTGCGATTTGTTTGAAACGGGTCAGGAAGTTTCGATCGACTTCGGCCAAAATCAATTGATCAACCACACCCAAGGCAAAACATACACTCTTAAGCCTATAGGAGAAGTAGGCCCGGTGATTGAAGCTGGAGGAATTTTCGCTTATGCGCGTGAAACTGGGATGATTCCCCGCTGAAAACCAGGGTATCGGCCCTCTGGGATCTGCCAGTCTGCCTTAAAACAGGAATTGCCTTGACAAACGTTTAAAATTAAAGTTGGAAAGTCCTTGCTTTAGAACACCCCACTATGCTGCTCAAGTCCACAACCCGCCACATCCGGATCTTTACCGCTGAAGTTGAGAACAACGAGTTAGTTCCCAGTGACAGCGTATTAACTTTAGATATCGATCCTGACAATGAATTGAATTGGAACGATGAAGCTGTGCAAAAAGTTTATCGGAAGTTTGATGAGCTAGTTGAGTCTTATAGCGGAGAAGACTTGACCGAATATAACCTTCGTCGTATTGGTTCGGATCTGGAACATCTTGTGCGATCGCTCCTCCAAAAAGCCGAAGTTAGTTACAATCTTGACGGTCGTGTCCTCAATTACAGTATGGGTTTACCTCAAGTTGCACCCAACCCCCTCTCCACCCAAAAATGATTAATCAAGGCGGCTTTTGATAATAAGACAGCTTTTGGGAAACCCGGTTTTTCATCTAATTATAAAAGATTAAATTAGTTGAGAAAATGACCGGGTTTTACATCGGAAGACAAAGAGAAATATTTTTTGGCTACTACTAACGCAAGTTGCTAGTTACTTGCTTCAATTATATAACTAGCAACTTGCGTTACTACCAAATTCTATTTCCGTTTTCGTCAACGCGAGCTTGTCTAATTACGTCAGAAATTTCTTCTGCATCTTTCACATGGTGTAGCGCCTTTTTTTCGCCATCTTCTTCGACAACAAAGTAAGTGGGAACCGTAATGCGATCGCCGGTGATGTCGGGAACATCATCTACAGCTAATTGTTGAGATTTTTCTTCAATGGTTTGCGGTTCGTCCGCAATTCTGTCGCCTGGATTGGTTGCACGATGAGTAGTGTCTTCTTTTGGCTTATTCATAAAACACCTAATTACTTCTCTTTTTGACTTTTATAAAGCTATCCTAAAAAAATAGAGGCGCGATCGCCTCCTTCTGACGGTGGAATTTAGATAATATACCTTTAGGGGGTGGCAGTTTTGGATTTGGACTAGGGGATGGTTAAAGGCGATCGGTCGGTACAACAAAGCAGGCAACTTAGGAGCGCTTAGCTTTTTTTTGGGCTAAAAAATCTTTAAAAGCTAGTTGACGATTAGTCATAAAGCGATTCCAAAACCCAGGATCGAAGTCCTCCATAGTGCCGACAATTGCCCAAGTCTCAAGGTTCATCATCCGGTAAAGCATAGTGTGAGATTTTTTTAAGCTGGCCAGCCGTTGATGGATTTCCTGTATAGCAGGCGATTCACAAGTCGGGACTTTTCGATCTAGAGGTTGGTTGAATATAGGGTTGGGCATAAAGATCACCAAAAAACGTATTTGTACTCATATCGAGCTACTCCTAAAGCAGGAAAACACGATCGTTGCCCGTTCTAGGATGAAAGCTTAATCCGTTAAGATCCACTTTAAGAGCCGGAAATCAGGTCGGCGGAGCGGCTCAACAGTTGAAAGATGGGCAGATATGGACGATTTTTAAATTTAGAGGTTCTACAGCGATCGCTCAAGCGGGGTGAAACCCCTACCCTACCTAGATTGCGTTCAGTTGGTTACTGCATATTTAGCATGGTTGAACAATATCCAAACACGAAAATCGATATGAACCCCTGGACATACAAACCTTGGTGGTGCCAGCCTTGGTCAATACTGCTAACGGGTATTGCACTCATTGGCTCAAGCTGGCTATTATGGAAAACTATTTGGGTCACCGTTCTGATTTCCCTGCCCGTGTTAACGTGGATGGGCTTCTTTTTAATCATCTGGCCCCAACTTATGAGAGACAGCAGCATACCCCTGTCGTCCCAGTATCTGCAATCTACACCAGATAGCGTGGAAGAATGAGAAGCCAACATAGTAGACGAAGGGCCCCGATCTTGACAGCCGCTATACCCCCGCACTTGCCGCTGCGGTTAGGTGGGGATGAAAGGCAGGAATTTTTGGGGATTCGATGTCCGCCAAATCCTGAAGGCTTGGAGTGAAAGAATCTTCATGGGAGACGCTGCTCAAATTACTTGCCCGAATCCAAACTGTCAGGCTTCCAATCCAGAGACTAACAGGTTTTGCCAGCAATGTGGTACCCCTGTGCCAAAACGCTATTTGTGGGCTGTGGGTTTTGGAAAAGAAAGCTATAAACCCGGTCAACTTTTAGCCCAGCGCTACGCAGTCAAACGGGACAGAATTCTGCTGGATACCAAACCGGGCTTTATACCGTCATTTCCGCAAGATATAACGGATGCCATCGCACCTTATTTGCGGCTGTTTCCCTATCGGCTGCACGTTCCCCAAGTTTACGGACTCTTACCGCCGCATAAGAAAAATCAAAAGGAAGCAGTCTTGTTGCTAGAGCAAGCTCCCATCTTAGGCGATAAGAAAAGCTCATTGCCTAATTTGATGCCAGAATTAGGGGCGGCTTGGAAAAAGGCAAATGGTATGCGCCAGCTAAATTGGTTGTGGCAGATTGCCCAACTGTGGCAACCTTTTAGCGAGGCGGGTGTGGCGACTAGCTTGCTGTCAGAGGAGCTGCTGCGGGTAGAAGGGCCTCTAGTGCGGTTGTTGGAATTGCGGCAGGATCGAGAAGAAGCGAGCCTAAGCGATTTGGGTCAGATGTGGTTGCAATGGGTAAAAGAGGCAAAACCTGCTCTAGCAGGTTTTCTCGAACAATTATGTCAGCAGACGATCCAAGGGGAGGTATTTCCTGAAGAATTGGTAGCTCAATTGGATCGAGCGCTGTTTACAATAGGACGATCGCAATCTGGCACCTATCAAATCGCCACCTCCACAGACACCGGCCCCACCAGAGTACGCAACGAGGATGCCTGCTACCCGTCAAGTAACAGCTTTTACCAAATCCCTCCTGGGCAAGCTCTAGCGGTTGTCTGCGACGGCATTGGGGGACACGAGGGCGGTAATGTAGCTTCTAACTTAGCAATAGAAACAGTGGTAGCTCAAGCGCAAGGCTGGCAGAACCTGCCGCTGGGGCCCGATAGCAGCAACCTTGATGCGATCGCAGAATTAGAACATACAGTCTGTGAAGCCAACGATCGCATCAGCGAGCTAAACGATATAGAAGGGCGATACGACAGGCAACGCATGGGCACAACGCTAGTAATGGCCGCAGCGAGAGCCCACGAGATCTACATTGCTCATATTGGGGATAGTCGGGTCTACTGGATTACCCGCACGGGTTGCCATCAAGTTACCTTAGACGATGATGTCGCCAGTCGCGAAGTGCGGCTGGGCTACGCTCTATACCGGGAAGCCCTACAACAACTCGGATCGGGGTCTTTGGTTCAGGCATTGGGGATGAGTTCCTCAAAAAGCCTACATCCCACAGTCCAACGGTTCGTCATCGATGAAGACTGTATTTTTCTCCTCTGTTCCGATGGTTTAAGCGATAACGATCGCGTAGAGCAATACTGGGATACTGAAATTCTGCCAGTTTTAGACGGAAACCTAGACCTGCCCACAGCGGCAGCAAACCTGATCGAAATTGGCAACAGCCAAAACGGTCACGATAATGTCACTGTCGCTCTAGTTTACTGCCGGGTAACCGGCGGCGAGTCAACTGACATAACTTCACAAACTTCTTCTCTAACGGAATTGCCTTGGACTGGCTCAACAGTTAGCACTGAGAGTGAAACTCCCCACCCACTCAAAACGCGGCTGCTTCCGACCCAACTTCAGAAACCAAGCTTGTTACCGCTTTTGGGAGGAATCGCTCTGCTGTTGGTGTTGGGAGGGGCATTGGCCTATTTTGCTGTGGGTAAATGGGGCGATCGCCCCATCTTGAATCCCGCTCAGAGTCCCGAACCAAAACCACACAGTCCATCCTTGGCAAGTCCCCTTAAGAGTTCCGACTCTGAACGGGACTTAAGTCCGGGTTCTCTTATCCAGGTTAGAAGTAACTCGCCAAACCAGAAAGTTCCCCTTTTGCTGTACGAAGCACCTCAAAAACAAACTGCTCTAGGAATGGTTCCAGAAAATAGCGTTTTGGAAATCAAAAGTAAAGCACTTATAGAGCAAGACAGATGGTTAAAGCTTAAATTATGCTCAATTCCCAGTGCTATTAGCTCCGATCGGCTTCCGGGAACCTATAATCTAATTAAACCTACCCAAGAAGGATGGATTCGGCAAGCAGATCTTGAACCATACATTAGGCAAAATTCCATCCAAGAGTCTGCTCGGCTGCCAAAATGTACTCCTGGAACCACTTCCACCCCCCCGTTGCCCCCCCAATCAAAATAATTTCAAATTTTAGATTTTAGATTTTAAATTGGAGCAGGAAAGAGAGAAGCTCTTAATGGGCAAAAGGTTACCCTCTTCCCAAGCCCTACAGGGCGTAGTAGTAGGTCTGGTAAGGGTAACACCTTAGAAAACGGTTGTACGAGGCGATCGTCATATTTGCCTCGTACAATCTTTAACTATAGACTTATAGAAAACTGGTTTAAAAAATTGCTCCAGTCAGGTTTAGTTTAAGGGTTCTGAATGTCGCCATCTGAGAGTCCTTGCCTTAACTTAAGCGTAGCTCGCCTGGTAGCTGCTGAGGCAGAACACTTTGCCATCTGGGTTTTAAAAGCCCCCTATCCCGGTGGATATCTCCACCACGACTGCATTTGGCCAGAAACCTTAACGCAGACCTGGCTTGCTTGGCAGGAGATGTTTTCCCCGCGAAGCTTGTCTTTCTCTCCTAATATGCCAGCAGTCCAACTAGCTTTAGCGCCGACGACTTTAGTGGGATCTTCGACCTTAGGTTCGACAACCAGCTATGGTGGTCGTCTGATGCAACAGTTGGGAATTCAACTCTGGCAGTGGCTATTTGAAGGGCCGATTCAAAGCAGTCTCGATCACAGCCAAGGAATCGCTATAGGGCAAAATCAACCTCTGCGGCTGCGCCTGGAGATTCGCGACCCAGACTTAATCACTCTGCCTTGGGAAATTATGCAACCCCAAGCTGGGAAACAGGCAGTTTCTCTCTCTCAGCAATTGCTCTTTAGTCGGACTACCAGCGATATCGCTCCTCTACCACCGCTTAAGCCAGAGCAAAGCCTAAACATACTGCTAGTTTTAGGACAACAAAATGCCCCAACGCAAACCTCAAAAAATGGCAGTTTAAAACTAGAACAGGAGGCTGTTGCCCTAGCTAAAATTCTTGAAAATAGCGGCAATGTAATTCCTAACGGTACTGCTACCCTCGTACCCTGCCTTGTAGATACGCTGGTTATGCCAACTATCGCCGAACTGACTTCATGTCTGGAAAGTAACTCTTATAACATCCTGTTTTATGCCGGTCACGGTGTACCGGCACCAGACGGCGGCTTGCTGTTTTTGGGGCCTGATGTGACTATGAACGGTACTGAATTGGCGCAGGTACTGACTCGCACTCACGTGACGCTAGCGGTTTTTAACGCTTGCTGGGGAGCCCAATCGGCTCGGCACAACGATCGCGCGATCGCACGCAGCAGTTTGGCAGAAGTGCTGCTTCATCACGGCGTACCAGCTGTTTTGGCAATGCGCGATGCTATTGCTGACGAGGAAGCGATTAGCTTTATCAAGGCTTTTTCCCGCGCTTTAGCGGAACGGATGCCGATCGATCGGGCTGTGGCTGTGGCTAGGCAGCAATTGCTGACTCTATATAAGTTCAATCAACCGGCCTGGACTTTACCAGTTCTCTATTTGCATCCAGAATTTGACGGCCAATTGCTTCAGCCTTTGGCAGAAAGTATAACTGAGCTACCAGAAAATTCCCTCACTTGGATAGGACGCGAACGAGCTGCCTTCCTCCGTCCCTTAGAATCGACAACGAAGATCTGGCCGATTCGTGGCGGACTGATGCGAGTGGGACGCCGCCAGCAAGACAACGACTTGGTAATCTCCGAAAAGTGGGTTTCTCAACGACACGCAGAAATTATTTGTCGCGGCGATCCTTTAGATAGTATCGCTGGGCCGACATACTTCCTACGCGATTTTTCTCGTTTCGGCACTCTTATTTTGGGAGCTTCAGGTTGGCGAAAAGTTCATTACCAAGAAGCTCTCTTGCAAACCGGAATACAGCTAAAGTTTGGTAGCTCCCAAGGGCAGATTTGGGAGTTTATTATCGATCCTTAAGGAGTAATTTTAGATTTTAGATTTGATTAATTTCAAATTTTAAATCTAAAATCTAAAATTTGAAAGCTTTACCAATTCCCGTCTTCCCGTCTTCCCGTCTTCCCCTGCTTGGCGACTCCCGGAGGTTTTTAGATGAAGGGTTGCGGAACTCGTTGTCAGCTCAGTGTAGTCACTCTGCGGACAGCGTTGGTTAAAAAGTAGACTCAGGAGTTGAATGATGGCCAGTGAAACCAAGGATTCGGAATATTCTCGCGATCTCTTTGCCCAAGCGGAACAGGATCTAGTGCAGGCACTTCTGCAAGATGAAAGGACTTATTGCTGGAATACCGCGTATGCAGAATCGGAAGCTTATTTTGTCCAGCAAGAACAGGCTTTCTCGTTAGATGATTGGCAGGAGGCGGATATAAAGGCGCGGACGCAAACCCTATTTGCACAGCTTGACCAAGTTTGGTTAGAAAATGTTCCAGAAATTTATGTGCAAACGATCGCCTCAGATACCTCTCTATTGGCTGCTTTGTGCCAAAGATTTGCCGATCGCATACCGCAGGTATCTTTAGAGGCTCTAGCTAAAACTGCCAAAGAGTTGATGTCAACTAATTTATGTTTGGCAGAGCGTTTGGTACACTGCGTAGAGCAGCTGGCTTTAGGCTGGGGGGAAGAAGACCTGCTGGTGATGGCTCGTCCTTTAGCCTACACCATGCGGGGAGCGGAATCGGAAGTTATTGACTCGTTGCTATTAACTGTGAGATCGCTTCCTTTTTGTGAATTATCAAAGATGGAACAAGCACGGTTGAGTTTGGCGATCGCACGCTACGCCTTTGCTGAATTGGAAACAACAGACGAAGGGTAAACTTAGTTGCTTCCGTTTTCCATTAGGGAAGCAAAGGCGTTAGCGCTTCAGGTCGGCGAAAGAGCCCTAGCTTTTAAAATTGCTGCTGTCAAAAAGGCATAAGACAAAACGCCTACTAACGCCAATACCAAGGGACTAATCATACCAGTTGCGTTCCACAAAGCATGGAGTGCCGCCGCGCTGAGGTAGCCAATGCTGATGATTTGCCAACGGCGACTGGGCTTGAGGACACTCAGCCCAATAAAATAGCCTAGATAGCCGCTATAAGCCATGTGTCCTGCCACCGAACCCAAAATCCGGGGAATTAGCAGCTGCAATCCCACCAACTCACCGACGCCTTCCCCCACTTGTAACGTCGTATCCTGGATAATTTGAGGCACATATTGCCCTAAAGTTTCCAACAGCGTAAATCCAACCGCAGAAGCCGTTCCCAGCAAAATGCCATCCAGTGGTTCTAGTACCCCCACTCGTTCGCGCCAGGGGGATGGCAAGCGCCGTCCCAGCCAACAAGCCCCCAGCACGGGTAATGCCTTGAGCAACTCTTCCATCAACCCGGCTGCAAAAAACATTCTGATCAGTAAAATAGGAAAACTTAAAGCCTCTACATCTGTTGTCAGATTTCCTGGCAGAATTTTCCGAAAAATAATAATAAATACTTGCAGCAGGGGACTGAGCAAAATTAGGATGGTAGCCAAGGAACAAGCTAGTAGCACCCACCACGGCTTATGTTTTCCACAAAGTTGATATATAAAGTAATAAGCTGCCGCAGCTAGGTAAGAAGCCAGTAGCAGGTTAAATACTCTCGCCTCACCTACAGTAGCAAACATCAACACCACGAATCCAACTGTGATGATGCCCGGAATCAAGTAAGCTTTTTGAGTTAGATCCCGTCCGGTTGAAAAAATCGGAAATAGCTGGGTAAAACTAACAGAGTCTGACTGAGGAGGCTTTAGAGTGGAGCCTAAAGCAGCCGCTGGTGCCGGGGTCGCTGCTTGGGTGGGTTTGTTTACTTCAATGATGAATTCAGGGCCGTTCTGTCCCAACATGATGCGATCGCCCTCTCGGCAGATCCGACATCCATCCAATTTTTGCCCATTGACATAAGTGCCATTAGCACTCTTCAAGTCGCAAACCAGCCAGCTGGGAGTAGCACCTGCAAACTCGGTTATATGACTGATTACTGTGTGACGGCGGGAAACCATTCCGTATAGGTTGGAGTCCAGAACAACCTGACAGTTTAAATCTCGCCCGATCGCAATCTCGTCAGTAGTGTTAAGCGAGTAGCGACGTTCTGCTCCAGCTGCACCAATACTTGGCAACAGCCGGAGAAATCCTTCAGAAAGGTCACCAGTCATTCGATTTTGGATTTTGGATTTTGGATTTTGGATTGGGAATTTTGGGCACTAGAACACCCATTCAGTCATCGTAGGGGCGAAGCATTCGGGTGGAAAATCTAGGGAGAGAGCGATATATTTTCTGCCCGAATGCTTCGCCCCTACAAGCTAAAAAGGCATTTTAAATCTGAAATCTAAATTTGATGGCTATTGATTAGCTTGAGCATCTCTAACGGCTGCATAGAAGCAAAATGCACCTAGTGGCAGAGCGATCGCTAAGATGATACCTGTAATTAAGCTGCCCAGTTCTGGTTTTCCAGAAGACAGTTCAAAAACTGAACCAACTGCTGCGATCGCTGCTACACAGGAAGCGCCCAAAAAAAGGGCGCTTTTTGGAGTTACTGTAATCACTGCCTTTTTCTATTTATGGGACTGGTTTGACGGCCTGCGGTGAAAATCCGTATTTATTTAGTTCTTGCGTTAGAGCGAAACGGTTTTCCACACGGTCTACGAACAGCACTCCAGTGAGATGATCCATTTCGTGCTGAATAGCGCGAGATAGCAACCCAGTCGCCATCAGCGTTTGAGGGCGACCGTATTCGTCTTTGTAAACTACTTCAATACCCTCTGGTCGCTTGACATCAAGGTAAACCTTCGGAATGCTCAGACAACCTTCCTGAATTACACACAAATCGCGCGTGAAACGCTTGATTGTTGGGTTAATTAAAACCACTGGTGGATTAGCTGGGTTATCTGGTTCGCAGTCTATCACAATCAATTGTTTTTGAACAGCCACCTGAGGTGCAGCCAAACCGACCCCATCGGCGCTGTACATGGTTTGCAGCATTTCTCGCACGAGATCCCGGATTTCGGAGTCTATCTTGGCGATCCGCTTTGCTGGTTGGCGCAAAACGCGATCGCCCAAGGTATGAATCTCCAAGGGCGGTTTTTCCAACTTTTTCTTTTCGACTAAAACCTCAGATGTCATGGAAGCTTAACTTGTGAGCAGGACAAGATCGAATAGGGCTATTTTCTTTTATCTTATCCTGCTTGTCTTGTTGTTAGAAGGGCTGGGTAGCAAATGGGTTGAAGGTAACAGAACTAGCACCACTGCCATTGATAGCATTCCGACCTGTCCCTCCCACAACTGGGCCGGTAGCAGAATCCCACCAGTTATTTTTGGCATCAATTGGGCCAGTACCGCCGTGGTATAAACCGGCATTTAAGTTGCCGATCAGGTTGTTGTTATTGATTCTGACTGTGCCGGTGATGGCATCACCGTTACGGATCGAGACACCGTTGAACGAGTTGGTGATCGTATTACCGAAGACGTTGGCACTTACCAGGTTGCCACCGAAACCAGAATTCCGCAGTCGGACACCACCGTCGTCTGCACCGTTATTTAAATTGACGTTAGTGATATCGTTGTTAGCGATCGTCGCGCTACCACCAGCTAGCTGAATCCCTTGCTGATTTACATTGCTGACACTGTTGTTGTTGATAACGCTACTAGCATTGGTAATTGAATCAGCAACTATGCCGGGGCCTTTTAGATTGGAGATCGTATTATCTGCGATCGAAATTGTATTAATCCGAAATGCCTGAATCGCGCTGGTGACAGTGCCACTTACAATGTCGCGGATTAAGTTATCTGTGATAGTTGCCGATGAATTTGTCGCACCCCCGAAGTCCAAGCGAATAACTCCCCCGCCATCGGGGCCAGTACCAATAAACTGATTTTGACGAATGACGATATTCGGATTGCCGGTAGGGCTATTGAATTGGATGAGATTTTGAGCGCTGGCTTTGCCTTCAATCGTTAGACCTTCAATTGTGACGCCGCTGAGACCAGAATTGATGGTGAAAACCGGGGCAGTAGGTGTACCTGTGATAATAGCTGGGGTAACTCCCGAACCAGAGGAGGGGCTAAGACCTGCATTTGGGCCGCGAATCGTCAACGGTCTGTTGATCGTCACGGATTCGGTATAGTTTCCAGCTGTGGCAATGATGATGTCGTTATCTGTAGCGGCAGTAACCGCAGCGGTGATATTGGCGTAACTGTCCTGGAAGGCTCCACCGGAGTTATAACGGCGGACGGCCTGAACGCCAACAGGAAGCATGATGGGAGTCAAGGGATTATCGTCTAGAATGCCCAGCGTTGCTGAACCCTGCGAACCGACAAAATAGGTAGAATTGTCAGATATAGTTACGCTCACCGTTTCAGTCGGTTCATTAATTAGATCAACAGTGCCAGTGATGTTAATCAAAGAAGAAACGCTGCTACCGGCAGGGATGGTGACAGTACCGCTGGTACCGCTCAATCCTGTGTAGTCAGTCCCCGGTGTAGCCGTACCACTGATTGTGTATGTAATCGTAACTGGCTGGGTGATATCGCCGCCAGTACGCGAGAACTGAAATGTACCGGGAGTAGCACCACCTTCCTTGGTAGTCGAGTCAGGCGCGGTCACACCGACAGTAGGTCTTGTCACCACCGGAGGGTCTTGAATTATCACCGTAGCAGCGTTAGCAAGGCCAGTAGTGTATCCAGTACCACCACCCAAGAACAGGTTTATCGTTTCATTGCCCTCAATTACACTGTCGGTAATGGGGGTAATGTTGATAGTAGCTGTAGCCGAACCGGCTGGAATAGTAATGCTGCTAGTTGTAAAGACGGGATTAGCAGTGTAGTCCGTGATGTTAGTGGCGGTACTCAGAGGCGACAGAGTGTAATTAACCGTTAGTGCCTGGGAAGTATCTCCCGTGCGAAAAAACGTAAATTGACCGTTATCTGGGCCGACTTCTGATGCGAGGGGGTCGCTAGCAAAAAGATTGACTGTGGTGGCAGTGGTGGAATCTAAAATGGTGACGGTGCCAGTATTCTTGGCGGCAGCGATGTCGTAACCTGTACCGGAAGTCAGAGTCGCTATTACCGTTTCATTAGGTTCAACGAGTGTATCCGCAATAGCTGTGACGGGAATATTGGCGCTTTTTGCACCAGCTGCGATAATCACGCTACCGCTTAGAGTTTGGTAATCGGTACCGTTAATAGCGATTCCGGAAACGGTGTAGTTTACCTTGAGGTCTTCATCGACATCGCACGGTACGGAAACCGTAAATAGACCTGGTGCTGTGGTTGGTGTAGACTCGATCGTGATCGGGTTTGTGACGGCGATGCTGACTCTTTCAGGACCCCTGGGGATGAAAGCGGCACCGTCTATTGAGTCGCTGTTAATATTCTGCAAGACGGCCAAAAACTCGCCTGTCGTTTTGTCCGTAATGATAGTGTTGGCAACATCAGCCCCGGTGCCTTGTGCGATATTTAAATCGGCGTAACTAACTCCACCTGTTAATGAAATTAAATCTATACAAACTTGAAAGTCGGTAACAATGTCGGCATCCGATCGGGCCGGGCCACCCGTTCCCCGACCGACAACGAAGACATCGGTATTAATTTCGCCACCGCTATCGCCGGTGAGAGTATCGGCACCGATATCGCCGAATATTGTATCGCGTCCGCGATCGCCAAACAGGGAGTCATTCCCCATACCTCCCCGCACTAAGTCATCGCCCATCCCGCCGAAAAGTGTATCCTGGCCATCGTTGCCGTTGAGTATGTCGTCGTTTTCGTTTCCGAAGAGCTGGTCATTACCACTTGAGCCGAAGATACTGTCATTGCCTTCGTTACCAAGCAATACGTCGTTACCATTCCCACCAAAATCAGATTCTTCACCCTGGTCGCCGTAAAGTAAATCGTTGTCTAAACCCCCAAAGAGAGAGTCGTCTCCCAGGTCGCCATACAGAGTATCATTGCCCTCCTCCCCTAACAGGGAGTCATTATTCATTCCACCGCGAATGGTATCGTTGCCTTGCCCGCCAAAGGCTGTATCATTGCCCTGGTTACCGTTGAGGGCGTCATTACCTTCGTTGCCAAACAGAAGGTCTGTACCGTCGCCGCCAAAAACCGAGTCGTTACCCTGGTCGCCAAAAACCGTGTCGTTGCCCTCGTCGCCATACAATTCGTCATTGTCCATGCCGCCCCGGACTGTATCATCGTCTATGCCGCCCCGGACTGTATCGTTGCCCTCGTTGCCGTTGAGGACGTCCTCTCCTTCGTTGCCATTAATTTCGTCATCGTTTTCGTCGCCCAGAATGGTGTCGTTGCCGAAGTCACCGTAGAGAGTGTCGTTGCCCAAGTCGCCGTAAAGCAGGTCGTTCTCCATGCCGCCCCGCAGGTAGTCCTGGCCTTCTTCGCCAAAAAGGGTATCGTTGCCCTCGTTACCGTTGAGAACGTCATTACCATCGCCGCCAAACAGAAGGTCTCTCCGGTCGTTGCCTAACAGGGTGTCGTTGCCGAGATCGCCTAACAGGGTATCGTTGCCGTCGTTGCCGGACAGAAAGTCGTTGTCTTTGCCACCCCGCAGGTAGTCATTTTGCTCGTCGCCCTGAAGACTATCGTTGCCTTCGTTGCCGTTTATAGTGTCCTCTCCCCCTAGACCCAGCAGGGTGTCATTGCCTGCGAAACCGAGGATGGAATCTGCTTGTGCTGTGCCGGTTAGAAAATCATTTTCAATTGTTCCGGTGATATTCGCCATTTTTTAACTCCTCACTACCCAGTCCATATAATCTAACGATTTCGGTCTATGCAAACTGATTATTTCCATATATTTACGCCAATACGTCTACTGGTAGTCAATTTTAGGCTGAAGTGTATAGTGTTACTCATCCAAGTGAAAACCTAATTGCTACGTTTAGGGCATTTTCCTAAAGCATTGCTGCCAAACTAGGATTATATAGTCATTGTTGACCTTGTTTTGCCATAAAGCGGTGATTAAACTCTGGAAAATTCACGAGATATTCCTCTAGCACCCTTTGCAGGCTAATGCAATTAGCCTGCAAAGGGATAGGGGCTAAGGGCCCCCGAAGAGGGAAAAATCGTCTCTTTTCTTCTCTTCTCCTGTTGGCCGTTGCCGGTTGCCCGTTTCTTGTTCCCTTCTTGAGTAATTTTTGTTACTTAATAACTGCGATAAATCGCCGATCTTGGCAGTACCCGGAATTTACCCTAGTCTTCACTCGATAGATACTGTATTCCGGAAAACTTTGTACTGCAACTTTGTATTTACACGAGTGGATTATCGGTCATCTGGAGAATGTGCGTATAATTAGATACTTTGGATAAACTGCAAGGCGAGCCGATCGTCGATCGTGTAGATGCGTCCTGGCAGCCATATTTTGCGCTTGATTTGATTTCAGGATAAAATTATTCTCCTGGGCTGTTTTCCCCAGATGCAAGTGAGGAAAGACAGTTGATCGATTAGACTATTTTTTAGGCTAGACGTTCCTCAATCTGGGAAACTATGCTGGCTCTTCCTTGCTTACTATGCTAGAGGAGCCGAGGGGCAGAGGAGCAGAGGAGCAGAGGCATAAAAATGTTATTTATTGAACAAAAGCATAACAATTCTGAAAAACCCAAAGATAGTATAGCAGCTTATTTATGAGATCGCAGTGGGAATGTTTGCTGGAAAACTTGGGGGAATGGCAGGGTTCTTTTACCCGTCTGTCTCCAGAAGGGGAACTATTGGAAGATACTCCCACAATGGTTTCTCTGGAAGGAGTGAACAACAATCAGACGATTCGTCAAATAATCCGCCGTTTTTTACCCTCTCAAGAAGTGCGGGAGCAAGTTCTGGAATATAGTTCTCTGGGACGAAACATTTTATTTTTTGATAACGGTGCTTTTTCTCAGGGATCGATTCAGCTGGCTCCTTTTTCGGAGTTTGGAGCGGAATTGGGTTTGATTGATGGTAGTAGGCGTCTGCGTCTTGTGCAGATGTTTGACAAGTCAGGTCAGCTGGAGAGATTAACATTAATTCGAGAAAAGCTTGCTAGTGCAATGACGCCAGAACGTCCACATCTGACGCCTGAAGATTTGCTGGGAGAATGGCGGGGAGAAGCTGTGACGATTTATCCAGACTGGCGTTCACCAGACACTTATTCTACTAAGCTAGAACTTCATCTAGATAATGATGGTAGATTAGTTCAAAATCTGACTTTTGGCGATCGCATAATCTCTTCTACTGGCAGAATTGATGGCTCTATTATCCAGTTCGATCGCAGTTCGCAACTTGTCCAAGTTTTGCTACTCCCCGATGGTGCTTCTTGTACTTGTCCGCTAAAAGTTAAGGTCGGTCAAGCTTTTTTCCTGGAGGTAGGTTGGTTGCTTAGGCCCGATCGCCGTCAGCGGTTGATTCGCAGCTATAACGACAAAGGTGAATGGGTGACGCTGACGCTGGTCAAAGAGTTAAAAATTAACAATTAATTCAGAGAACAGCGACGGCTTAAAGCTTGTTTGAGCAGAATTTGATACTCTTTGTCTGTAATAGTGTGAGATCCAAAGCGCTCTAGATGGGGGTTGGTCATTTGGGCGTCAAAAAAGACGAAATGGCGCGATCGCAACTTTTCCACCAACTTCACCATCGCTACCTTCGACCCTTCTGGAATCCGGTAGAACATCGATTCGCCAATAAAGGCTCCTCCGATCGCAATACCTAAAATTCCACCGGCGAGTTCATCTCCGTACCAAGTCTCGAAACTGTAGGCCCAACCGGCCTCGTAAAGAGCCGAGTAAATTTCGTGTAGTTCTGGGGATATCCAGGTGGTTTCGCGATCGGCACAACCCCTAACTACACTTTGGAAATCCCGGTTGATAGCAACAGTGAAACGCTCTTGGTTGAGGACGCGCTGTAGGGATTTTGGGTAGCGAAACCGATCGTCCAAGGGAATCAATGCCCGCTTGCGACTATAATACCATCCCAAGCCGTTGCCCTCTTCATCAGCCATCAAGAAATTGCCTTGGGCATACCCCTGGATAATACTGGGAATGTCAATCTGCATAAATCAGGGGCTAGGCTCTTTAACACTTAGTGTGGAAAACAAGGTTCTTTGGGCAAAAGGGCATAAAAATAGATAGATTGGCACTTAGTGAGGATTGTTACTATAGATGTCTGAACCAATCCCAGCAATAACTTTGCCACCGAGCCAAAATCCGCAGCAAGAGGGAGAGTGGTTGCTGCGTGCTTTGCATAGGTGGCTCGATGAAGAGTTTATCCCAGAACCCGTGAATCAGACGATCGCGACTCGCGCAGCCCAGATCTACCTTCGACAGCGGTTAGAGGGCGAAAATGACCTGGGTTCGCTCGTAATTGCGATCGTGACAGAGATGCAGGCATTTGACTTTTCTAAAAGTTTCTATAGCGAGTTTGCGATCGCTAATGCGGTAAGCGACCTGCTTTTAGACAGTCTGGGGATCGATCGCTGCTGCGGCCAATAAAGTCAAAAGCAAAAAGTAAACACTCAAAAGAAACAACAATAATTTTTATTTCTTTCTTTTGAATGAGTGACTTTTGACTTTTGACTTCTCTTACCAGCTGGACTTCACCACACCGGGTAGCAGACCTTTGTGAGCCCACTCCCGCATCACGTTGCGAGAAAGGCCAAAGTCCCGGTAAGTGCCTCTGGGGCGACCTGTAACCCAGCAACGGTTATGCAGGCGGGTGGGCGCACTGTTACGCGGCAGTTGTTGCAGTTGGCGGTGGATTTCTAGCCTCTTTTGTTGAGAAGTAGCTTGTCGAAACTGTTCTTGCAAGTCTTCCCGCTGATCGGCGTACTTATCCACAAGCTTTTGGCGCTTTTTCTCGCGCTCAATCATACTCTTTTTAGCCATGAATGCTTCTTGTTCCCTTAAATAATGAAGACAGCATTTCCTATCTTAACTTTTAGCGGCTGATTTGATTTCAGAGGATTTGAGCGTAGTGACATTGGAGGAGTGGATCTGAGGTAGAGTGGCCGCAGGGCAGAGGTCAGCAAGTACACAAGCGTCACACTTAGGATTCCTGGCCGTACAAACAGCCCGACCGTGGTAAATGAGGCGGATTGACCAATTCTCCCAATCAGGCTGGGGCAAGAGTCGGATTAAATCTCGCTCCACCCGGACGGGATCGGTTTCTACTGTCAAACCCAGACGGTAGGTGAGGCGCTTCACATGAGTGTCCACCGTGACACCCTGATTGATCCCGTAGGCATGAGCCAATACAACGTTAGCTGTCTTACGGGCTACTCCCGGCAATTCCAGCAACTCTTCCATACGCTTTGGCACCTTGCCGCCAAATTTTTCGACAATCTTGAAGCAGGCACCTTGGATATTTTTGGCCTTATTGCGATAAAAGCCGGTGGAACGCACTAATTTCTCTAGCTCTTGAATCTGGGCCCCAGCCATTGCTGGGGCATCGGGAAACCGGGCAAACAAAGCGGGTGTGACCTGATTTACGCGATCGTCCGTACATTGAGCCGAGAGAATAGTTGCCACCAGCAGCTGCACTGGTGTCTCGTAGTTGAGCGTGCAGGTTGCCTCTGGATAGAGTCGCTTTAGGCGAATCAGAATTTCTATGGAACGTTGCTGCAAAGCAGCCCATTTACGGGTAATGCTCACCGGAAGAACTTTTGAACTCCTTCCAAATTTGCGGTATCTCTGACGATCAGAAAAATTCCCAGCCCTAAGAGTAGCATCAACCCAGTCTGCATTACCCCGTCCTGGATTTTGGTTGGCAATGGCTTACCGCGAATGCCTTCAATCAGCAGAAAGGCAAGTTGACCGCCATCAAGCGCCGGTAGGGGCAAGATGTTGATGATGGCAAGGTTAATGCTAATTAAAGCGGCAAACTGAAACAGTTTTGTGATGTCAGATTGGGCAATACTGGCACCAATCTGGACAATTTTGACCGGGCCTGCCACTTGAGAAGCTGTTTCTTTAAAGTTGCTAATCAGCTGCCAAAAGCCCTGAGCGGTCAAAATCACAATCCTCTGGAAGTCTTCAGCGGCAAGGCTAAAAACCTCGAAAACATTTTGGGGGCGACGGTACACTACTGGGTTACCCTTGGGGCCGTTGGGTGCAAGGGAGATCCCGATCCGGGCTTCACCAGCTGGACCGGGCTGAGGAGATGCACTCAGGGATAGTTTCTCTTCGCCACGCTGAATAGTAAATTGAATTGACTTGCCGGAACTACTTCTAATTAGTTCTCTTAAAACGGCTTCTTCTTTAAGGGAACGACCAAAATTTTGGCCGTTAGCTGCCAAAATTACGTCCCCAGGTTTTATCCCTGCTGCTGCTGCCACACTGGGAGAAAGCTGGATACCCATGTAGCCGCCCGGTTGAGGCGTCACGGACAACTTAACTTGCTCGTTATTGCGAGTCACAATGAGCTTAGTTGGCTTGCCCGAAGTAGTTGCGAGTAATTCACTCTGGGAGTTTTTCTCGTTAATTGAGAATTTAAGCTTTTGACCGTCAACCCAAATTAAGTCGCCCGGTTTAATGCCTGCTTTAGCTGCCGTCTCGCTTACTTGACTTACTTGTGCGACAATCTGGGGAACCAAAATCCCTGGCTGCTTCGCTTCCGGTATTCCTACTACACCAAGCTGCATCACCAGCACTAGGTAGGCAAAGATCAGATTGGCGATCACGCCAGCGCTAATTACGATCGCCCGGTCTAGAATGGGGCGATTGCCTAGCAAGTTGGGATCGTCGGGGGGATAAACGCTTTCGGGGTCATCATCGGGAAAGCCGACAAATCCACCCAAGGGAAAAGCCCGGATAGCGTATTCGGTTTCCGATCCCTGATATTTCCACAGGATCGGGCCAAAACCAAGGGAGAAACGATTGGCGTGAATGCCCTGAAGACGAGCGGCCATAAAATGGCCTGCTTCGTGTACCAAAATCAAAACCGCCAAGACTGCGATCGCCGCCAAAACTGACATGGCAAAATTTAATTTGAATTAGCTATACATTTCTTTATTGTAGGTTGTGGCACCAGTAAGCACCTCTCGCCCCAGATACGATCGCAGGACTTTCGGTATTGCGATCGATCCGTCAGGTTGTTGATAGTTCTCCAGAATTGCCGCCATCGTGCGACCTACCGCCAATCCAGAACCGTTGAGAGTATGTATAAACTGGGTTCCTTTCTTGCCAGCTTCCTTAAAGCGAATGCTGCCCCGCCGCGCTTGGAAGTCACCAAAATTGGAACAGCTGGAAATCTCGCGATATTTGCCAGCAGAAGGCAACCAGACTTCTAGGTCATAGCACTTTGCCGCGCCGAAGCCCAAATCGGCAGTACAGAGTTCCATTACTCTGTAAGGCAGCTGCAAGGCTTGCAAAATCGCCTCGGCGTCTCGGACAAGGGATTGATGTTCCTCCTCTGAAGTACTGGGATGAACCAATTTAACTAGCTCGATCTTGTTAAATTGGTGGAGTCGGATCAGCCCCCGCGTATCTCGTCCATAAGCACCGGCTTCTCTGCGGAAACAGGGCGTATAGGCGCAGTGGTGGATGGGTAGCTGTGATGCTTCTAGGACTTCATCTCGGTAGAGATTGGTTACGGGTACTTCGGCGGTGGGAATCAACCACAAATCATCCGATTCGCACTTAAAGCTTTCTTCGGCGAATTTGGGCAGCTGATTGGTCGCGGTGAGGGATTGGCTGTTAACTAGAAAGGGGGGTATCACTTCTAGATACCCAGCTTTGGTTTGCCGATCGAGCATGAAGCTAATCAGCGCCCTTTCCAGGGCAGCACCTGCGCCTATAAGGGTAACAAAGCGACTTTGGGCAACTTTGACGGCTCTCTCAAAGTTGAGGATGCCGAGTTTTTCGCCAATTTCCCAGTGAGGGAGGATATTGGGGTTTTGGGGAATGTATTCATCACCCCACCGACGTACTTCTACATTGTCCTCTTCACTTTTACCTATGGGCGTGGATTCGCTAGGTAAGTTGGGCAATGCTAGCAGAACTTCTGCTAGCTTGGCTTTGAGGTCTTTTTCCTGGGGATCGAGTTCGCTCAGAGTCGCTTTGATTTGGTTTCCCTCGTCGCGCAAGACTTGAATTTCTGGGCTGTTGGGGTCGCCACCGTCTTTAATTTTTTTGGGGATCGATTTGGCGATTTCGTTACGGCGGGCTTCGAGATGCGATCGCGCTTTCTCCAGTTCCCGCTGTTGTCGGTCTAGCTGTAAAATCGGCTCAATGTCATATCGATCCACACTGCGACTGTTGAGCCGAAGCAGGACAAGTTGTGGATTTTCCCGTATCTGTTTGAGGTCTAGCACAGATATTCCTTAAGCTTTTTCTGCCAATACATCAGGATACAACGCCAAGGCGAAATGTCTCCTAAGCGAAGGGCGCTAACTAGGTGCGGTTAACGCGATCCATCAGCCACAGCGTGGCGACAATTCCCACAAAGTGACCGAAAATGGTATTAATATTTGCCTGCACTGCGAACATATCCAGAGAGCTAATCAGGCGACTGGTATCTAACGTCAGTCCTATTTGCGGTTGGGATATCGATCTGGCCGCTAGTGTACCGACAATTGCATAGGCTCCGAAAAGAGTTAATAACATCCCGCCTAAATTCACGAGCAATCCCAGGCGCAGGACTTGAATTGTATCTGTTTTCCGAGGGCGGGTGTCGGCATTGAGAGATTGTAGCTGTCTGGCGATGCGGGTGTAACGGAAAGCCCAGTAAATGCTTCCGCCCAGAACCGCAAGTCCGCACAAGGCGAAAAAAATGCCTAACCCAGTGCCGGGATTACTGGCTTTGTTAGTGCTATTGTTACTAAAGACGGCAAACAGCAGCAAAACCACGCTGGAAACTACAGCTAGGACTAACTGAGACCAGAAGCTAATCCAGCCGGTTAGACGGAAATTGAAGGCTATTTGCCGGAGTGTTGAGGGAAGGGACTGTGATTCTGATTGATCTGGCATATATATACCCATTAAACCCGATTTGATATGGGAAAACTTTTATCAATAAAGAAACTTTAAGCGAAGTTCGGCTTCTCTGCATCAGGTGTGCCTCGATCGCCGGTTAAGATGGCTCAAAGACACTGGCAGGCGATCGCTACTACAAAATCCCTTTGGCACTCTTACTCAGTACTGTGCCAATGCCATTATGCTGTGGAATAGCGGCTCTGTGGGTAAACAACCCACCGAAGGATCAGAGTACCGATATAGCGGGGGCTTTTAAAAGCCCTAGTTTACCAGACTCAGGTAGCAATACCTACGTTAGTGGCAAGAGTTCAAGTTCCTACCTACGGATGCGACGCCAGTCTGTAGCTCTAGAACCAAGTAGTTAAACAGGTCTAAAGGGTTAAGCCAGTGCTACGAAAGAAAGTACCGACCACTAACATTGTCAAGGCGAACATCACCCCAGTAATGGGAGGGGGAGCAATCCCCAACAAATTAAACGCCCCACCGTTAGCGAAGCGGCTCCTCTTAGGAGCGGCGGGTCAATCACAGAACAATATCGGTAGCCTCAATCCTGTAATGCCAGCAGGTATGCCAAGAAGTTTCACCACTTTTGAGGCGCAACGGTTTCCTCACCGACCAAAGGAATAGTTATGCAACTTTTACCCGGCCCTCCTTTGACTCTCACCGCCAAACTGAGTACAGTTTTGGCGGGAGTCTCCAAGGAGGAAGAAAGATGAAGTCCACCAGGATGAGGAGATTTACCGGGTTTGGCACCAATTCTTTAAAGAAAATAAAATTCAACAGATCCAAGTGGTTGAAAAACCCTATAGTTTAGGAAAGATTCCCAGCCGCAGGGGAAGCACCATTAAAGCTGAAATCACGCTACGAGCCTGGTCTAGACGAAGGGCTGGTTAAGGTCTTTTATCTTTTGTATAAAGCACACTTCGACGAGGGAGGCAAAATCACCCACGAAGTCTGGCAGGCATACCCAGAATTAACTGTCTAGAATTGATCGTAATATTCAGCAGTTCCTCTTCGGACAGAATTGGACTGCATCGCCATTCACGCTCATAGCGATACTGCCGATCGGTCTGCCATCGGGCGTCACCCCTGAAAAGCCTCTTCGAGCGTGCGGTTGGAACTGGCAAACGAGAGCCGATGCCTTTTAAATCAGTTTGGGACAGAGTGTTCAGCCGGTTATGCAGATGAAATTTGACGATATTTACCAGTTTTTTCACAATCCCCCTCCCCTATATCTGAGCAAAGAACTAGCCGTGTGCTACGTACTTTCTGTCTTAGTACGAGGAGAATCTTATGGAACAGAACTAATCCAGCTTATAGAGAGTGAATACCCAGCCTACCGGCTTTCCGATACTGTCCTCTACAGCGCCCTCAAATTCTTGGAGGAGGAACAGGCGATCGGCGGGTACTGGAAAAAAGTAGAAGGACGCGGACGTCCCCGGAGGATGTATCGCATTCGTCCTGATTGGCGGGATATATCTCAGGATTTGGCTCGTCTGTGGCGAGAGTATGCCACCAAAGACCAGCGTTCGGCTTCACCCTCACCAAGTCAGCGGCAAAGAGTTTCGGAAGGTAGCGACAAATCGTAAAGTTGTGTAAAGTAGGGGGAATGCTACGGATATAAAGATTTTAGATTCATGGTTAATCTAAAATCTCAAGTCACCAAACCCTTCCCAACTCAGTAAGGATGACCACGACAATTATTTACTCGACATTGTTGCTGACGTTGTTGCTGTTGGTCGGCCTGTTTTTCTTTATCAAAGCTTCTGTCAAAGATAGGACTCAAGCAGTTAGGTTGATTTCCGAGCAGCCACAAGAATCGCTTTTTGCTGAATTGCAGCAGTATTTTACCCAGCGTTCCTACCGGGTCGCATCTGTGGATGCTGCTCAAAACCAGGTGACTTTCGTGGGGTTTGTCCGCCCCAGCTGGTTTATGGCAATTTTCTTAACTTTGTTGGCGGCGGTGGGAATCCTGAGTCTTGTTCTGGTTTTGTCGATTTTGTTTCCCAATTCGGGGATCGTATTTCTGGGGCTAGAATTGTTGTCGCCTCTAGCTGGTGTATTTTACTGGCAAAAAGCTGGACGGCAAGAGCAGGTGTCGCTCAAGTTTGAAGATGTGCTTAGCGAGCAAACTCAAGTCGTGCAAAGTGCGATCGCTGTTACGGCTCATAGGGATGAATTGGCTGCTTTGCAACAGGCGCTGGGATTAAAACCTGGCGATGACGTTAGGGAAGGCGCTTAGGTTTCCTTTGGCAAAGCCTGTCCCAAGGACATGGGAAAATAGCTCTTAGATAAAAAGCGATAATAAACCCCACTCAAACCAAACAAGTTTTGAGTGGGGTTTATTGAATGTAAATCAACTCAGTCGTCCCTGCAAAGGTCGTGTTCGAGCCGCTAAAATGGGAATTTCAATCGCTTAGGAGCCAATCGTACCCGTTAAGTCTCAGCCACTTTGAGCAGCAACTGCAACTTTTTCGTTAGGGTGTTCTAACTCTCTCAAGCTGGGAAACAGAAAATGGTTTTCTTCCACGTACTGAGCCCCAAACAGCCCCTTTTCTGCCCAGAAGTACCGATCTGTAGTATGCTCGTTCCGCTTAACCAGCAGTAGAGCGGGTGGCACAATTCCTTCGGCTTGAATAAATTTTCGAGCCGCCGTTACTGGTTTATCCAGCCCACTTTCGATGCTATATTGAGGCACGTGCTCAAGAATCCTACGCCCTTCTTGGCGACGGCGACTTTTGCGCTTACGTCTCCTAGCCAAGCTAGTTACCTCCTCTTTTAGTACTATTTTGTAATGATATTTACCAAAGCCGTCGCAAGTATATCGGCTTGAGTTCTAAAAATCAACTTTTATTAAATGATTGATACAAATCTTTCAGATGCCCTGAAAGCAAAGCCCAGATACCGATCGCGCTAAGCTGGAAACAGATATCGATCGAAGTAGCTGTAATAAAAATATATGTTGTCTCTAATTCATCGCCCCCAACTGGTCAGATAACGCTTGTAGGTAAATTACCCGCCGCCAAGCTGATTACAGCTATGGCGGGGGCGATAATCGCCCAGAGTTTACCCGACTAAGTACTTCGGTACTACGATTTTTAGGTCATCTCACCTACGGATACGAAGCCAGTCTGTAGCTCTGAGGCTAACAGTTAAGCAGAATCATCGGGTTTGAGTCAGTGCTGTTAGCGTAAAAAGCCCTTAAATCATTGTCCAGGCTAACATTACCCGCAAGGAGGGACAGTAATGTCCAAAGTGTTTGTTCTAGATCCCAACAAACAGCCCCTTAACCCCGTTCATCCGGGTAGAGCTAGGATGCTTTTAACTCAAGGGAAAGCTGCTGTTTTTCGTCGCTATCCTTTCACTATTGTTTTGAAAGAGGAGGTGTTGAATCCTTCATTAGAGCCGCTCCGCATCAAGATTGACCCTGGTGCAAAAACAACTGGATTAGCCTTGGTCAACGACAGCACAGGTGAAATTGTTTGGGCAGCCGAGTTACAGCACCGAGGTTTCCAAATTCGGGACGCCTTAACCTCTCGCCGACAACTGCGACGGTCACGACGCAACCGTAAAACCCGCTACCGTCAGCCGCGTTTTCTCAATCGCACCCGACCACAAGGATGGTTGCCACCATCATTAAATAGTCGAGTGGCTAACATCCTGACGATTGTCAAGCGCTTGTCGTCACTGTGTCAGATTACTGCCATTTCTCAAGAATTGGTGCGGTTTGACACGCAACAGATGGAGGATTCTGAGATTAGCGGGGTAGGTTACCAGCAGGGGACTCTGGCTGGTTACGAAGTACGAGAATTTCTGCTCTCGAAGTGGAACAGGACCTGTGCTTACTGCGGTGCAAAAGACACCAAGCTTGAGATTGAACACATCCAGCCAACTTCAATTGGGGGGTCTAACCGCGTCAGTAACCTTTGTTTAGCCTGCGTTCCCTGTAATCAGAAGAAGGGCAATCA
Source organism: Oscillatoriales cyanobacterium PMM_0008 (assembly GCA_949128025.1). Taxonomy (GTDB): domain Bacteria; phylum Cyanobacteriota; class Cyanobacteriia; order Cyanobacteriales; family Aerosakkonemataceae; genus Argonema. The sequence goes on along the minus strand of CASBRD010000259.1, from coordinate 18,751 downwards.
GGACATCAAAGACTTTCTCTCTCTTCAGCCTGACCTGCTCAAACGGATTTTGGCTCAAGCTAAAAGACCCTTGGCAGATACGGCAGCCGTCAATGCAACCCGATGGAATCTGTACGAAAACCTCAAAAAAACCGGCTTACTTGTCGAGGTTGGCACAGGCGGTCGCACCAAGTACAACCGGACAATCCGAGGCTTAGAAAAAACTCACTATTGGGATGCAGCCTGCGTAGGAGCGTCCACCCCAGAACAGTTAATCACGACTGGGGTTAAGCCCCTGCTGATTGCTGCCAAGGGTCATGGAACCCGTCAGCAGTGCCGTACTGACAAATGGGGTTTTCCGAGTCGTTATTGCTCTAGAGCCAAGTTTCACAAGGGTTTTCAAACGGGTGACATTGTTAAAGCGATTGTCAACTCTGGGAAAAAGATTGGAACTTACGTTGGACGGGTCGCAACTCGCGCCACGGGTAGTTTCAATATCTCAACAACGGACGGACTGATTCAAGGGATCGGCCACAAATACTGCAAACACATTCACAAAAAGGATGGATATAGTTATGCACAGTGATTTGGATATTTTAGGGGTATTGAACCCCATAAAATATCCCCCGTTTCCGACCGCCACTAAAGCATTGGCGGTACTCGCCCAAAGGCTCGATATATCCGCCGCGCTGATAGTGGGGGTCTTTAGGAGGAAGAGAGATGATATCAGAGAAACAGAAAGCCATTTGGGCAACACCGCCATTTGGCACGGTTAACTACTAGAGCTTGACAAGAATGTTGATGCCTGCCAGTTCAGAATTTGTTGCTCTGTGTCAAGCACAGGTCGCATTGCTTACCCAGGCACTGGGAGCGGCTTTGAGCGTAGTCTATTTGACGGAAGAATTGGTGGAGCCAGAAGAAGCTAAACTGATTCCGGTTGTGGCTTACCCTAACCAAACTGCGGTTTGGGATGAGAATGACTCGCTGGCTTTTTTACCGCATGGGATCGAGAAGGTCAATAATATCCCCCGCTTATTATCAGCGGCTCCTCAAGGCTCCTCAATCCTGCTGCGGTCTGGGGCCCCGGTAGATGCAACGGGAGGGGAGCAACGGCGTCACAGGGAAGGCCATTCTCTGGTGCAACAGCGCCAAATTGTTTTACCTCTGATCCACGAGGGGGTTGTGATGGGATTGTTGGTTACCAGTCGTGAGGATCGACCTTGGAATGAGCAGGAACGGATTGAGGTGGAAAGGATTGCCCATACGATGGCTCTAGCTTGTATTTTAGACCAACGCTCCCAATGGCTGGGGCAGCAATTTAGCCAACAACAGCGTCTCCAGAGTCAGCAAAATGACCTTCTACATAATTTGTTGCACCAGCTTCGCAATCCGCTGACGGCTTTACTGACTTTTGGGAAGCTGCTGCTGAGGCGACTGCGACCGTCCGATGCAAACCGCGATATTGCAGGTAATATTCTCAGGGAGAGCGATCGCATCCAAGATTTGCTCTCACAGTTTGATGAGGCGATTGACTTGACCGCCAGCCAAGGGGGATCGCTGTTAGCTTATCCTTCTCAGGTGTCGGTTGAAGGGAAGGTTGAGACTGCGACTGAGCCCGATCGGGCCAATAAACCGCTACTGTTGTTACCCGAAGGTGGGTTGATGGCGGTCGAGACTCTGCAATCCTGCTCTGTAGCCGAAGTTTTAGAACCGCTGCTGTCATCGGCGTATGCGATCGCCCAAGAGCGAAATATAAAGTTAAAAGCTGAAATTAGGGCTAATTTGACGCCTGTTCGAGCTAATGCCAAGGCTTTAAGAGAAGTGTTCAGCAATTTAATCGATAATGCTTTGAAATATACGCCTTCGGGAGGATGGGTTTACGTTGAGGCAGGGGTAGAGCGAGAATCGCCTCAAGGTCGGTTGCAGGGAGTTGCGGTGAGTGACACTGGCCCTGGCATTCCTCCCCAAGATTTAGAGCGGCTGTTTGAGCGGCATTACCGGGGAGTTCAGGCCCAATCGGAGATTCCTGGTACTGGTTTGGGTTTGGCGATCGCACGAGATTTGGTGCGGCAAATGCAGGGTGAAATTGAGGTTTTCAGTCCATCTCAGCACCCTACTAATGCTGGCGTGGGGGCTACTTTTATCGTGTGGTTACCAGAAAGTCAATAGTAATCTAAAATTTCCTTATGAGGCAGACCTTCTCAAAATCAAATCGGAATTTAAGGTTAAAGTCAAGTCCTTGTCGGGTTCGATCGAGAGCAGCCTAACTGTTTCCTGGTTTCGGAATCTTCCCAACAGTTCGGAAGAAGAGCCAAACCCAGAACTTAACACAACTTGTCCGGAGGCGATCGCTGGGTTCCCGCTCACAGCTGCTAGAGCAGCTGCCGCCCCTGTACCTAAAGCTGCATTGCCGATCGTTCTACCAAGTATGGGGCTGTCGCTAATCTCTTGTGTTTTGGTAATAAGTCGGGAACTTGCACTTATGGGAATTCGTTTACCATCGCTTAAAACTAACTGTTTGGCAACAAATTGAGCGCTTCCTATTTCTTGCATTGTTACCAGTTCGCCGACGATCTGAGTGCCAGATGGAATCAACAAAGTTGGTTGAGTTGTCACAATGTTTCTAGCCACGATTAGGGTTAAGGGAATTGGCCCTGGTTCGTCTGAGGCAACGATAATTTTCTGTGCTGTCTGGTATTTAACTGGGATCAGAGTTCCGGCGGCAATTCTTCCAGTTATTTCTGCCGGTAATGTTCTTTGGGCATAAGCCGGATCTTGTTTCACAATGGGTGTGAAGGTGCTGGCATTTATCGAGAAGGCTAACAATAAAGTAGTTCCAGACTGCCAACCATTGAACTTATACATGAATTTATTTCTCCACCATATACCTAGTTTTTATTTTCATTAAATAGAGGCTTCATTAGTATTGCTATTTTTATTTAAGTCAATATCTTATTTTCAAATACTAAAAATAAGCGCCTGGTTCTTTAGTCGCTTTTGTTTGCGAAATTCATTTACTGCTTATTCGTACAATAAAGTTAAGTGTCTCTGAGGCGTCGTAGCATCCAGTCAAATCTGGTTCTAGCGATCGCAATATTGTCAAGGATGTTTGGGTTGAGTTGTTCGATTTCAATGTCTCCATCATAAGGTGGGATTTTGCCATAACCAAGCTGGCCAATAGTGCCACGCAGTCTGATAGAAAGCAAAAGCGCAAGCGCTCGGTAAAAACGGGAGCCAAATCCCGTATCTTGCTGTAGTCGTGTCGCTAATTGCCGTCGGGGGATCGACAGCAATAGTGAGTTTTCATTAGTCTTAACTGTGGCAGAAGGCGGGCGGGCATCCACGAAGGACATTTCTCCTACCATCTCGCCGCTTGATAATATGGCAATTTCTTTATTATCCAGGGCGGCAATAGAAACAGTCAAGGTTCCTTCCAGGAGGAGGTACAGCGTGTCGATGGGTTTTCCTTGTTCTATGAGGACTGTGTTGGCAGGAACTTCCTCGCGCCTACCCGTCTGTAGCATCCAATCAATGTCGTCATCGCTCAGTTCCCCTAGAATAAAAAGGACTTTTTCCATACCTGACTTCCTAAATCTGTGTTGTGCTACAAAAATGGTTTGACGGTTTCCTGAAGCACCCTAGTTGCGACGGATTGGTATACAAATTTTTGTATAAAGAGTATTATTCCTTATTTTTGACACCAGGTTTGAAACTATAGCATAATTTATGTTATTTTAAAAGGCTATCTCCCTCACGAGAGAGTCCAATTCAGAAAAAAGCGATCGCAAACTATCTCAGTTTGCGATCGCTTTCCCATTGAGGATGTCTATCTAAATACCTCGATCGTACCCAGAGTCGCGTCTTGGGATGGGTCTGGAGTCGCGATTGTTGTAATCAGAGTTAGACCCGGAGCTGTAACCGGAGGAGGAGTTAAGTACTAAATCCGAGCGGAGTGTCAAATCCAGATCGCTTTCCGGGTCAATGACCACCACTTTAGCGGAATCCCGATTGCGTCCCAGGAGCAGTCCACCTACAGCACCCGCTCCCGTACCAGCTAAAACTTCTAGGGGTCGGATACGTCTGTCGCCAGAAATGCCTGAGATCAGTGCTGCTGCTGCCGAACCAACTGCTGCACCTGTCAAGATAGAAGTTGTGTTAGTACCACCCCTACGAACTTCTTCTGTTTGAGTAATTACATCAGAAGTCGCGTTGATAGTGCGTCTCTGACCTCGATCTAGAATCAGGTTTCTGGCAACAAAGCGAGAACCTCTACCATATGGTTCTATTTGTCCCTCTATCCGACTGCCAGATGGAATCAATATGCTGCCGTCACGACCTACTACGTCGTCTTGTACTGTGAGGGTTATTCGCGCCGTTTCGTCTGGCGCTAAGACGATTTTTTCTGCTTTCTCATACGTAACTGGAATGTTTGTGCCAGCGGGTAGTCTGTAATCAATTCGTTGTGATTGAGATACACGAGATTGAGCTAAGGCAGGCGATGCAATTAGGAGCGGAGCAGCTGTAGTAGCGCTCATTCCTAAAGCGAGTAGTGCAGCGGTTGTAGATTGCCAGCGTTGGGAATTAAACATTTATGGCACCCTCCTTGTTGGGTTTGTTATATCGAATGACGCCGTGTTGAAAAGTTTGTTTCTGATAGTGCAGGTTGAGTTTGGTTGATTTGAGCGACTCTCTAAAGAGCGTCTGTTATTTCGAGTCATCACTTTGGTGTAAATAGTTGTGTGATGCTGGAGCTTGGCCTAAGTGTGCGGCGAGCTTTTTACTCCAATTTTCATTACTCTTAATTCTAAGGAGAGGTCAAAGGCTTATTCATCAACCGGAAGCAATAGAACTATTTGTCGATTGTTTTTTGTTGTACTGGCGAAAACTTTTTAGCTATATACTAAGGACGCAGGTTTGCTGAATTAGTTCCTTACTATAGTCAGATTTGCGATCGCGTAGGTTGCCGTAGGCATTCGCCTTCCGTCAAGTACGCCAATCCGCACTCGGCCTTACGGTAATGCGGATCTTCCGTGCTTACTATGCTATGGCAGAGGGGCTCCAGGAGAAAAGAAATAAAAATGTTCTTATATGAACAAAAGCATAACAACTCCGAAAGAGCCGTTACTTCTCTGATGGTAATAACAACGTATCCTCTATTTCCTGCCGCACTTCACGGCTCACGTAACAATCGGTATTCAGGCACTCCACCAGTAACTTATTGGCATTGTAATAAGCTTGAAGCAACTTTTTTTGCTGTTTGCTGAACTGCCAATTGTGACCTATATTGCGATACTTAATTATTGCTGATATTAATTGCTCTATCCAAGCTTGACTATTAGCTTCCCACCATTGTTTAAATTTCCACTTATCAGCATCGGGATCGGGAAGTTGGTTTTTGAGTTCTTGCAAAGCTTGTCCTAACTTAGGTTCGAGGTAAAGGGCGCGATCGCACGCCAGGAAAAAAGCCCCTTTAAAAGCATAAGTGGAAGCATAGGGATAATTATTCAGATCGAGCTTAAAAGTGCGATCGCAAACCAGAGCAAGGATATCATCAAGACCGACATCAAGGGCGCGGATATTGCCTAAAATAACTAGAGTAAAAAGGCGACGATCGAGGGTGCGGATCAATTCTGGATCGCGGTAACCAACTGAATCGCGCTGAGGGTGGCGATCGTAGGCAAGATTAAAGTAAAAAGCCCTCACAGCAGCAGGCTTATAAGGAACCTTGACAGAAAGCGATTTATCTCTTACCCACATCAAAAATTGTTGCAAACTTTCATCACTAGCTACAAGCACATCAACCTGCTTTTTCATTAATTGCAACAGATAATCAGCAGGCTGCAACATCCCTACTGCTAATAAAAATACTTCTCGCCAGTATTTATCCGTAATATGGCTGACCAAATTTTGTAAAGCTTTTTCTAACGCTTGCGGTTCGGAACTGTTGACAATTTTCCTGGCTGTAAAATACTCGTGAAATGTTAGATGAGAAAAAGAATAAATACCCCTCGCTCTTTCTATTAAGATTCCATGCTGTGCTTCAAGCGATTTCAACAACGCCGAGCTATCTAAGTGCAGAATTTCCGAGTCAGTTTTGGCATCGGATAAATTGCGAATAAAATTTCCAATATAAGATTCAGCAGCCTGTTGTTTAAAAAAGTAATCTTTGCGCTCAAAAGTAGTTAAGGCAATTTGACTGAGTAAATCTTCCTTGCGCTGTACCGACAGCTTTTTATAAACTCGATCGCGCTCAATACCGCGTTTGGCATCCCATTTTCTCAGTAGAGTAGTAATGCCTCGTTTGTATAATTCGGCGCGATCGGCTGGGAAATCACCGGCATCTTCAAATTCTAAACACAGCAGGGTCAACAGCAAAGGATTTGTCGCCAGTTCTCTAATTGAAGGATTTGATTGCAGTTGCTGCATGAATCGATCGGCTGTATTAGCCTGAATCTCTTCCTCAGCAGGTAAAATAATTGAAGATCGATTTTCTTTGACCTGAAACCACTTGGTTGCAAATGCCTTAATTTGGTAGTGATTAAAATCGGCAACTTCTACCTCGGTGAATTTTTCAAAAGTATATTCCTGCGCTGCTATGCGGCAGGTGATAACAAATCGATTGCTTTGGTAACGATCGGAAAATTCCTGAATCTGCTTGATAACTCGACTGGCATCTTCTTCTCTGACTTCATCCAAACCATCAAGTAATATTAATGTTTTGCCGTGTTTGAGCAACTCAGTTAGTTGAATATCTGTAATGCCAGAATTCAACAACATCTGGTCAATTAATTCGATGTTAACGCTATGATTTTTTGCCTCTGCGAAGTCTCTGAGCGTGATAAAAATTGGCACTAAATGGTTGAGAAAATCACCATAACAGCACTGAATTGCTAAATACTTTAAAAATGTTGTCTTACCCGATCCGGGCTTGCCCAATACCATCAGCTTAGGGTAAAATTTTACAGCTTCTAGCCCTGGTACTCGTTTTCTGGTAATTCTGCTCAGTCCAAAGCGATCGAAATTTCCCGAATCTGGATCGAATACTTGCATCAGCTCAGCAATTGTCAGCGGCCTGCGCCCAGTAATTTGCTCTAGAATGTTGACATTGGTGTAGATGTCGGTTAAACCGATGGGTTGAGTCATATCTAGCACTCGTATTGTGCTACACCTCTGTTGGATGGTGGGGCGTAGCTTCTCTCGGATGTGTTGCACGAGGGCGTCAATATCGGTGCTAGGGCTAAGATTATTTTCAGCAGGCTCAGGTGCAGCTATGTTTTCCCAGTCCAACTCAAGCTGAAAGCAGATTTCTCTAAAAATGTAGCTATCTACCGATTTGCCATGTAAAAACTTGGCAATTGTCTGGCGAGTGCAACCTACTCGATCGCCAAGCTGTGTTTGGATCAATCCGGCGCGAGTGAAGGCTTTTTTTGCCTCTTTTATACCTTCTGGAGATACTTGGAGCGATCGCTTTGCCATAGCTCAACCATAACCTTTTTTGAAGTTTTGTTAAATTTGTTTGCTAAGTCAGCCAAGCCTAACATTGCACAAACATTACTCAAGCATGAGGCTAACATCGGGCTGTAATGCTGGAATTGTCTGCGTTTGAATTCAATTGTATCTAGGACTTTCTTATGACAACCGTTCTGATTGTTGAAGATGAGGCTATAAACGTTAAAGTTTTCTCTAAGATTTTGACTAAGGGAGGCGGCTTAGGGGTACGCCACACGGAAGATGTGGAAGAAGTAATCCAAATTGCCCAATCTGGGGAAGCGCAGATCATTCTGATGGATGTTTCTCTGGGTAACAGTTATTACCAGGGAAAGCGAATGAACGGTCTTCAGATTACTCAAATGCTGAAAGCTAACCCGGCAACCGCTAAACTACCTGTGATTTTAGTTACAGCGCACGCGAACGAGGGCGATCGCGAAAACTTGCTCGAACAAAGCGGTGCGGATGGCTACATCCCCAAGCCAGTGGTCGATCATCAAGAGTTTTTGAATCAGATCCGGGCAATGTTGCCAAAAATCTAACAGATGCGATCGCGCCTTTGTGTTTTGCAGATCTACCAGACAAAACCCGCCGAGGCGGGTTTTGTTCATTTTACGATGATAATAAAGTGTGAAGGGAGCGCGATCGCACTCCAAATAAACAGGACAACCTATGGCAACAGCTTTAATAGTTGAGAGACAATCAGATTTGAAGGCAGCGCAATACGCAAGACTATCGTCCACCTAACTCACTACACTACCCATGACAAAGGCAGAAATCTTGAAAGCACTCAAGCACCAAAGCAACGCAGATCGTTTAACCATTGCCAAACTAGCCTTATGTCTGGCGCGGGAAGAATGGAAATCACTCACCCCAGAAGAGAAAGAGCAACAACTCGCGATGACAGCTCAACTTGCAATACTAGATTACTTACAAGATGAGGAGTTAACTGCTTTCACTGCTCTCGATGGCGAAGATTTTTGCGAAAGTACAGATGAACATTTTGCCAAAATAGATTCATATGCGTAGAGGAGAGATTTGGCTGGTTAACCTAGAGCCTACTATTGGAGCCGAAATCAGCAAAACTCGCCCTGCTGTTATCGTCAGCAAAGATACAGTTGGGGTTTTGCGACTAAAGGTAATTGTCCCCATCACAGAATGGAAAAAGGATTTTGCAGAGAGAGTATGGATGGTGCGACTGGAACGCAATGCAGAGAACGGTTTGACTAAGCTCTCAGGAGCCGATACTTTTCAAGTGCGCTCAGTCTCGCAACAAAGACTCATCCAGCAACTGGGAACCCTTTCTGATACAGCCATGCAAGAAATTACCGATGCGCTAGCCATTGTTCTAAGTATTTATTCATAGCTCTCAAGCTCGGCTTTCCGCAACCAGTATTTCTACTTCATACCTAAAATCCTTATTTTTTCCCTTGACAGACTATACAACAGTACGTTCGTACTGCTATTTCTTAAATAAGAGTGTAGCGCGACAGTCTAAATGATTCCTCTGCAACTTACCCTCAAAAACTTCCTTAGCTATCGCAAAGCAACCCTCGATTTTCGTGGACTGCATACGGCTTGTATCTGCGGTGCCAATGGCGCGGGTAAATCTTCCCTGCTAGAAGCGATTACCTGGGTGCTTTGGGGTGAAAGTCGTGCTGGTAATGAAGATGATGTTATCCACGCGGGATCTGATGAAGTCCAAGTTGATTTCATGTTCAAGAACCAAGATGTAATCTACCGTGTAATTCGGGCCCGTCGTCTTGGCGGTGGGGGGGTTCTAGAATTTCAGGTGCAGACGCCTAGTGGTTTTCGGGCTTTGACTGAGCGGGGAATGCGATCGACTCAGCAGTTGATTGTAGATCACTTGAAGCTGGATTACGAAACTTTTATCAATTCGGCTTATCTGCGTCAGGGTAGGGCGGATGAGTTTATGCTCAAAAAACCGGGGGAACGTAAAGAAATTCTCGCCGATTTACTCAAACTCAATCAGTACGAAACTCTGGCGGAACAAGCGAAGGATTTTTCTAAGCAGTTGAAGGGACAGGCGGATGAGTTAGATCGGAATTTGGGTTCTATGAAAGTGCAGTTGCAGGAGCGAGGATCGATCGCGCAAGAACAAGCTACTCAAGATCGCAACCTGACTCTGCTTCGACAAGCACAATTAGAAGATACCGAACGGCTACAACAGCTGCAATCCTTACACCATCAGCGACAAACTTGGGAACAACAGCTAAGTTGGCATCGGCAACAATATCAAAATTTGGTACAAGATTGCGATCGTCTCCAGCAAGACTCAGCCATTATCCAACAGCAGCAGCAACAACTGGAAGTCCTTCTGCAACAGCAAGATGAAATAACCGCTGGATATACCAATTTCCAACATTTGCAAGCCCAGGAAGAAACCCTTACCAGCAAATTTCAAACCCATCAAGCTGCACAGGAACAACGGCGACAGTTACAACAACAGCAAGAACGAGCTATCAACGAACTGAATAAACAACTGCAACACGCTCAAGCTCAACTAGAAGCTTTAGCGCAACAGGAAAAAGAAATTCAGCAAACCCTCAGTCAATCTGCTGAAGTAGAAGCTGGGCTGGCACAATTGCAGCAGGCTCGCAGTCGCCTGATTCAGATGGATAGGTTGCACTTGCAGGTCACCCCTTTACTGCAAGGTCGCCAGCAGTTACAGAGCCAACTGGAACGCTCTCAAGCTCGATTGAGTGCGAGGTTAGATGAACTCCACTCTTCTGTATCGCAACTGCAAGTGCAACAAAAACGTCAGCCAAAGTTACAGCAGGCGGTGATGGAAGTTGCTGTCCAAATTGAGCAATTGGAGAAAAAACGGGTTCGCCAACAGCGCGTGCAGGAAAAAGGGCTGGAAAGGCGCAGTTTTGTCGATCGTCTCCAGGAAAATCAACGGGAATACGAAAGACAGTTGGGAGAATTGACGCACAAAATTCAGATGCTGCGGACGCCGGATGCTATCTGTCCGTTGTGCGATCGGCCCCTCGACGAACACCACTGGAAGCGTGTGGTAAACAAAACCCAAACCGAGCAAAAGGAGATGGAGCAGCAGTTTTGGATTGTTCGGGAGCAATTGGCTGCATCTGAGGCGGAACTTCAGGTTTTAAGGGCTGAATATAAGCAATTATCCCAGGAATTGGTTGGCTATGATGGTTTGCGGGAACATCGAGGACAATTGCAGGCGCAACTTGCGGCGACTGGCGATGCCCAAGATCGTCTTCAACAAATAGTAGCTGAAGCAGCACAGATTGAGCGATCGCTCCAAACAAGTGACTACGCTGTTGATGTGCAGCAAGAATTGAGGCAGCTAGACCAAAACTTGCAACAACTCAACTACGATGATAAAAACCACGCTTTGGCTCGAAATGAGGTAGAGCGGTGCCGTTGGGCAGAGGTTAAGCAGGATAGAATTAAACAGGCTCAGCAGCGTCAAGCTCAGGTGTCGGCTCGACAGCCAGAGATTTTAGCTCAAATTATCGGTATTCAACGCCAGATCGAGCAACTGCAAACAAATTCGGAATTTGCTAGGCAGATTGCGACGCTCGATCGCCAAATTGTTGAGATTTCTTATAACTTGGATGGACATAATGCGATCCGCAAGTCTGTCCGCCAAGCCCAATCTTGGCAACTCCGCTATCAGGAATTGTGTCAGGCTCAGCAGCAATATCCTTTACTTTGTCAGCGTTTTCAGGAGTTAGCTCAGGTTTGGGAAGTGCGATCGCGCGATCGAGAAGCTCAGTCATCACAAATTGAGCAAATTGTCAATCAGCTTGGCACTATGCCAGATGCGACGGGGGAAATTCAAATCCTGGAAGGGCAGATATTCGATCGACGCCGCCAACTGGATGAGCAACTGGCAAGTTTGGGGCGTCTGCAACAACTCTCCACTCAGCTCGAAAACCTTCAGGCTCAGTACGACAAGCAGCAGCAACAACTGATCGAATGCCGCCAGAAATATCGCATTTACGAAGAACTGAGTAAAGCTTTTGGCAAACACGGTATCCAGACGCTGATGATTGAGAATGTGTTGCCCCAGTTGGAAGCCGAAACTAATTCGATTTTGGCGCGGTTGAGCGGTAACCAGTTGCACGTTCAGTTTGTCACCCAAAAAGCTGGGCGCAGCGGTCGGACTTCTAAGAAAACGGGTAAACTGATTGACACTTTGGACATTTTGATCGCTGATGCTCGCGGTACTCGCCCTTACGAGACTTATTCTGGTGGGGAAGCTTTTCGGATTAATTTTGCCATTCGTCTCGCTTTGGCGCGTCTGTTGGCTCAGCGTGCGGGGACTGCGCTGCAAATGCTGATTGTGGATGAGGGGTTTGGCACTCAGGATCGGGAGGGATGCGATCGCTTGATTGCGGCGATAAATGCGATCGCTTCAGATTTTGCCTGCATCCTCACCGTCACCCATATGCCATCCTTCAAAGAGGCGTTTCAAGCGCGGATCGAAGTTGTCAAAACTCAAGATGGATCTCAGTTAAGTTTGTCGATCTAATTTCTGGAAAGTGTGTTATAGTAATAAATCGTGCCGGTGTAGCTCAGTGGTAGAGTAGCTGATTCGTAATCAGTTGGTCGTGGGTTCAAATCCCACTATCGGCTTTTGGATATTCCAGGATAAGGTATAAATTGACATCTGGTGAGAGCAGACGATCTTGATATTTACCTATCATTTTGGAATAGAGGTGTAATTGCAACCGATCGATTATGCAGTTTTTTCGTCCCTACTGCTACTGCCACCCGCAACTACACCCAAATTGGGTCAAGGAAGGATATTTAGTCACTTTACCAATACTGAGGGGGTGACAGGGATTACAGGAATTCTTGGTGATAATCTGGAGGTAGGGCAGCAGGTCATTGTCAGCGAACTTCGATTTGGACAAGGATCGAACCCATTTCTGGCAAACGATCCCGGTGATATATTCCTCACAGATTTGGGTTTTGAGACTACGGAAGGGAAATTGGAACTAATCGGTGTTTTTGGTGATAAGCAAAAATTCGCGATTCAATTTTCTGAAGAAACAGCGTTATTATTAAATAATATTAGAGTCAGGCCATTGAGGATATCGAATAATATATTGAACCTTGGCGGAAGTATATATAGTATTCCTGTCGGCACTACAATCAAAGGCAAATGTCTACTAAAGAGGATAAGAGTATGAGCAAAATTGATGTAGATTTCTTAATTGAAAATTTAGAATCCTTGGAAGTAGAAAAGCAGGTGCTTGCAGTAGAACGGGTGGGAGAAATTGTAGATTTTCTGGCGGTTCAAACGGTTGATGCTTTTAGGAGAAGTCCGCACCGTTTCCCGATCGCAGAACGACTATATCGTTTAGGTTCATTAGTTGTTACACCTCTAGAGAAACTTCTGAAGGAATCGGATAATTTAGAAACGAGTATTTTGGCATCGGTCATACTTCTAAGATTTGGCTCTAAAGTAGGTGTTTCCTGCTTATTAGATGCAATTGCCAAAGATGAAGAATACCCTTCTTTAGCTGCAAGTTCTCTAGCAGCAGCAGGAATTAAAGAAGCAATTAAACCAATGATTAATCGTCTGAGATGCTGTGACTTAAAACAAGTTGATTTAGCGATCGGTCTTCTCAGTGCGTTAGAAGACTTGGGAAGTGGAATTCCTTCGGATTTGCGCGATCGCCTAACTGGTGAAGATGTTCCCTGGCAAATTCGTACATACACGAAAAGATTTGATTCGTACCAAGAAAATCAGCTTGAATACACTGCTAGTGAAAAAGCGATCGCATGAGGATAATTTAGTTAAAAAAGGGGTAAAGATAATGCACCAAATCGTAGTTCGTTCCCATGTTGGATCTGATGGTATATTACAAATGAAAATTCCAACAGAGTTTAAAGATGCTGATTTACAAGTAACAGTAACAATTGAAACTGTTACGCCAACTGTAAATAAAACGCCAGAAGAGTTAGGTTATCCATCTGATTTTTTTGAGAGAACCGCAGGTGCTTTTCAAGATGAACCTTTGATCCGAGAAGATCAAGGAGAGTATGAAATAAGGGAGGAATTAGCTTGACATATCTTTTAGATACTAATATCTGTGTCCGCCTGCCGAGTTCAAGGTTTGCGGATAGAGGATTGGGAGGTGATGGGGTGAGGAGTGCGATCGCTTCTCAATCTTATTAAGCCAAAGAATCAGTTTTGTGCTATCTTGAAATTAGCAAAGTTTTGTCTTTTAAAATCTTGAGCAATATAAATGAACACTGTAAAAATTGTAGATGCTAATCAACAACTCTCTGAACTTGTGAATCGCGCTACCAATACTAGCGAACTGATTATATTAACTACTGATGGAAAGGCAAAAGCAGTGCTGTTAGGTGTTGACGTTTTTGAACAATTGCTTGGGATGCGTGAATATTCTCAACGTGAAATTATGCCTTTTGATAATTTGCAAAAGCAGTTTCAGGAAGCACTGATAGAAGCAGGTTATGACTCCCACGAAAAGATTGTGAATTTGGTGCAGGAAGTTAAACGGGAAATGGCTACTGAACGTCAAAAAAATCTGTGAATTAACAGCACAAGTATAATTTGTAAAGGTGACTAATGACCATTACTCCCTCGCGCATCTTTTTGGATACTAATATTTACATTATTGGTGCTGCTGACCCCCATAGCTACGAAAGTCGGTTATTAGAATGGGTCGGATTTGTAGAAAAAAAGATAGATTCAGTTGAAGTAGTAGTTTCTGAGGAATTGTTTGCACAAATATTGCGAGTAGCCAAACGTCTGCAAAATAAAGATTGGGGAGGTGAATTGTTAGGGAGAATTTGGCAGAATCTCAATATTTACTATGTACTGCTTGAATTGAATGAATTTTCTAGGGTAGAAGCGTTGGGAGTTATTCCCCGTGAAGATGTAGGTGTTTATTTAACTGCTAAAATAGGTAAAGCAGAATGTTTTATTTCTGCTAATCATAAGTTAATTAGTGCTTTGGTTAAGCAGACAGGGGAGTTTGAGTGCTTAACGCCAGAAGAATTTGTAAAACAATATGTCGGATAATTTGTTTAAAAGCGAATAGAGGATTGGGAAGTGACGGAGTGAGAAGTCCGATCGCACTTTTTTAATCAGTTCAGATACAGTGAGGCGATCACACTTGTTTAAAGATGAGGGTTGTGGGGTGCGATCGCTTTTTTTTAGTTTCAGTCAAAGATACGAAATTGTCCAAATATCAGTAAATTTACGGTTGTGAGTTAATTCTTAATCTGGTATTTAAGTATTGGGGTGATGGGAAGGAGGAGAAGGGTGATGAAAGTGCGATCGCATTTGTGTAAATATGAGGAAAAGTGGAGTGCGATCGCCATTTTACTAAATTTTGATGCCAAACTATTTAACGAAAGGAGACAAATTAATTGTGACAAATTCAAAATACACAAAAACAGTTCAACAACTACGTAAATCAGCTTCTATGTTTTGGCCTTCAGATTTTTCTCAGCAAGAAGCTGAACTTAGTATAATTCCGAAGCTTTTGGAAACTCAAGAGGAGTTTATTTCTATTCTTAGCGTAAAGGTTAATGATTTAAACAGTTTATTTCAAGTAGTTAATGCTGCTACTCTGTCAGCAAATATGTTTGTTAAACATTTAGTTGTATTGGCAGATTTTGGTGGAGAAAATCTCAAACGATTAAATACTCAGTTTAATTTATTATTTCCTTGTAAAGTACTAGACTATATTTGGAATCAAAAAAATTGCTTATATCAATTTGAAGCTCTGCCTATCCAAGGTAAACTCAGCAATGAAAAACTTGGGATCAATGGCAAAAAACTGCTCAAAAAACAACTCAAAAAACAACTATTGTCTGGGCTACATAAAGATGTTATAGCATTGCTTTTACTAGCCAGTAGTTCAAAGAACCAAAACTCAGCAGATTTTTTTGCTAAATGCGAAATTGGTAATTACATTGGTGAACCGGAAAAACTAGACAGATTTATTAAAGAACGTTACATCTGGGTGAGTCGTATAACTTCTGGAGCAAAATCCAATACTCTAGGACAAATTGCTCAAAAATTTGTAAAAGACTACTTAGATAAATATTTAAAAATTTCCGATATTAAGGTAGAACAAGGTAGTCATTTACCAGGTATTCGCCACACCGATGACGATAATAATCGCGCCACTTCATTTGATATAGTAGTTTCTAAAAACAATAAGTATGCAGCTATAGAAGTTAGCTTTCAAGTAACTACAAATAGTGTCATTGAGCGTAAAGCTGGACAAGCTAAATCTAGGTTTGATCAAATTGAAAAAGCTGGTTATAAAATTGCCTATGTTATTGATGGAGCAGGCACCTTTGAGAGAGAAAGTGCGCTTAGAACAATATGCTCATATAGCTATTGTACAGTAGCATTTACTGAAGAAGAATTGAATTTACTTTGTGAATTTATGCAGAATTACTTTAGTGATGATGACTGAAAATTTGTGAGGATTATCGGCTTGTTAGATAATTGTAAATTTAAGGAGAAAGTCAGTATGCAAAAACTTCGTTTTGTTGACTTATTTTGCGGAATTGGCGGAATGAGACTGGGTTTTGAAGAGGCCACTTATTCCTTAGAATACGAAACTGAATGTGTATTGAGTAGCGAAATAGATGCAGATGCTCAGTTAGTTTATAAGCATAATTTCGGTGACACACCTTTAGGGGATATTCGACTAATCAAAGAGCTACCAGAGCATGAATTTTTACTAGCTGGTTTTCCATGTCAATCTTTTTCCTATGCTGGTAAAAAAGCAGGTTTTGGGGATACAAGAGGAACACTATTTTTTGAAATTATGAGACTGGTTGATAGTAACAAACCAAAAGCTTTTATTTTTGAGAATGTGCGAGGGCTTTATACCCATGATCGAGGACAAACCCTGGAAACTATTAAACACGAAATTCTCAAGAGAGGGTACAGCTTTAATGCCTTTCTCCTCAATAGTTCTAACTTCAACTTACCTCAAAATCGCGTCCGAATTTACATAGTGGGGATTTTAGATGCTACGCCCCAATTCGGATTAATTTCTGATTTAGGGCCAAAAGATTCCCATTCCTATAATTACGAACAGTTATCTTTGTTTTATCCACATAGAAAAAACGTTAGCGTTGCCGATATCTTAGCAGATAACCCAGATTCAAAATATAATTGTTCGCCGCAGTTCGTCCAAGCTTTAAAACAATTAGTTAAAAATGATTTAACTAAATTACATGGTGTTAGGCTAATTGATTACCGTGGCGGCAATTCGATTCATTCTTGGGAAATGGGATTGCGGGGTGAATGCAGTTTGGATGAAATTGAATTAATGAACCGTTTTATCTTAAAAAGACGTAACAAAGAATTTGGATGCCATCAAGATGGTAAATTATTAACTAAGGAACAAATTGCAAGTTTCTTCCATCACCATCAACTTGATGAAATTCTGGAATCTCTTATTGCCAAAAAGTATTTGAAAATTGTCAATGGTAAATATAAACCTGTGTCTGGAAACTTTTCGTTTGAGGTTTATAAGTTTCTCGATCCAAACAAAATTTCTGTAACGCTTGTTGCTAGCGATGCCAATAGATTAGGTGTTTATCATAAAAATAGAGTTCGCCGAATTACTCCCCGTGAAGCAGCACGATTACAAGGTTTTCCAGATAGTTTTATCCTTCATTCTGATGATGATAAGGCTTACTATCAACTAGGTAATAGTGTCAGTATAAATGTGGTTAAAGCGGTGAGTCAGGAAGTGATATCAAAGACTCTATATTATATGCACCAAAAACAAAAAGTCAAGCTATAGACTATTTGGGCGGTTATATGAATCTAATTTTGTTACCCATTGAGTGAATGCGATCGCCTGTTACCCTGACTCAACCAGAGAATTAGTTTTGTGCTATCTTGAGATTAGCCAACTTTGTATTTTTAAAACTTTAAACCTAATTTCCGCCACCCAAAAATCACCCGCCTGAATAGTCATCATACAACCCCTCATCTTCAGGTGTATAACTATTCAAAAATGCGTCATGGTTGCGGATGCTTTCAGACGTAGTATTGATTTTCTCAATAGTGATGCTCCAATCACCTGCACCCACGCTCTCAACTAAAGATACTGGCAGATTTAACTTTTCACCTGCTTGGAGTTGTACTTGATAAGTTAGCTTGATTAGTTCGCTTTTCATATTTCATTGTTGATAATCTACAAGTTGAAATCATCCTCACTCAAATCAGCTGCGGTAGGGACACGGCATCATTTAATATTTTACATTATAGATAAATATTTATGCCGCCCTGTCCCTACAACATCCCAGAAACCCGGTTTCTTGAAGAAACCGGGTTTCTATGCACCTCACTCACCCAAAAATCACTGTAAAATATTTTAAATATGGGGTAAGCGGGATGCCTACCCACTTTTGAGTTTATTACTAATTTCTCATCTGGAAACAGACTGGACACTCAAATGACCCCAGCCGCGATCGCAACACCCACAAAAGAATCACCCCTTTTGTTTGAGGGACTGACCTGGAGAGAGTTCAAAGCAGTTGAGCAATTGTTAGACCGTCCAGGCTATCGACTTTCTTTCCTAGAAGGCGTTTTGGAGATACGAAGAAGGTCAGGAGAACCTCACGAAACCGTTAAAAAGAGAATTGCTGCATTGTTGGAGCAATACCTACTTATAGCAGGTTTTGACTTTACTCCAACTGGCTCAATGACCCTCGAAAATGAAATAGCCGCCGTTAAGCGAGAGGCGGATGAATCCTATAAACTTGCGCCTGGTAGAGTGCGTCCCGATTTAGCGATCGAAGTTGTGTTTTCCAGTGGCGGTATCAACAAGTTAGAAGTCTACAAGCGGCTGAAAATAAAAGAAGTTTGGTTTTGGGAAGATGGAGTATTAGAAATTTATCACCTGCGGGGAGAGGGAAATAAATTTTACTATGAAAAGATTTCCAGTAGTGAAGAAGTGAAAGGAATCGATCTCGATTTATTCTTGTGCTGCATTAATATGGTAAATCATGTTGATGCTATCAAGACTTTCCAACAGGCACTTCAGAAATAGCAGCCGATAGACTGTCGCTACAATTCCAGAACTTTCATAGGTATGTAGTTGCGCTTTAGCGCTCTTATCCCAATTCTAATAAGAGCGCTAAAGCGCAACTATAGCAACCGCCAAGGCGATTAGGGCAGTAGGGGCGAAGCATTCGGGTAGTAAATCTTCGGTTTTAACCAATAAATTATATGCCCGAATGCTTCGCCCCTACCCCAGATTTATGGCTT